>NZ_VFMQ01000001.1:903009-1204012 GCF_006715175.1 Curtobacterium citreum | reverse complement strand
CGTGGCGCATCCTGGACCTCGCGCGCTTCGGGTGTCCCTTCACCGCCGCCGAGATCCACTTCGACACCGACGGGGACGGTTGCGAGCGTCACAAGCAGCAGGTGGTGACGACGATCGAGGAGCTGCAGCCGGACCTCGTGCTCGTGATGAACGCCGAGGGTTCCCGGGATGAGTCCACGCCCCTGGTCGACGGGCTCCGCGATCTGCTCGACGAGACGCGGACCGACGCGGCCATCGCTTTCCTGCTCCCGAACCCGGTCGGACCCGACATCCGGTCCTGCGCTGTTCCGGGCGGACGACCGGCCATGTGCGAGACGCGGCCCAGTGCGCAGCAGCGGCGCCTGGTCGCCCGCCTGGACGGCGTCAGGCTCGTCGACACCACGCCCGTCTGGTGCGCGAGCAGTCGCTGTCCCGCGGTGATCGACGACCAGCTCGTGCGGGTCGATGCCCTGCACGTCACCCCGGAAGCGGCGGCGACCGCCGCCTCGGCGATGGGCCGAGCCCTGTCGGCTGCCGGGATCGAGCTGGGGAGGTCGACCGACGACGGGTCGTGACGCTCCAGCCGTCGGACAGTCCGCTGTGCCACGATCGTGCCCGTGATGGAGATGTCCGCCGACGCGTTCGAGGAGCTCGTGACCGACGAGCTCGACCGGCTGCCCGACGAGATGGTTGCCGGACTCGACAACGTCGTCTTCGTCGTCGAGGACGAGCCCGAGGACGGTTCCGACCTGTTCGGCGTCTACGACGGGGTCGCCGCGACCGAGCGTGGCCAGTACGGCTTCGGCGAGCTCCCGGACCGGATCGTGGTGTTCCGGAAGCAGCACCTGCTGGAGTGCGACACCGTCGAGGAACTCCGGGACGAGGTCCACACGACGCTGGTGCACGAGATCGGGCACTTCTACGGGATCGACGACGAGCGGCTGCACGAACTCGGGTGGGCGTAGCGACCACGAGTCCACACGGCGCGACCCCGGGTCCACCCGGCACCCCTACGTCCGCACCACCACGTCCGCCAGCGCCGCCGGGTCCTCCGCCGCGATGAAGGACGACTCCTGCGCTGCCCACCGGTCCCACTCCCGGGCGAAGACCTCGCCGTCACGGCCGATCGCCCGGTCGCGCCGGACGGTGTCGTCCGCCTCGAGCCAGACGCGGAAGGACGCGAGCGGCGCCGAAGCCCGGGACAGCGCACCGCACCCCTCGACGACGAGCGGCACGTCCGGGTCGATCGACTCCCACCCCGCCGTGGTCGACGTCGTCCAGTCCCACCGCCGGTAGCCGGAACGGGCGCCGAGGACGTCCGTCACCACCGCGTCAGCCGCCGCACGGAGCCCGTCCCACCCCGGGTAGACGTCGTCGAGGTGCACGACCCGGGCGCCGAGCCGGTCCCCGAGGGCGTCGCCGAGCGTCGTCTTGCCGGTCCCCGAGCGCCCGTCGACCAGCACGACGAGCCGCCCCCGCCCGGAAGCCGCACGGAGACCCGGAGCAGCACCCGCAACTGCAGCTGCAGCGGCCGCCGCAGCCGCCAGGGCGTCCGCGACCCCGTCAGACACGCCACGTCCCCGCGCCCACGGCCACCGCGACCGACACCGCACCGATCCCGACGAGCACCGCGACCATCGCCCACTCGGGGCCGCCGAAGCGCGCCGGTCGTGCCCACGTCCGCCGACCCGGTGCCCCGAACCCACGCGACTCCATCGCCACCGCGAGCGTCGTCGCCCGCCGGAGCGCGACCACGAGCAGCGCGAACGCCATCGACGCACCCCGACGCAGCCGCCCGGTGTCGGCCAACCCGCGGGCACGCCGGGCACTGCGCAGCTGCCGCCAGTCCCCGCCGAGCAGGGTCGTCATCCGCACCGCCGCCAGTGCCCCGAGCACGAACCGAGCGGGCAGCCGCAGGAGCTGCGCCAGCCCGTCCGCGAGGTCGGTCGGGTCGACCCGCACGAACAGCGCGATCGCCGGCAGTCCGACGCCGAGCACCCGGAGAGCGGTCGCCAGGGCGAGCTCGAGCGACCCGTCGGTGACGCGCACGAAGCCGAGGTCGAACCACTCGCGTCCGGACGGCCGGCCGTACAGCGCGATGCTCACGGCCGTCAGCGGGACCGCTGCAGTCAGGGGTGCGGTCCGCAGCAGGAGCGTGCGCCAGGGGATGCGGAGCAGCGGCAGCAGCAGGACCTCGAGCAGGAGCGCGACGGCTGCGGACACGACGTCCAGGCTCAGGACGAGCAGCAGCCCGAGCGCGAGCACCCCGAGCAGGGACGCGACGGGCTGCACCCCGCGGATCCCGCGGGGCCGGACGGGAGGCACGGATCGCCCCCGCGCGTCGGCTGCGGTCCCCGGGACGACCGGCCGGGCATCCCCCGCCACGTCGGCGACGACACCGTCCGCCGTCCCCGGGCCGGTCGGCCGCAGACCGCCCGGGCCGGCCGGTCGCACGCCCTCCGGGCCGAGCACCACCTCGTCCGCGTCGAGCGCCCGCACCAGGTCACGGTCGTGCGTCACGGCGACGACAGCCGTCCCCGCGTCCGCGAGCGCGCCGAGCCGGTCCACGACGGCCTGCCACGTGGCACGGTCCTGTCCGGAGGTCGGCTCGTCGAGCACGAGCACGTCGGGCTCCGCCGCGAGCACCGTGCCGATCGCGAGCCGTCGCTGCTCACCACCGGACAGCGTGAAGGGGTTCGCGTCGGCCAGGTGTGCCAAGCCGAGGTCGTCGAGCACCCGCTCCACCTGGTCCTCGACGTCCGCACGACCGAGCGCCCGAGGTCCGGCGGCGAGCTCCTGCCGTACGGTGGCCGCGACGAACTGGTGCTCGGGGTCCTGGAACACCGTCCCGATCCGGCCGGCGAGCTCCCGGCTGGACCAGGACGACGGCGCCGCCCCGGCCAGGCCGTGCCGCAGGGCGGGGGTGGCCTCGAGGACGCCGTCGTCGGGGGCGAGGAGCCCGGCGAGCGTCAGGCCGAGCGTCGACTTCCCGACGCCGTTCGGCCCGGTCACCGCCAGCACACGCCCGCGCCGGACCGTCAGGTCGATGCCGCTGCCGACCCGGTGACCCCGACCGCGCGCCGTCGCGAGTCCCCGAGCGTCGAGCAGCGCCCGAGCGTGCGCGCGGTCCTCCGCGGGGATCGCCTGCCGAGCCGAGCCCCGAGCGGGCTCCGACCCGGGCACCCACACGCCCGCCGCCCCGAGCGCCGGACCGTGCGCGGCGAGGACCTCGGCCGGCGTGCCGTCCGCGACGACCCCGCCGGCGGGAGCGAGCAGCACGAGCCGGTCGACCAGGTCGAGCCAGGTGCCGATCCGGTGCTCGACGACGAGCAGCGTCGCACCGGTCTCGTCGAGGACCGCACGCACGGCGTCGTGCACCTGGCGCACGCCGTCCGGGTCGAGGTTCGCGCACGGCTCGTCGAGCACGAGCGCGCCCGGCCGCATCGCGAGCACGCCCGCGAGCGCGAGGCGCTGCCGCTGCCCGCCGGACAGCGCGGTCGTCGACCGGTCGAGCGGCAGGTCGAGGCCGACCACGTCGAGGGCCGACCGGACGCGCCGCCAGGTCTCGTCACGCGGCACGCCGGTGTTCTCGCACCCGAACGCGACGTCGTCCCCGACACGCGACATCACGGTGTGCGCCTCGGGGTCCTGCATGACGAGCCCGACCCGTCCACGGACCGTCCCCGGTGCGGCACCGTCGACGAGCACCGTGCCCTGGACGGCCGCGGCGGTGTCGTCGGCCGGGTCCGGCTCGTCGGGCAGCACCGCCGCGACGGCCCGCAGCACCGTCGACTTGCCGGCGCCGGACGGTCCGACGACCGCGACCCGCTCTCCCGGGCGCACCTCGAGGTGGACCCCGCGGACCGCCCACTCGTTGCGGGCGGCGTAGCGCCACCCCCAGTCACGGAAGACGATGCCGGCCGGTCCGGTGCTCGCCGGGACCTCGGTCGCGGGCGCTGCGTCCGCACGACCGGCGGACACGGCCGTCACGCTGCGCTGCGGGTCGTGCGCTTGGCGTGCTCCCGGCCGACCGCGAACTGCGACAGGACACCGGTCGCGGCGAGCGCCCGGACGATCGCCCAGGACCCGGCACCCGCGATGACGGCACCGGAGACCACGGCGCACACGACGTAGACGGCCTTGAAGCCGGCGTCGAGCCCCGGGTACCACAGGACGGTGTCGTTGATGCCGAGCGCGAGACCGGCGGCCGCGCCCGCGAGGACGACGACCGGCAGCCGGTACACGCGGTACAGGAACAGCGCGAGGACGAGCTCGGCGCCCAGGCCCTGCACGAGACCGGCCTCGAGCGTCAGCCACCCCCACTGCGTGCCGAGCAGCGCCTCGACCGAGGCGGCGACCATCTCGGCGTACAGGGCGGCTCCGGGCTTCCGCACGACGATCGCGACGATCGGCCCGGCGAGCAGCCAGACGCCGCCGAACAGCGACTGCGATCCCGGCAGGACGAGGGCGGCTCCCGCGCTGAGCGGCTCGTAGCCGAACTCCCAGAGCTTGAAGACGACGCCGATCGCGACCGCGAGGACGCTGGCGACGACGACGTCGACCACGCGCCAGCGGAGCGACCGCCGGAGGGTGGTGGACGGGACGGTGGACTGCATGGTTGCAGGCATGGTGCTGACTCCTCCCTGCGCCGGCATGACCCGGATCAGGTTCGACGGTCGGAGCGCCGTTCGCTCCCTCTCAGCCCGGTGGTCCCGGACTCCCGTGTGTGTGGCAGCAGTCTAGACGGGTGGCGACCAGATGACGGACGGGAGGATCGTGGCGGCGTCGCCACGATCCTCCCGTCCGTCCTGTGGTCACTTCTTGAGTGCGCGGACCACCTTGGCGAGCGCCTTGCCGGTCACCCAGATGGTCGGGATGCTGACCGCGAGCAGCGAGATGAGGTTCGGCTCGAACTGCAGGTCCTGTCCGGGACGGCGCACGTAGGCGCCGACGGGGATCGACACGCCGCCGCCACCCCCGCCGCCGTTGTCGTCGCCGTCCCCGCCGCCGCCGAAGCCGAACCAGCCCAGCGACACCGGGATGAGGGTCTGGTCGCCGACCTCGACCGGCTCGCCGTAGTTGGTGGAGACGCCGATCGGGCGCACCTTGTCTGCGATCTGACTCACGATGTTGGCCATGCGCGCGAGGCTACTCGGCCACTCCTCCACAGCGACGCGCGGAGTCACCCTCGTCCACTGCTGGGGCTTGTCTGCGGACGCGGAGGGGCCGCGCCGATACGTTGGCGGCACCCACACCTGGAGGACCGTTTGCACACCTGGCCCGGCAGTCCGTACCCCCTCGGGGCGACCTACGACGGCAGCGGCACGAACTTCGCCCTGTTCAGCGAGGTCGCCGACCGCGTGGAACTGTGCCTCTTCGACGACGCGGGGAACGAGGAGTGCGTCGACCTGGTCGAGGTCGACGCGCACGTCTGGCACGCGTACCTGCCGAACGTGGCACCGGGGCAGGAGTACGGCTTCCGCGTGCACGCCCCGTACGACCCGGCGCACGGACTGCGCGGCAACCCGAACAAGCTGCTCCTCGACCCCTACGCCAAGGCGACCAGCGGCGACATCGACTGGGACCAGGCGCTGTTCTCGTACACCTTCGGCGACCCCGACTCGACCGACGACCAGGACTCGGCGCCCCACATGATGAAGGGGGTCGTCATCAACCCCTTCTTCGACTGGCAGGGCGACCGCTCGCCGGGCATCCCGTACGGCGAGACCGTCATCTACGAGGCGCACGTCAAGGGCCTCACCGAGACACACCCCGACGTCCCGGAGGATCAGCGCGGCACCTACGCCGGCGTCGCGCACCCGGCGGTCATCGAGCACCTCAAGCGACTGGGCGTCACGACCCTCGAGCTCATGCCGGTGCACCAGTTCGTGAACGACTCGACCCTGCAGGAGAAGGGGCTGTCGAACTACTGGGGCTACAACACCATCGGGTTCTTCGCGCCGCACTCGCACTACTCGTCGTCCGGCGACCGCGGGCAGCAGGTGCAGGAGTTCAAGGCGATGGTGCGCGAGCTGCACCGTGCGGGGATCGAGGTCGTGCTCGACGTCGTCTACAACCACACCGCCGAGGGCAACCACCTCGGTCCCACGCTGTCCTTCCGCGGCATCGACAACGCCGCGTACTACCGCCTGGTCGACGACGACAAGCGGTACTACATGGACACCACGGGCACCGGCAACTCGCTCAACGTGGGTCACCCGCACTCGCTGCAGCTGATCATGGACTCGCTGCGGTACTGGGTGACCGAGATGCACGTGGACGGGTTCCGCTTCGACCTCGCGGCGGCCCTGGCGCGGGAGTTCTACGAGGTCGACCGCCTGGCAGCCTTCTTCGAACTGGTCCAGCAGGACCCGATCGTGTCGCAGGTCAAGCTCATCGCGGAACCGTGGGACGTCGGTCCCGGCGGCTACCAGGTCGGCAACTTCCCGCCGCAGTGGTCGGAGTGGAACGGCAAGTACCGCGACACCGTGCGCGACTTCTGGCGCGGCGAGCCGTCGACGCTCGGCGAGTTCGCGTCCCGTATCTCCGGGTCGGCCGACCTGTACGAGCACGACGGCCGCACCCCCAAGGCGAGCATCAACTTCATCACCGCGCACGACGGCTTCACGCTGTACGACCTCGTCGCCTACAACGAGAAGCACAACGAGGCCAACGGCGAGGACAACAACGACGGCGAGAGCCACAACCGCTCGTGGAACTCCGGCGCCGAGGGGCCGACCGACGACCCCGCGGTGAACGCACTCCGGCTGCAGCGACGCCGGAACTTCCTCGCGACGCTGCTCCTCAGCCAGGGCGTGCCGATGATCACGCACGGTGACGAGCTCGGGCGGACCCAGGGCGGCAACAACAACGTCTACGCCCAGGACTCGCCGATCAGCTGGATCGACTGGGAGCACGCCGACGACGAGCTCATCCAGTTCACCGCCGACGTCGTGAAGCTCCGCCACGACCACCCGACGTTCCGCCGCACGCGGTACTTCAACGGCCGTCCGGTCCGCCGGGGCGAGGGCGAACCGCTCCCCGACGTCGTGTGGCTGACGCCCTCCGGTGACGCCATGGACCCCGAGGACTGGGACTCCGGCTTCGGGAAGAGCGTCGGGATGTACCTGAACGGCGAGGGCATCCGCGGGCGTGACCGCTGGGGCGAGCGCGTCACCGACGTGGCGTTCCTGACGTACTACAACGCACACGACGACGTGGTGACGTTCACCCTGCCCCCGGAGGAGTACTCGCCGGGCTGGACCGTGCGGATCGACACCGCCGACCCGGGTGCCCGCGACGAGGTCCTCGACGCCGGGACGCCGCTCGACGTTCCCGCACGGTCGATGATCGTGCTCCGCGCCGAGCCCGACCACGAGGTGACGACGGCCCCGGTCGACGCCGCCACGGACGCGAAGCCGTCCACGCCGACCAACCCCGCGGCCTCGCCCGCCACCTCGGCGACGGACCCGGCGGGCACGGACCCGTCGAGCTCCGAGCCGGCGAGCTCCGAGCCGGCCGACGACAGCGCCACTCCCGAACCCGCCAGCACAGGAGCCACCAGGTGACCGCCAGACGCGTCCCCACGTCCACCTACCGACTGCAGGTCACCCCCGACTTCGACCTCACCCGGGCGCAGGACGTGGTCGAGCACATCCGCGACCTCGGCGCCGACTGGGTGTACCTCTCCCCCGTGCTCCAGGCAGAGCCCGGTTCGCAGCACGGCTACGACGTCGTCGACCACTCCCACGTCGACACCGAGCGCGGCGGCGACGCAGCGCTGCGCGGGCTCGCCGAGGCCGCCCACGCCGCCGGACTCGGCGTGCTCGTCGACGTCGTCCCGAACCACGTCGGCGTCGCGACGCCCGAGGCGAACCCGTGGTGGTGGTCGCTGCTCGAACAGGGCCAGGCCAGCCCGGTCGCGTGGGCGTTCGACGTCGACTGGGAAGCCGGCGACGGCAAGGTCCGCGTCCCGGTGCTCGACGACCGCCTGCTCGACGCCGTCGAGCTGCGGGACGGTCGGCTGTACGTCGGCGAGACCGCCTACCCGACCGCTCCCGGAACCGTGCAGGACGGCGACGACGTCGAGACCGTGCACGCCCGCCAGCACTACGCGTTCGTGCACTGGAAGCGCGCGGACCACGAGCTGAACTACCGCCGGTTCTTCGCCGTGAACACCCTCGCGGCGATCCGCGTCGAGGAGCCCGAGGTGTTCGCGGCGTCGCACGACACGATCGGCGGATGGTTCCGCGACGGGCTCGTCGACGGCCTGCGGATCGACCACCCGGACGGTCTGTACGACCCGGCCGGGTACCTGCAGGACCTCGCGGACCTGACCGGCGGGGTTTACACGCTGGTCGAGAAGATCCTCGAGCCGGGCGAGCAGCTCCCGTCCTCGTGGCCCGTCGACGGCACCACCGGCTACGACGCGCTCGGCGTCGTCGACCGCGTCTTCGTCGACCCCGCGGGCGAAGAGGCGCTGACCGCCGCGTCCGGCGCCGAACCGACCGACTGGCAGCAGCTGACCCACGACACCCGCCGGGGCATCGCCGACGGGATCCTCGGCAGCGAGGTCGCCCGACTCGCCCGGCTCCTCGCGTCGACGGCCGGTGACCTGCCGCAGGAGCGCGTGGTCGACGCGGTGGCCGAGATCGTCGCATCGTTCGACGTCTACCGCACCTACCTGCCCGAGGGCGTCCACCACCTGATCGACGCCCTGGAGCGCGCGGCTGAGACGCGGCCGGACCTGGACGACGTGATCGACCGGATCGCGCCGGCGCTCGTCGACCCCGGGCACGCCGCGGCGCTCCGCCTGCAGCAGACCTCGGGCATGGTGATGGCGAAGGGCGTCGAGGACACCGCGTTCTACCGGACGTCGCGCCTGAGCTCCCTGAGCGAGGTCGGCGGCGACCCGAGCGTGTTCGCGGTGTCGGTCGACGACTTCCACCAGGCGCAGCGCGAGCGTCAGGGCAGCTGGCCGCACACGATGACCACGCTGACCACGCACGACACCAAGCGGAGCGAGGACACCCGCGCCCGCATCGCGGTGCTCGCCGAGCTCGGGTCGGAGTGGTCGAGCGCCCTCGAGCAGCTGAACGCCCTCGCGCCGCTCGACGACGCGGTGTTCGCGGACCTGCTCTGGCAGGCGATCGTGGGTGCCCGCCCGGCCAGCCGCGAGCGCCTGCACGCGTACGCCGAGAAGGCCTCGCGCGAAGCCGGTGACAGCACGACCTGGACCGAACCGGACGAGGCCTTCGAACAGCAGATGCACGCCCTCGTGGACGCCGCGTTCGACGACCCGCGCGTGGTCGCGGTGCTCGACGAGCTCGACCGCACGATCGACGCGGCCGGCTGGTCGAACGGGCTCGCGCAGAAGCTGGTCCAGCTGACGATGCCGGGCGTCCCGGACGTCTACCAGGGCACCGAGGCGTGGGACCGCTCGCTCGTCGACCCGGACAACCGCCGCCCGGTCGACTACACGGAGCTGCGGCACGTCCTCGCGACGCTCGACGGCCCCGAGGGCACCGGTCCGGAGCAGCTGCCCGCGGTCGGCCTGGACGGTGCGGCGAAGGTCCTCGTGACGAGCCGCGCCCTGCGGGTCCGACGCGACCACCCCGAGCTCTTCACCCGGTACCTCGGGCTCGAGGCCACCGGCATCGCCGCCGACCACGTGCTCGCGTTCGACCGCGGCGGTGCCGTGACGGTCGCGACGCGGCTGCCCGTCGGGCTCGAGCGCGTCGGCGGGTGGGGCGACACGCTCGTCCACCCGGTGCCGGCCGACCGGGTCGACCTGCTGACCGGTCGTCGCTTCCCGGCGTCCCGCGGCATCGCCCTGTCGGCGCTGCTCGCCGACCTGCCCGTCGCCCTGCTCGTCCCGGCGGACGTCGCGGACGCCGACCCCACCGGATCCGAGCACGACGCCGCACCGGTGACGTCCGGCACGAGCACGAACAACACCGCTGCGGTCTCCGACCAGCAGGCCGAGATCGAGATCCTGGAGGGTCACGCATGACCGTTCCCGCCCGCTACGCCGTCTGGGCGCCGAACCCCGAGCGCGTGCGCCTGGTCGTCGACGGCACCGAGTACGCCATGACCCGCGGCGACGACGACTGGTGGGCGACCGACGACGTCGTCCCCGTCGTCGGCGCGCGCTACGGCTTCCGCATCGACGACGACGACTCCGTCCGACCCGATCCGCGCAGCCGGTACCAGCCCGAGGGCGTGCACGGCCCGTCCGAGGTCGTGGACCCCGAGCGCTTCGCCTGGACCGACGAGTCGTGGACCGGTCGGCCCGCCCGTGGGGCCGTGATCTACGAGATGCACGTCGGCACCTTCACCCCCGAGGGCACGCTCGACGCCGCGGCCGCCAAGCTCGACCACCTCGTCGAGCTCGGGGTGGAGTTCGTCGAGCTGCTCCCCGTCAACGCGGTGAACGGCGAGTGGAACTGGGGCTACGACGGTGTCGGCTGGTTCGCCGTGCACCACCCCTACGGTGGTCCCGACGCCTACGACCGGTTCGTCGACACGGCGCACGCGCTCGGCCTCGGCGTCATCCAGGACGTCGTGTACAACCACCTCGGGCCCAGCGGGAACTACCTGCCGCTGTACGGGCCGTACCTGCTCCAGGGGCTCGGCAACACGTGGGGTGACTCGGTCAACGTCGAGGACCCCGAGGTCCGCCGGTACGTGCTCGACAACGTGCGCATGTGGTTCCGCGACCACCACGTCGACGGGCTCCGCCTCGACGCGGTGCACGCCATCCGCGACACCACCCGGCCCCACGTCCTGCAGGCGATGGCCTCCGAGACCGAGGCGTACGCGCAGTCCGTCGGACGCCCGCTGTCGCTCATCGCGGAGTCGGACCTCAACGACCCGGTCATGTTCCGCCCGCAGGAAGCCGGCGGGTACGGCCTCACCGGTCAGTGGTCCGACGACTTCCACCACGCCGTGCACGTGGCGGTGACCGGGGAGACGAACGGCTACTACGCCGACTTCGCCCCGCTGTCGGCGCTCGCGAAGGTCCTGGACCACGGGTTCTTCCACGACGGTACGTGGTCGTCGTTCCGCGGGAAGCGGCACGGTCGACCGATCGACCGCGGGACCTCGCCCGCGACCGCCCTCGTCGTCGCGAACCAGAACCACGACCAGATCGGCAACCGGGCCGCAGGTGACCGGCTCGCCGCGACCCTCGACGACGAGTCGCTCGTCATCGCGGCCGCGCTGACCCTGCTCGGGCCGTTCACGCCCATGCTGTTCATGGGCGAGGAGTTCGCTGCGACGACGCCGTGGCAGTTCTTCACCTCGCACCCGGAGCCCGAACTCGGCAAGGTGACGGCCGAGGGACGCATCAAGGAGTTCGCGCAGCACGGCTGGGACGAGTCGACGGTGCCCGACCCGCAGGACCCGACGACGTTCACGAACTCCAAGCTCGAATGGGCCGACGTCACCTCGGAGCGGGGTGCGGCGATCCTCCGCGCCTACCGGGTGCTCGTCGCGCTGCGTCGGACCGAGCAGGCGTTCGTCGACCACCGCTACGAGGCGAACGCGGTCCGCTTCGACGCGGACGACCGGTGGCTCGTGCTCACGCGCGGGCTGCTCGGACCTGACGCAGCGCCCGTCCACGTCGTCGTGCACTTCGCCGACGATGCCGCGGACGTGCCGGTCCCGGACAGCTCGGGCGAGGAGCTCTACCGGTTCGGGTCGGCCTCGGTCGAGGACGGCCGCGTCCACTTCGACGGCCGCGGGGTCGTCGTGCTCCGGTAGTCACCACGGCGACGGTGGTCACCACGGCGACGGCGCTCACCAAGGCGACGGGGGTCGCCGAGGCGACCACCGGACGGACGGGAGGCGCGGTGCCAGCCGGCACCGCGCCTCCCGTCCGTCCTGCAGGTCCGGCAGACCCGCCGCGTCAGGCGGTGCGGTCGCCGACCGCGTGCGCGTTGCGGCGCACCGAGGGCAGCCGCCGGTGATCGCGCATGAGCGAGCGGAGCTCGCGGAGCCGGCGGTCGATGCCCCACTTCGTGACGAGGGTCAGGCTCTCGCGCACGATGTTGCCGCTCATCTTCGAGACGCCGAACTCGCGCTCGGTGAAGGTGATGGGCGTCTCGACGACGCGCAGGCCGGCCTCGAGGGCGCGCCAGCACAGGTCGACCTGGAAGCAGTAGCCCTTCGAGGCGACACCGGCCAGGTCGATCCGTTCGAACGCCGACGAGGTGAAGACCCGGAAGCCGCCCGTCGCGTCCCGCACGGCGATGCCGAGCGCCATCCGGGTGTACAGGTTCCCGCCGCGGGACAGCAGCTCGCGGTACCAGGGCCAGTTCTCGACCTCACCGCCCTTGATCCAACGGGAACCGAGGACCAGGTCGTTCGAGTCGGCGAGCTCGAGCATCCACGGGAGGTACTCCGGGTGGTGCGAGCCGTCGGCGTCCATCTCGACGAGCTTGTCGTACCCGTGCTCCAGACCCCAGGCGAACCCCGCGAGGTACGCGCCGCCGAGGCCGTCCTTGACCGTGCGGTGCATCACGTGCACCCGGTCGGTCTCACGGGCGATCGCGTCGGCGATGTCGCCGGTGCCGTCCGGGGAGTTGTCGTCGACGACCAGCACGTGCACGCTGTCGTCGGTCGCGGCGAGGGTGCGCGCGACGATCGGACGGACGTTCTCCGCCTCGTCGTAGGTCGGGATGATGACCAGGGACTTGCTCATGGTGCTCCTTGCGGGTCGGGTCAGACGATACCGAAGCGCGTCGGGCCTATCCTGACGACAGGTCTGCGAACACGATCAGATTGTCCGTGTAGTGGCCGGTCGCGGTGTCGAAGGTGCCGTCGCACGTGATCAGCCGGAGTTGGGGCGTCGGCGCACTGCCGTAGACGTCGCTCGTCGGGAAGGCGGACTTCGCCGCACGCTCGGACCGCTCGACGGTGAACGTACGGGTGGTCCCGTCGGACATCCCGACCTGCACCTGGTCACCGGGCACGAGTTCGTCGAGACGGTAGAACACGGCGGCGCTGGTCGGGCTGTCGACGTGGCCCGCGATGACCGCGGGACCGACCTGCCCGGGGACGATCCCACCGGAGAACCAGCCGGCACTGTCCCAGTCCTTCGGCGGGTCCAGCTCGCCGGCGGGACCGCGGCCGAGGTCCTCCAGCCCCGAGGAGACGCCGATCGCCGGGATCTCCACACGGACCGGCGTCGCGTTCGACCGCGCCGCCGGTGCGGCCGGGTCCTGGAACCCGGACGTGTCGCTCCCGCCGGACCCGTTCCTCGCGGCGCCGGGATCGGTCGACGCCGACGCGCTGGTCCCCGCGGCACGGCCGGTCGCAGCGCCGCCGGCGCCGGTCGCTGCGACGGCCACCCCGGCGATGCCGCCGACGACGAGCACGGCCGCGACCGCTCCGGCGACGACCACCCCGCGACGCCCGCTCGCTCGACGTCGCCCGCGCACCACGGTGGTCGGGTGCTCGCGACGCGGCGCAGCGGCCCGGCGTCCGCTCACGAGTCGCTCCGGGGACCGACCGCGCACCCGCCGAGGACGTCCGACGTGAGCATCGTCGCGCCGAGCGCCGCCCAGGCGTCGCCGTAGTACGTCCGGGTCGTCGCCGACGTCCGGTCGCTCCGACGCAGGTCCGCGGTCACCGCCGACGACGAACCGTCCGCCTGCTCGGCGGCCGCCCGGGCGGCGTAGGCGAGCGCACTGGTGTCCGTGGTCACGGCTGTGCCGCCGAGGTCGAGCTGCGCCGCGAGCGTCGTGCTGCGCCGCAGCGTGGGCGCGAGTTGCCCGGCGAGGGCCCGGTCCGGTGCGGAGCAGGCCTCGGCCCAACGGAGCGGGAGTCGCATCGCGTCCCACCCGTAGACGACCGGTCCCTGGTCGCCGGACGCCGCCATCGGGTCGACTGCACCGTCGGCGTGCACCTGAGACCAGTCGCTCGGAAGGGCGCTGGCCCGGAGGACCGCGGCGGTCGCGGCGCGGGACCCGTTCGCGAGCGCTGCCCAACGTCGGTCACCGGTCGCACGCTCCAGGACGCGGAACGCCGCCGGCGATGCGTACGACGCGTTGTAGCGGTAGGGCTCCCGGTCGGCCCACGGCCCTGGCAACAGGATCGTGCCGAGGTCGGTCTCGGCGGTCTCGTGGTCGAGGATCGCCGCGGCGAGGGTCTTCCCCGCCTCGGTGTACCGCGCGTCGTCCCATCGCTCTCCCGCGAGCACGAGGGCGCGGGCCGCGTCGAGGTCGGCGTCGCTCGCGGACTGGTCATCCGCGACGCCCGCTCCTGGTGTCCACCGCCACGCCAGCAGGTGGTCGTCCGTCAGCAGGTGGCGTTCCGTCCACGACCAGACCTCGCCGAAGGTCTTCCGGTCGTCACTCGCGTAGGCGACGAGCAGGCCGTAGGCCTGCCCCTCGCTCACGGTGTCGCCGCCCTGGTCGGTCCGGACGACCCGGCCGTCGCGCACGTAGCGGTCGATGAAGTCGGAGCGCAACTGCGCGGCGCTCCGGTCGACGTCCGGAGCGGACGTCGAGGTGGCGTTCGAGGTGATCGAGGCCTGCGGCGCCGTCGCGCTCCACGGGCGGACGGCGACGAGCGCGGCGCCGACGGCGACGACGAGCGTCGCCGCGGCGGCGATGGGTATCCAGGTCTTGCGGGTCATGCCGGCTGTACCTCTCCGGTGGTCGGGGACGGTCGTTGCGGAGGCGCGGCGCCCGTGGGCGGACCCGCTCACGTGCACCGCGCCTCCTGCCCGTCAGCGGAAGAGCGAGCGGAACGCCGCGACGACCGCGTGCGTGAACTCGGTGACGGGACGTCCTGCGGCGGAGCCACCGCCGCCGGTCTGGACGCCGCCCGACGGGGTGGCCGCCGTGGCTGCGGCGTCGGTCACCGGGACGACGGTGAGGTCCCCCTTGCTGTCGTCGAGGACGAACAGCGTCGACACGGTGTTGCCCGCGAGGTCGACGTCAGCGGTCCCACGCTGCCCGTCGCCGGAGACGTCGAGCCGCCACTTCCCCGCGCCGACGGTCGCGTACCGGGTCGCGGTCCCGAACGCGGCGTCCTGCGCGACGGTGGTGCCGTCGGCGGTGCTGACGTCGACCTCCTTCGCGGTGGTCGCCGCCTGCACGAGCCGCAGCTTCGCCTTGCCGTCGCCCGGCTGCTGCAGGTCGTCGGTGAACGCGGTCGTCTTGAGGTCGTCGTTCTTGCCGTAGGCGACGACGGTGTTCGCGTCGCCCTGCTGCACCTGCACGTCGGTCGAGATGACCGGCGTGGAGTCCGGGTCGTCGGCAGCGCGCATGGACAGCACGTAGGTCCCGACCGGGAGCTCCTGGTACGGGCTGACCTGGCCGTAGGTCACGTCGTCGAGCTCGAAGACCTTCTTGCCGCCGGACAGACTGGTGAGCTCGACGTCGACCCCCTTGGTGTCCGGGGACAGGTGACCGACGCGCAGCCAGCCCTCGTCGCCGGACGTCGCCGCGGTCGCCGTCTGCGGAACGGTGAGCCCGACGGCAGCGGCGACGAGGGCGGCAGCGACGCCGCCGACGACGAGCGGGCGGCGGGCTGCGCGACGCGACAGGGCATGCCGCGCCGCGACGCGGGTGTTCGTGGTTCCGGTGGTGTCGGTGGTGTCGGTGGTGTCGGTGGTGTGCATCGTGGTGCTCCTCGGGGTCGGGTTCCGGGATCGGGTTCGGTGTCTCCGGTCGGGACTTCGGGTCGGGCTTCCGGGTCGGGGCCAGCGAGCGAGCGGGCGGAACCTGCTCGCTCCTCGTGCCCAGTACGGCCGTTGCCGCCCGCTCGCGGCCGTTGCTCGTCACGTGGGTGGGCACGCAGCCAGCGGCCTCAGGACGCCGTGGTCGGCGTCGTGGTCGGGTCGGCGGGGGCGTAGGTCACGACGACCCGGCTGCCGTCCCGTTCGATGTCCGCCGGTCGGATCGCTTCGCTCATCGCCGCGAAGGTGTCTGCGACCCGGACGGCGGTCTCGCCGCTGCTCGTGTGCAGGACAACCCGTCGGAACGGCTGCCGCTCCTCGCCGGTCAGGGACGTGAAACGGTCGACGCGGACGTCCTGGTCGGCTAGGACCTGCCCGAGGGCGAGCATCGCACGGGAGTCGACCTGACCGGCGCGGAACTGGGACCTCGTGCCGGCGTCGGCACGGAGCGCCGGGTTCTGTGCCAGCTCGGTGCCCATCGTCTTCCGCCCGTTCGTGGCGGCGGTGATGGCCTCGTCCGCGGCGGTCGTCCCCGCTGCGTGGATGCGACGGACGTCCACTCGCTGGTCACCGGTGCCGAAGCTCGCGACGCTCGTCGAGTTCTGGACCGCGAGCGAGACGTCCCGCGACGAGTTGCCACCGGTGCGCATCGAGTCGGTCGTGACGACGTAGTCCGAGTCCTTCCACCCGTTCGGCGACTGGCGCTGCACGGCGGCGTCGGTGTCGAGCTTGTAGTACCAGATCACGTTGTCGCGGGCGAAACCGTCACGGACCAGGTCGACCCACATGGCGTCGTCCACGAGCAGCCGTGACGACTTCGGGACGTTGTCGCCGACCCACTGCTCGGCCTGCTGCATCGGCCGGTCCAGGTCCGCGACCAGGAACCCGCGGAGCTGGACGCCCCAGAGGGGGACGGCCACGGCGAGCGCGGTCGCGGTGACGGCGACCCAGGCAGCCCCCAGCCCGCGTCGTGCGACGCCGCCGATCCGGCTCCCCGCGCGGCTGCGTGTCCGCCCCGCGACGGCGAGGACCGCCCGCTCGGCCGTGTACGCCACGAGCAGCGCCGCGAACGGGACGAGCACGATGACGTAGGGCACCGGCAGGTACCCGTTCGGACGGAACATCATCGCGAGCAGGAACACCAGCATCGCCGCGATCGGTCGGACCCGACGCAGGAAGAGCCCGACGACCGCCGCGACCGTGCCGAGCACGATGAACACGGGGTCGAGCGCCCACCACTGGGACGCCGCCTGGTTCGCCAGGCTCCCCGCGTCGAAGACGGAGCCGGACGCGGCACGGGATCCGAGCTGGTAGGTGATGCCCTGGAGGAGGCTCACCCGGCCGCTGCCGGGCAGGAGTTCGCCCTTGACCGCGGCGAGCAACAGGTACCCTCCACCGATCACGACCAGGACCGCGCCGGCCACGCTCAGCGTGTACCGGCGTGTGCTGCGGTCGGCCCGACGCACGGCGATCCAGACGAGGAACGGCAGCGCGAGCAGGTAGGTCTCCTTCGAGAGCACGGCCACGCCCAGGCAGGCTGCCGCCCCGGCGAACCCGGCGAGCTGCTGACGCCGGCTGAGCACGAGGACGAACGCGGCGAGGAGCCACGGCGTCGCCACGTTGTCGATGTAGACCGTGCGGTGGTACTGCAGGGCCAGCGGGGAGAGCGCGAACACGAGCCCTGCCGCGGCCGCGGTCGCCCGACCAGCGCCGAGTCGGCGAGCGAGGACGAAGAGCAGGAGGCTCGACACGGCGGCGAAGAAGACCATCGCCTCGCGGCCGGCCTCGACGGCGAACGGGTAGCGGGCGAAGGCGCCCGTCAACGCGGTGTACCCGGCGATCTGGATCCACCCGAGCGGCGGGTGGTCGTACCAGTACGTGTAGTGGGTGAGCTCGCCGAGGTGCCCGATCGCCCAGGCCTGCGCCGTGTAGGTGCCCTCGTCGTCGATGCGCTGCGGCGTGCCGGCCATGTTCCACGCCTGCACGACGACGGTGACGGCGAGGACCGGCACGAGCCAGCCGAGGCTGGCTGCATGGACCCGGAACCACCCGCGGACGCCGGAGAACGATGCAGCCCCCCGGACCGGGATCCCGGTGGTGTGGGTGATGCTGGCGCTCATCGGCCACCTCCTGCGGTCGAACCGGCGAGTTCGCGGGTCCCGGCGTCGGTGGTCACGGCGTTCGCGAACCCGACGACCTCCTGCTGCACGGCTCCCGTGCGGTGCTGGCCGGTGTGCTCGGTCTTTTCCCAGCCGTTCTGGCCCTTGACGTGCCGGACGACCGCCCGGACCGCAGCCGCGGCGAGGAACACCTGGTACGGCACGAGCCCGAGCACGAGGAACACGTAGTCACGCGCCCGGACCTTCTCCTGGTACAGCCGGCCGAACTCGTTCAGCCCGACGACCTCGACGGCGAGCAGCATGAGCGTCGGCGCCACGGGGATGAACGTCATGAGCGCGATCGCGGTGGGCACCTTGACGAAGAGGATCATCAGGGCGCTCAGCGGGATCAGCAGGCCGGTCGCGGCCTGGACGAAGGGCATCGTCAGCATGTACCGCGCGAAGAACCGCTGACGGAACGAGGGCAGCTTCCTCCACTCCCCCTTCCCGAGCACCTGGAGGAACCCCTGGTTCCACCGGGTCCGCTGCTTGAGCAGGGACGCGAACGTGGGCGGGGTCTCCTCGCGGGTGACGGCTTCAGGGCTGTAGGCGACGACGACCTTCGCGCCGTCGGCGGACAGCCGCACACCCAGCTCGCAGTCCTCTGCAAGGCAGTGTGCGTCCCAGCCGTTCGACCAGTCGAGGCGTTCCTTCGTCACGAACACGGTGTTGCCGCCGAGCGGGATGAACTTCGAACCGGCGTGGAAGTGCAGGCGGGACCGGAACCAGAAGTAGTACTCGAGCACGTTGCGGAGCGCCCACCAGCTCGACCGGAAGTTCATGAGCTGCACACCGCCCTGTACGACGTCGGCACCGGTCTCCTGGAACCGCGAGTCGACGAGGCTCAACAGGCGCGGGTAGACCTCGTCCTCGGCGTCGAACACGCCCACGATGTCGCCCGTCGCGTACTGCAGGGCGAGGTTCATCGCCTTCGGCTTGTTCTTCGGCGCCGTGTCGTCCACGACCACCTTGATGAGGGACGGGTGGCGGGCCGCGGCGGCCCGGACGACCGCGTCGGTCTCCGGGTCGTCCTCGCCGACGATCGCGATGATCTCGAAGTCCGGGTGGTCCTGCGTGGCGAGCATGTCGAGCGTCTGGCCCATCACGTCCTGCTCGTGCCGCCCGGGCACGAGGAGCGTGAAGCGGTGCGCCGCGGGCAACGGTGTCTGGCTGAAGCTCGTCGACTTCAGGGCGTCTCGTGACCGCCATGCGTGGAGCATCCACCACAGAGTGGTGAGTGCGATCACCGTGAGCAGCACGGAGACGGCGATGAGCACGGAGTACCCGATCCACTCACCCAGCGACCAGGCGACCTGCGGGGCCTGCCCCGAGCCTCCCGTCGGGACGTCCGTGGTCCCACGGTTCGGGAGGTTCCCTGCGGGCCCGGTCCCCTCGTTCGGCTGCAGCAGCGGCCCGGCGGCCGTCAGCAGCGTGGCGGTGATGGTCATGCGGCGTGCTCCTTCGCGTGAGCGTCGGTGGAACGGAAGACGAGGGCCTTGTACGCGACGAACCGGAAGACGGTGCCGAGGACGAGGCCCACCCCGTTGCCGGCGACGTTGTCGGCGAGGGTCGAGGTGAAGCCGAGGACGTAGTGCGAGACGAACAGGCAGGCTGCGGCGATGCCGAGGCCGACGACGTTCGTGACGGCGAAGAGGAGTCCCTCGCGGAGGGTCTCCTTCCGGCCGACCTGCCGCTGCGAGCGGAACGTGATGGAGCGGTTCGCGAGCCACGCGACCGCGGTGGCGACGACGGCGGAGACGATCTTGGCGGCGATCGGACCGTCGGTCAGGACGGTCGCGCGCAGCAGGTTGTAGACGCCGAGGTCGATCACGAAGCAGACGGCGCCGAACGAGGCGAGCTGCGTCGCCGTGGCGCGCAGGCGGGAGGCGAGCGCCCGCCGAGCCACGGTCACCGCAGGGCCGGCGGATGCCGCTGGGTGGGCGGCGCGTGCGGCGGGAACTGCAACGGGGGTCGGCACCGGCCCGATGCCGGGTGGCACCAGAACGGGGGTGTCGGTTCGGGTCATGCCCCCTCTTCGGGGGCACGCGACGGGGTGGTTTGGGTGGGGTACACGGTCTGCCAGGACCCTGCCAGTTCCGCGACACCTGCTGTTCATCAGTGAACATCCGTCAGCGTTTCGGCTGATCAGGGGTCAGATCCCCCGTCCGTCTGGACGGTCGCGAGCGCTGTGTGGTGACGGGACGACGGACGGGAGGCACGGTGCCAGTCGGCACCGTGCCTCCCGTCCGTCGGTCCTTCGCGCGTTACGCGGGGCGCCGCTCCGGGCTGACCGTCTTGCTCGCGTCGCGTTCCGGGATGTCGCCGAGCGCGTCGTCGATCGCGGCGAGCGCGTCGGCGTCGAGGGTGACGCCCGCTGCCTTGACGTTGTCCGTGACCTGCTCCGGGCGGGACGCACCGACGATCGCGGAGGCCACGTTCGGGTTCTGCAGCGTCCACGCGATCGCGAGCTGGGCGAGCGTCAGGCCGGCCTGGTCGGCGACCGGCTGCAGGCGCTGTACGGCCTCGAGGACCTCATCCCGCATGAACCGCTTGATCATGTCCGCGCCGCCCTTCTCGTCGGTGGCGCGGGAGCCCTCGGGGGCCGGCTGGCCCGGCTTGTACTTGCCCGTCAGCACGCCCTGGGCGATCGGCGACCAGACGATCTGGCTGAGGCCGAGCTGCTTCGAGGCGGGCACGACCTCTCCCTCGATGACGCGCCACAGCATCGAGTACTGCGGCTGGTTCGAGATGAGCTGGAACCCGAGCTCCTTCGCCAGTGCGGCGCCGGCGCGGATCTGCTCGGCGTTCCACTCGCTGACGCCGATGTAGAGCGCCTTGCCCTGGCGGACGACGTCCGCGAAGGCCTGCATGGTCTCCTCGAGCGGGGTCTCGTGGTCGTAGCGGTGTGCCTGGTAGAGGTCGACGTAGTCGGTCTGGAGGCGCTCGAGCGAGCCGTCGATCGACTCCATGATGTGCTTGCGGGAGAGGCCGACGTCGTTGTGCCCCTTCGGCCCGGTCGGCCAGTAGACCTTCGTGAAGATCTCGAGCGACTGGCGGCGCTCGCTCTTCAGCGCCTCGCCGAGCACGGTCTCGGCGGCGGTGTTGGCGTACGTGTCGGCGGTGTCGAACGTGGTGATGCCGGCCTCGAGGGCGGCGCGGACGCACTGGGTCGCGACGTCGTTCTCGACCTGCGAGCCGTGCGTCAGCCAGTTGCCGTAGGTGATCTCGGAGATCTTGAGTCCGGAGTTGCCCAGGTACCTGAATTCCATGGTCCTGACGCTACCGGGGCCCGGGCGGCGATGAGTGGCCGTGCGAGTACCTGGTTGGTGCGGGCGGGGCGGGGCGAGGTGCGCGGGGCGGGGCGCGCGGGGCGGGGTGCGCGGGGCGGGGTGCGCGGGGCGGGGCGCCTGGGACGCGAGCGGGAGGAATACGCGCCCCGCGGCTCCCGTCCTACGTCGTTTCCGCCCGCTCACGCGCCGCCCGCGCCGCCCGCGCCGCCCGCGCCGGCCGCGCCGCCCGCCCTGCCCGCCCCGCCCGCGCCGCCCGCGCCGCCCGCGCCGCCCGCGCCGTCCGCGCCGCCCGCCGGACGCGAGCGGGCGGAACACGCGCCCCGCACCTCCCGTCCACGGCCCCTTCCGCCCGCTCGCGTGCCGCGACCCGCACGCGTTCCCGCGCCGCGCCCGCCCGCTCCCGCTCCAGCCCCTCGCTCCCGCTCCAGCCCCTCGCTCCCGTTCCTCCACAACCCGCATCGCGGCCCGACCATCCACAGTCGATCGCTCCGACCGCCCACGGCCCGGCCTGCTGGGCAACGCTGTCGGCATGGTCTTCGCAGCGCACTTCCCCCACAGCCTCCGGACGCGACCGTTCCGCGTCCGTGAGGCCCTGCACCGCGGCGTCTCGCAAGCCGTCCTGCGCTCCCGCCGCCTCGTCCGACCGTTCCACGGCACGCGGAGTTGGACAGCACCCCGCTCGCACGACGAGCTCGCACGCGCCGTCGCACCACGACTGCGCCGCGATCAGGCGTTCAGCCACGCGACCGCCGCCCACTTGCTGGGCGTCCCGCTGCCCGTGCGGCTCGAACGCGACCGACGCGTGCACGTCACGACCATCGGGACGGACCAGGCACTGCGGGTTCGCGGGACGATCGGCCACCGCACCAGGCAGGGGCGCATCCGAGTGGTGTACTCGGGCGCCGCCGCCCTCGTCGCTCCCGAGGACACCTTCGTGATGCTCGCCACCGCCCTGACGGTTGACGAGCTCGTCGTCGTCGGCGACGCACTGGTCGGCTGGCTGAACTGGTGCACCGTCGACGAGCTCCGGCGAGCCCTGCGCAGACACCGCGGCGCGCGGGGCACCCGGCGCGCGAGGGCAGCCCTCGAACTCGTCCGGGTCGGGTCGCGGAGCCCCGGCGAGACCCGCCTCCGACTCGCACTCGTCCGGCGAGGGCTCCCAGAACCGCTCCGGAACCACGACGTCGTCGAGCACGGCCGCTGGGTCGCGTGTGTCGACCTCGCCTACCCGGACGCACGCGTCGCCATCGAGTACGAGAGCGATCTGCACCGCACCGACGCCCGCACCTTCCGGAAGGACCTCACCCGCGGAGAACGCCTGAAGGACGTCGACTGGTGGCTGGTACGAGCGACCGCCGACGACGTCGGCCCGCTGGTCGACGAGTTCGTCCGGCGGGTGGCTCGCCTCCTGCGGACGGGTTCGGACGGGAGGCACGACTCACGTCCGTGGCATCAGCTCACGTCTGTCTCGTGAACATTGGTTGACGCTTCAACCAAACGGGTGCAGAATGGGCTACCATCGGGTTCGATGCAGGCGCATGTAAAAGTGTGTGCTGTTCGGGAACCGCAGACCATCGCTTCGAAGGAGTCACCATGACGCTCACCGCCTCCGCCATCCCCGGCTACCAGACCGGTACCTGGAAGATCGACCCCACGCACTCCGAGGTCACCTTCTCCGTCCGCCACCTCGCGATCAGCAAGGTCAAGGGCTCGTTCGAGCGCTTCGACGCCACGCTCGTCACGGCCGAGAACCCCCTCGACTCGACGCTCGAGGCCTCGATCGACGTCGCCAGCGTCAACACCAAGCAGCAGCAGCGCGACCAGCACCTCGCGACCGGCGACTTCTTCCTCGCCGAGGAGCACCCGCAGATGACCTTCAAGTCGACCGGCATCCGCGAGGACGGCGACGACATGCTGATCGACGGCGAGCTCTCGCTCCGTGGCGTGACCAAGAACGTCACCCTGAAGACCGAGTTCGGCGGCGTCACGACCGACGGCTACGGCCAGGTCAAGCTCGGTGCCGAGGCGACGACCAAGATCGACCGCACCGAGTTCGGCGTGAACTGGAACGCTGCGCTCGAGGCCGGTGGCTTCACGCTCGGCAACGACGTCACCATCAACCTCGACGTGCAGTTCGTCCTCCAGGCGGCCTGAGCACCCTCGACCCCGTCCGGCTGCAGCTCGTCCGCGTGACGCTCAGCGGCTGACCAGGGCACCGAACACCTGCAGTACCCGGCGAACGGCCCGGCTCCTCCCCCACGGAGCCGGGCCGTTCGGCGTTCCCGGCCACTGGTGCCTGCCTGGCCTGGCGTGGCCGTCGGCATCGGCGTCGTCGGGCGCGAACACGAGCAGCCGAGCGCGAGCGGGCGAGATGTGCGCCGCAGCGACCACCAACCCCGCCGATTCCGCCCGTTCGCCCCAACCCATCCGTTCACCAGACCCCATCTCGGCCGCCCGCCCCGGCGTACCGTGACCGATGAACGACGGGAATCGCCCGCTCTCGCCGGCCGTTCCACCAGGACCGGACAGACGCCGACCACCGACGACCCGTCCCGAAGAACAGGAGCACCATCATGGCCACCGACTGGATCGCGCTGCAGGCCCTCGCAGCAGCCGAGTTCGGCCGCCGCGTCGACGCCGTCACCGACTGGGACGCCCCCACCCCCGACTCCGAGTGGACCACCCGGGACCTCGTCGCCCACGTGATCGACGAGCAGCGGTGGATCCCGAAGCTCCTGACCGGGTGCGACTACGCGCAGGCCGAGGCCGACCTCGAGCCGATCGGCGCCGATCTGCCCGCCGAGTGGGCGAAGTACGCGGCGGACGCGACCGAGGCCTGGCGGAACTCGCCCGCTGACGTCCCCGTGCACCTGAGCACCGACGTCGTGAGCGCGCGGCAGTACCTCACCGAACAGACCAGCGACATCGCCATCCACACCTGGGACCTGGCACGGGCGACCGGGTCGAACGAGACGCTCCCCGAGGATCTCGTCCGCGCAGTGTGGGAGTACTTCGAGCCGCAGATCGAGGACCTCGCCGCGACCGGCCTCTACGCCGCCCCGGTCGACGTCGACGACGACGCTCCGCTGCAGGTCCGCCTGCTCGCCGTCACAGGGCGCGATGCCAGGGTGAACGCATGAGCGATGCAGCCTCCGCCCGGTCGAGTCGAGCGGGCGAAACGAACGACCACGACGACCTGGACGCAGCAGATTCCGCCCGTTCGCGCCGAGCGGGCGGAACGAGCGACCAGCCCGACCAGAACGCAGCACATACCGCCCGCTCGGCCACGGACACGGACACGACCCCGACCACCCGTGTGCCGACCACGCGCCTCGGAGCCTCCGGCCTGGAGATCAGCGGGGTCGTCCTCGGCATGATGTCGTACGGCCGACCGGACCAGGGCGCGCACCCGTGGAGCGTCGACATCGACGACGCCAGGCCCTTCGTCCGTCGCGCGTACGAAGCCGGCATCACCGCGTTCGACACCGCCAACGTGTACTCCGCGGGCTCGAGCGAGGAGATCACCGGCGCGCTCCTCAAGGAGATCGCCCCGCGTGAGGAGGTCCAGGTCTTCACCAAGGTCTTCAACCGCATGCGCCCCGGCCCGAACGGCGCCGGGCTGTCACGCGCCGCGATCATGCACGAGATCGACGCCTCGCTCACCCGCCTCGGCACGGACTACGTGGACCTGTACCAGATCCACCGCTTCGACCCGCACACGCCGATCGAGGAGACGATGGAGGCACTGCACGACGTCGTCAAGGCCGGGAAGGCGCGCTACCTCGGCGCGAGCAGCATGTGGACGTGGCAGTTCGCGCAGATGCAGCACGTCGCGGAGCGCCACGGCTGGACGAGGTTCGTCAGCATGCAGGACCAGTACAACCTGCTCGAGCGCGAGGAGGAGCGCGAGATGCACCCGTTCGCGCAGGCGACGGGTGTCGGCGTGATCCCGTGGAGCCCGCTCGCCCGCGGTCGCGTCACCCGCCCCTGGGACGCGCAGGGCTCCGGCAGCCGCGCCGACACCGACGAGTTCGGCAAGACGCTCTACCGCCAGGACGAGGCCGTGAACCGCGCGATCGTCGACGCGGTGCAGCAGGTCGCCGAGGCGCGCGGCGCGAGCATGGCGCAGATCGCCCTCGCGTGGGTCGCCGGGAAGCCCGCGGTCAGCGCACCGATCATCGGCGCGACCAAGGAGCACCACATCGACGACGCGGTCGCCGCGACCGCGATCGAGCTCACCCCGGACGAGGTGTCGCGACTCGAGTCCGCCTACACGCCGCGGGTGCCGTCCGGTTTCTGACGCACCACGGGGCGGACAGGAGGCACGGTGTCGGCTGGCACCGTGCCTCCTGTCCGTCAGTCGGTCGCGTCGGACGCGCCCTGCAGGCGGGCGATGCGGACGAGCGCTGCGCGCTCCGATCCGGGGGTGTTGCCGAGCACCGCGCCGATCCCGTCGAGCACCACGCCCGCGACCTGACGGACGGGCAGGGCCACCGGGCCGACGGCCGGCGTCCGCAGGCCGAGCATCGAGCGGTGCCGCGGGTCGAGCGACAGGACCGCACCGTCGAAGAGCGCGCGGTAACCGGGACGCAGCAGCCGCGCGAGCGGCGGGTCCTTGATGAACCGGACCACGTCGTGGGTGCGGGCGTCGGCCTTGAGTTCGCCGCGGTCGAGGTACCCGTTCATCTGCGCGCGGAGCTCGGACTCGGACTCCGGTGCGTCGTCGACGCCCATCAGGCGTCCGGCGATCGCCCACTCGCGGACGTAGGCGTCGGCCCCGCCGGGGATCGGCGCTCCCCAGACCTGCGCGCTGCGGAGGAACGCGTCGGTGAACGCGAGGTGCACCCAGCGGGCCAGGTCCGGGTCGTTCGCGGCGTACGGCCGGGTGACCCCGTGCCCGTCGACGTACTCCCCGACCACCCGCTCGTGCAGCTTCCGCACCCACTGGCTGGCGTGCGTGGCCTGTTCGGTGTCGCCGTGCGAGACCGTGTAGATCCAGCGGATGGTGCCGGCGAGCCGTCCGAACGGGTCCTCGCGGTAGCGGGAGTGGTCGGCGACGCCGGCGAGCGCACCGGGGTGCAGCGCCTGCACGAGGAGCGCGCGGACGCCCGCGAGCACGGTGTGGTTGCCGCCGTGCACCGCCCAGGTGGCGGAGCCCGGTCCGAAGAACCCGGCGTCGGAGCCCTGCTCGAGGGCGTCGATCCACTCGGGTCGTTCGGTGGCGCCGTTGGTGAAGGTGTCGTTGAGGCGGGTGCGGAACGCGTCGGACACGGAAGGCATGCACCCATCGTCCGTCGCGCCCCTGACAGTCAGCACTGACCGTCGGCAGCACCCCGCCGGTAGGTTGGCCGGGTGAGCATCGACACGCCTCGTCCCTGGCTTGCCTCGTACGCCCCGGGGGTCCCGCACGACATCGAGGAGCCCACGGGCTCCCTCGCCGACATCGTGGAGCAGTCCGCGGCACGGTTCCCGGGGAAGGTGGCGCTCGAGTTCTTCGGCCGGACCACCACCTACGCGGACCTGCAGGAGCAGATCCTGCGCGCCGCGAACGGACTGCGGAAGCTCGGCGTGACGGCCGGCGACCGGGTGGCCATCGTGCTGCCGAACTGCCCGCAGCACGTGGTGGCCTTCTACGCGGTGCTCCGGCTCGGTGCGATCGTCGTCGAGCACAACCCGCTCTACACGGCCCGCGAGCTCCGGCACCAGTTCGAGGACCACGGCGCGAAGGTCGCGATCGCATGGGACAAGTCGGTCGCCACGCTGCAGGACTTCCCCGCAGACGTCGCGGTGGACGCGATCGTCTCGGTCGACCTGACCCGTGCGATGCCCCGCACGACGCGCCTCGCCCTGGCGCTGCCGGTCGCGAAGGCGCGGGAGTCCCGCGCGAAGCTGACCACGAGCGTGCGCGGCACGACGAAGTGGGACGACCTGGTGTCGACGCGGAAGCTGTCGAAGCGGCACCCGCGTCCGGCGACGAGCGACGTCGCGCTCATCCAGTACACGTCCGGCACCACCGGGGTGCCGAAGGGCGCGGTGCTCAGCCACCGGAACCTGCTCGCGAACGCCGCGCAGTCACGCGCGTGGGTGCCGCAGATCCGCCGCGGCGACAACACCGTGTACGCGGTGCTGCCGATGTTCCACGCCTACGGCCTGACGCTCTGCCTGACCTTCGCGATGAGCATGGCCTCGCGCCTGGTGCTCTTCCCGGCGTTCGACCCGGCCCTCGTCCTCAAGGCGATGAAGAAGCACCCGCCGACGTTCCTGCCCGCCGTGCCGCCGATCTACACCCGCCTGCAGCACGCCGCCGACTCGGCGAAGGTGTCGCTGCAGGGCATCGAGATCGGCATCTCCGGCGCGATGCCGCTGTCGCAGGACGTCGTCGAGCCGTGGGAGGCCCGCACCGGCGGGTACCTCGTCGAGGGCTACGGCCTGTCCGAGTGCTCGCCCGTGCTGATGGCGAACCCGGTCTCCCCGGAGCGGCGACTCGGCGCGATCGGCCTCCCGCTCTCGTCGACCGAGGCGCGTGTGGTCGACCCGGACGACCCGACGAAGGTGCTCAGCACGGGCGAGGCCGGCGAGCTCCAGGTGAAGGGCCCGCAGGTGTTCCGCGGGTACTGGGGCAAGGCCGAGGCGACCGACGAGGTCTTCACCCCGGACGGCTGGTTCCGCACCGGTGACGTGGTGTCGATCGACGCCGACGGCTTCGTCAGCATCGTCGACCGGCTCAAGGAACTCATCATCACCGGCGGGTTCAACGTGTCCCCGTCCGAGGTCGAGGACGCACTGCTCAAGCACCCGAGCGTGCGCGAGGTCGCGGTCGTCGGCATCACGCAGGGCGGCAACGAGCAGGTCGTCGCGGCCGTCGTGCCGAAGGACCCGAGGACGTTCGACGCCGAGGCGCTCCGCGCGTGGTCCCGCGACCAGCTCGCGGCCTACAAGGTGCCGCGACGGATCGTCGTGGTCGAGGACCTGCCGCGCTCGATGATCGGCAAGGTGCTCCGGCGCAAGGTGCGCGACCAGATCACCGGGAACTGACCCGGACCGATCGCTCCCGCGCTGCCGGGCGTCCACCCGGCAGCGCGAGCAGCGCCAGGCCGCCGATCACGAGGGCGACGCCCATCCAGCCGGCTCCGCCGAGGTGTTCCCCGACGACGAGCACGGCGAGCACCGCGGCGACGACCGGCTCGAACAGGGACAGCAGCGTCGCGACCGAGGCACTGACGCTCCGGAGTCCGACGGCGTACAGGGAGTGCCCGAGCACCGTCGGCACGAGCGCCAGGTAGAGGAACACCGGCCAGTTCGCTCCGAGCACGAGCGCGTCCCGACCGGCGACCAGGGCGAGGACGACCAGCGGCAGCGCCGCGAGCCCGAACACCGCGCCCAGGACGCCGCGCGCGTCACCGACGCCCGGTCCGCGCGCCGGCTCCGGCGCAGGGACCGGCACGGGCACGGTCCGCGTGGCCGCGTGCATCCCGCGCGCGACCGCCCACGAGTACGTCGCGTAGGTCAGCCCGGCGAGCAGCGCACTCCCGAGCCCCACCGGCAGCGCCCCGGAGCCGGCGGCCTCGGAGCGCGCGAGCGTCACGAGCACCATGCCGGCGACGCTCACCAGGGTCGCCACGACCCAGCGGCCGCTCGCCCGCCGACGGTCGGCGACCCACTCGACCAGACCGGCGAAGACCGGCGAGGACCCGATCGCGACCGTGGTGCCGAGCGCGACCCCCGCGTCGGCGAGCGCGGCGTAGAAGGCCACCGCGTAGACGACGAGCGACGCGGCGCCGAGCAGCGCCCAGCCGCGGGTCCCCGCCCGACCCAGGGCGCGGACCGCCGGGCGACCGGTCGTCGCGGCGAGCAGGAGCCCGCCGAGTCCGAACGTGACGGCCCCGAACACGAACGCCGGGACCCCGGGGGCGAAGTGCGTCGCGGTGCCGGTCGTGCCCCACACCGTGGCGGCGACGAGCACCGCCACGGACCCGCCGAGCGGCCGGGAGGCGCGGTGCACGACCGCCCCGTCGGTCACGACACGTGGACGGTCGGCCGCCGGTTCACGTCCGGTTCGGCTTCTCGGAGCACCTCTCGCGTGACCGGGGCGACGTCGCCGACGCCGGTGAAGACGAACCGGATCGCGTTCCGGATCGGGTTGCCCTCGTTCCACTCGAAGTAGATGCCCGGCACGACCCCGGCGATGTCCCGGATCGCGAGCAGCGTCGACGCGATCGTGTTCGGCACGTTGCCCGAGCGAACCTTGAGCACGCGGTGCCCGTGCACGACGTGGCCCTCGACGAGCAGGTCCTCCTCGAAGTCCGACGAGTCGGCGGGGAGCACCTCGAGGAACATCGTCGGCACGCGGGCGGGGATGCCGGAGTCGCGTCGTTCCTCGCGCCCCTTCGCCTGGTAGGCGGCAGCGGTGCCGGCACCCGGCTCGTTCGCGATGATGCACACGGCGCTGAACTGGTCGGCGTCGGCCTCGATGAACTGCCGGGCGACGGCGTCGAGCTCGATCGAGGACGCCCGCAGCTCGAACGAGCGGCGGACACGGGAGACCAGCGAGACGACCACGATCGCGACGATGAACACCGCGGCGATCCGGACGCCGTCCGGCCGTTCGATGATGTTCGCGACGGTCGTGTAGACGAACACGACGGTGATGACCCCGAAGGCCACCACGCGCTTCCGCTGCTGCTTCCGGCGCGCGGACAGCGTCACCGCGAAGGCGGCGCTCGTGATGAGCACGAGGACACCGGTCGCGTACGCGCCGCCCTGGGCGTCGACGTTGGCCTCGAACAGGATCGTGATGGCGAAGGCGATGAGCGTGAAGATGATCACGAGCGGACGCGTCGCACGGGCCCACTGCGGCGCCATCCCGTAGCGGGGCAGGAACCGGGGCACCAGGTTGAGCAGGCCCGCCATCGCGCTCGCACCCGCGAACCACAGGATCGCGACCGTCGAGAAGTCGTACACCGAGCCGAAGACGTTGCCGAGGTACTCGTGCGCCAGGAACGCCAGGGCCCGGCCGTTCGCCTGCCCGCCGGGCTGGAACTCGCGCTGCGGGATGAGGAACGTCGTCGCGATCGACGACGTGATGAGGAACGAGCTCATGATGATCGCCGCGGTGGTGAGCAGGCGACGGGTCCCCCGGATGCGGCCCTCGGGGCGTGCGCTCGTGCCGTCGGTGGCGTCGCCGCGGACCTGCGGCATGACCGCGACGCCGGTCTCGAAGCCGGACAGGCCGAGTGCGAGCTTCGGGAACACCACGAGCGCGATGCCGATCATCACGAGGGGGTTGCTGTGCTGCGTGGTGAGGCCGGTCCACCAGTCGTCGACCACGACGGGACGCTCGAACACGTGCCAGAGCGCGACCCCGACGACGACGGCGTTGAGCGTCAGGTACACGGCGACGAGCCCGACGGCGATGCCGATCGCCTCCTTGAAGCCGCGGAGGAACACGACGCCGAGCAGCAGGAGGAGCGCGAGCGTCAGGGGCACCGGGATGTCGGTGAACCAGTGCGGCGTGAAGGGGTTCTCGGCGATGTGCGCCGTGGCGTCGGCGGCCGACAGCGTCATGGTGATCATGAAGTCCGTCACCGCGAAGCCGAGCAGCACGAGCACGAAGAGCTTCCCAGCCCACCAGGGCAGGAGCTTCTCGAGCATCATGATCGAGCCGGCACCCTTGAAGCTGTCCTGCGCGACCCGGCGGTACACCGGGAGCGCACCGAACAGGGTCACGAGGACGAGCACGATCGTGGCGATCGGGGACAGCAGCCCGGCGGCGAGGGCCGCGATGGCCGGCTGGTAGCCGAGCGTCGAGAAGTAGTCGACGCCGGTCAGGCACATGACCCGCCACCACGGGTGGGTCTTCTCGACCTCGACCTGGTGCGGTCCCTGGTGCGAGGCCCCCTGGTCGGCCCCGTGCAGCATCCAGCGACGGAGCCTGGTGCTCCGGTCGGGGGCCTGCTCGGTGGCGTCGCGCTGGGCGGCGCGCTCGGCATCGGTCGCTGTCACGAGAGACGATGGTAAGCGGTCCCGGTGGTCCGCGGGAGCACGGGTCTACTTCGCGCTGATCCGGGTGTACTTGTTCACCGCCCACGGCACGAAGACCGCGAGCATCACGGCGATGCCGACGAGCACGGTGAGCACCGGGTGTTGCATCGTCCAGACGTCCGGCACCGGCGCCGTCCCGACGTTGCCGAACAGTCCACGCGCGGCCTGCACGAGGGACGACACCGGGTTCCACTCCGCGAACACGCGCAGGACGAGCGGCATCGTCTCGCTCGGCACGAAGGCGTTCGAGATGAACGTCAGCGGGAACAGGATCATGAACGAGGCGTTGTTGATGACCTCCGGCGTCTTCACGCTCATCCCGAGCAGGGCCATCACCCAGCTGAACGCGTAGCTGAAGAGCAGCAGCAGCCCGACCCCGGCCAGGAACTCGTGCGGCGCGGACTGCACCCGCCACCCGACGGCGAGCCCGGTGGCCATCATGATCACCATCGAGATCCCGTTGAGCACGAGGTCCGAGTTCGTGCGTCCGACGAGCACGGCCGAGGCCGACATCGGCAGGGTCCGGAAGCGGTCGATCAGCCCCTCCTTCAGGTCCTGCGCCATCGCGGACCCGGAGAACGTCGCCCCGAACACGACGGTCTGGGCGAAGATCCCCGCCATCAGGAACTGCGTGTAGTCCGTCCCCCGCACCTGGATCGCGCCGCCGTAGACCTGGCTGAAGAGCAGCACGAACATGATCGGCTGCAGGACCGCGAACACGAGCATGTCCGGGGACCGCTTGATCTTCACGAGGTTCCGCTTCGTGACGGTCCAGCCGTCCTCGAACCAGACCGCGACGGGCGACGTGACGACGACGGGCAGCTGGCGTCCGGTCGCCGTGCCGATGGCGGTCACCGGACACGCTCCGCGGCTTGGTCCGCCGTGTCGGCCGACGTCGTGCCGTGGTCATCGCGACCCCGCCGGGAGGATCGTCCCGGCCCCGCCCCGCCGGTCGCCGCCGCCTCGTCCGCCGTCGCGGCGTGCCCGGTGAGCCGGAGGAACACGTCGTCGAGGGTCGGGCGCCGCATGCCCGCGTCGTGCAGTTCGATCCCGGCGGTGCCGAGGTCGGCCAGCACCCGCTGGAGGGCCGCCGGACCGGCGTCCACCGCGATGCCCGACGTCCGCCGGTCGCCGGAGGTCTCGACCGCACCGACGCCGTACCGCTGCAGCACGGTGTGGACCGCGTCCGCGTCGGCCGGGTCGACGAGCGTGACGACCACGCGGTGTCCGCCGACCTGGGCCTTGAGCTCGTCGGCGGTGCCCTCGGCGATCACGGTGCCGTCGTCGATCACGGCGATGTCGTCGGCGAGCTGGTCTGCTTCTTCCAGGTACTGCGTGGTGAGCAGCACGGTCGCGCCGTCCGACACGAGGCCCTCGATGATGCCCCAGAGCGCCAGGCGGCTGCGCGGGTCGAGACCGGTGGTCGGCTCGTCCAGGAACAGCACGCGCGGGTTCATCACGAGCGCACCCGCGAGGTCGATGCGCCGTCGCATGCCGCCGGAGAAGCCCTTGACGGGGCGGTCCCCGGCCTCGGAGAGCTCGAACACGTCGATGAGCTCACGCGCCCGCTGCCGCGCCGTCCGGCGACCGAGGTGGTACAGCCGCCCGATCATCTCGAGGTTCTCGAACCCGGTCAGGTTCTCGTCGACCGCCGCGTACTGCCCGGACACCCCGATCGAGCGCCGGGTGGCCTGCGGGTCGGCCACGACGTCGACGCCGTCGATCGTCGCGGTGCCGGAGTCGGGCGTGACCAGGGTGGTCAGCACCTTGACGGTCGTGGTCTTGCCCGCGCCGTTCGGGCCGAGGAGCGCCGTCACGGTCCCCTCGGGCACGGACAGGTCGAGCCCGGCCAGGGCGTGCACCGGGCCGGACTTCGAGCGGTACGTCTTGGTCAGCCCGGAGGCCTCGATGATGGCCATGCCGCTCCTTCGTCGGACATGCTCGGTGTCGGAGGGTCGGTGGCCTCGGCGTCAGACGTCGAATCCGCCGCCCATGTCGCCACCGAAGTCGTCGAAGCCGCCGCCGCCCCCGAAGTCGGAGCCGCCACCGTCGTCGTACGACGCGTTCTCGGCACCAGTGTCCTCCGGACCGCCGTCACCCGCAGCATCGGTACCGCCGTCGAACGATCCCGCGTCCGGCAGGAAGGCGCTCATGATCGCCGAACCGATGACGTAGCCGGCGACCGTGCCGAGGATCGAGGCACCGATCATCCGCCCGAACGAGGGACCGCCGCGCTGGCCCATCGCGCCGGCACCGCCGCCCATCCCGCCGAGCGACCGCTCCATGAACCCGGGCTGCCGGATCTCGGACCGCGTCGCCGCCTGGGCCAGGGAACGGGGGTCGTCCCCGCGCGGGGCCTCGCCGGCGGGCGCCGACCGGGTGAACTCGTCGTAGACCATCCGGCGCTGCTCGGGCGACAGGGTGGCGAACGCCTCGGCGTGGACCTCCTCGATGCGCTCCGGCGGTGCCGTGCGGAGCAGGTAGCGGTACCGTTCGACGGCCCGCTCGTCCTCGGCGGTCCCGCCCGCTCCCCTGGCGTCCGGCTGCTGCGGCGGGACCTGGTACGACTGTTGCCCGTACCGGTACCCCTGCTGCTGCACGGACGGCTGCGGCTGGCCCCACTGCTGCTGCCCCCACTGCGGCTGTCCGGTCTGCGGCTGCCCCCACTGGTCCGGCGTCCGGCGGTCCCGGTCGGGACGGCCGAGCAGACGGTCGAGGAATCCCATGGCGATGCTCCTTCGGTGCAGGACGGCCCGGTCGGGACGTGCCGTGGACTGCCACCCTAGGGAGCGGCGACGACCGCTGACTGTACGCACGCACAGAGTCGGCCGAGAGCCCGAGCCGGGTCAGCTCGACGGGGCCCGACCCGCCGCCGACCCCGCGGCGAGCGCCGCCGTCCACACCGCGTACAGCTCGTCCGCGGCGCCCGGGTGGGCGACGAGGAACGGCTCCCCCTCCGGCGGGAACCCGTCGACGGGGCCACCGCGGGTGAGCACGACGCCACCGGCCTCGTGCACGAGCAGCACCGCGGCGCCGTGGTCGACCGGCGAGAACGCACCGACGCAGCCCCCGACGCCCCGACCCGCGGCGACCTGGGCGATCGTCATCGTGCCGGAGCCCTGGACCCGCAACGTGCAGGACCGGTCGGCGAGGGCGTGCAGGAACGCCTCGAAGCCCGGCCACGGCCGGTGACCGTCGAGTTCGGTGCCCACGACGGCCCCGGCGAGCGAGCGCGGGACGTCGTCGAGCCTGAGCGGGCGCTCCCGGAGCACCGCGCCGCGCCCCCGTCGGGCCTCGAGGACCTCGCCGCGCCACGGATCCGCGACGACCCCGACGAGCGGGCGTCCGCCCCGGACCAGGCACAGCGACATCGCGGTCCACGGCACGCCGTTGACCAGGTTCGTCGTGCCGTCGACGGGGTCCAGGTACCAGCGGTGGCGGTCGCCGGGGGACGCGCCGTACTCCTCGCCCGTGAAGCCGTGCGTCGGGAACGCGCTGCGGACCCGGGAGCGGACGAACTGCTCGACCATCCGGTCGACGTCGGTCACGAGGTCCGCGGCGTGCGCCTTCGTCGTGACCTCGCCGACGGGGTGCTCGCGCGTGAACGCGATCACCTCGTGCGCCAACCGGTGCGCGAGCGCCTGCGCCCGCGAGGCGACCTCGGTCTCGGTCGGCTCGCGGTCCCCGGCGTCCGGCCCGCGGCGCGCGGCGGCCTCGATCGCCGCCCGGACCAGGCCGACGTCGTTCGTGGTGATCGAGTCGACGCCCTGCGCGGCGGCCCAGGCGGCCGGCTCGGCCTCGTCGACGGTCCACACCGAGACCTGCAGGCCGAGGGCGTGCGCCGTGGTGACGGTGTCGGGCGTCAGGAACGCGAGCTCCAGGTTCAGCGTGGAGGGTGCGAGCTCGTCGAGGTCCTCGGGCGTGGGCGGCAGCAGCGACTCCCACACCAACCAGACGTCGGCGTCCGGGAGCACCGAGCGCACCGCGACCATCGCCGGCACCGAGCCGCACCAGGCGACGGGGACCGCCCCACCGTGCCCGGCGACCGTGCGGGCGGCGACGACGGCGTCCTCCGGGTCGGTCAGGTCGACGAGCAGCGTGGTGGACTCGCCGTCCAGCCGTTCGAGCACGGCATCGAGCCGCGGGATGCGGTCGATCCCGTTGCCGAGCCGGGCGACGTCGCACCAGTCGACGTCCGCGACCCGGCGGGCGTCGCCCCACATCCGGCCGAGGGTCTCGTCGTGCAGCAGGACCGCGACGCCGTCCGCCGTGCGTCGGACGTCGACCTCGATCGTCTCCGCGCCGAGCGCCGCCGCGACGGCGACCGCCGGCAGCGTGTTCTCGCGCCGGACCCGCGGCGCACCGCGGTGGGCGACGAGGCGTGGCGGACGGGCACCGTGCCTCCCGGCCGTGCCAGGGGGTGCCACCGCTACGGACCCGGCGGACCCGACCACGACGTCCGACGCGGCAGACGGGACCGACCCGACCACGTCGGCCGCACGCTGCGCGGCGGTCACCGGACCACCTCGGCGAGCAGGCCGTCACGGTAGACCAGGACCTCGCCCAACCGCACGCCGGTCTCGCTCCCGACCGCGGGTGGCGGCCCCGTCACGTACGCCCGGAGCTCGGCGTCGTCCGCGGCGAGCACGACCTCGGCGAAGTGCCCGCGCGCCAGGACACGGGCGACGGTCGCGCGGAGCGGCGAGTCCTCGCAGAGCGTCACCTGCTCCGGTCGGACGAGCACCGTGTCGTCCGCGCCGACGGTCGCGGGCGTCCCGGTCAGGAACCGACCCGCCACCGTGCTCGCGGACCCGATGAAGCCGGCGACGAACAGCGTGGCCGGCCGGGCGTAGAGCGCCGCGGGCGTCGCGATCTGCTCGATCCGCCCGTCGTGCATGACCGCGATCCGGTCCGAGATGCTCAGCGCCTCGTCCTGGTCGTGCGTGACGATCACGGTCGTGATGCCGAGGCGCTGCTGGATGCGCCGGATCTCGTCACGGACGCCGACGCGGAGCTTCGCGTCGAGGTTCGACAGCGGCTCGTCGAGGAGCAGCACGTCCGGCTCCTGCACGACCGCGCGCGCGAGCGCGACGCGCTGCTGCTCGCCACCCGAGATCGCGGTCGGCTTCGAGGTCGCGTGGTGTGTCAGCCCCACGAGCTCGAGCGCGGCGCGCACCCGCTCCGCCGTCTGTGCCTTCGGCACGCGACGGGTGCGGAGCGGGAACGCCACGTTCTGCGCGACCGTCATGTGCGGCCAGAGCGCGTAGTTCTGGAACACCATCGCGCTCGGCCGGCGCTCCGGCCCGAGGGTCGTCACGTCCCGGTCGCCCATGGTCACCACGCCGGCGTCGGCCGTCAGGAACCCCGCCACCATCCGGAGCGTGGTCGTCTTGCCGCATCCGGAGGGCCCGAGCAGCGAGACGAGCTCGCCCGGTGCGACGTCGAGGTCGATGCCGGCGACGACGTCGCGCCCGCCGAGGGTCTTCCGCAGACCGTGTACCGACAGTCCGGTGGACGCGCTGCGGTCCTCCGCTGGGTCGGGAGAACCGGCCGGGAGGCGCGTGGCGCGGTCCGTGAGCAAGGGTGCGTCCGTCATCTGGTCGCCCTTCTGGGTGGTCGTGTCGGTCATCGGATCTGGAAGCCGTCCGCCAGACGGCCGCCCATGATGTGCTTCCGCGCCAGGGTCATGAGCAGGACGGAGGGGATGCTCAGCGCGATCGCGAACACCGCCGAGACCTGTCGCGGGGAGTTCAGGACGAGCGAGTACATCTCGGTCGGCATGGTCATGTAGGTCGGGGCGCCGACGAGGTACGTGCCCTGGGCCTCGTCGAACGAGGCGAGGAACGACATCACGACGGCGACCAGGATCCCCGGCCACGCGATCGGCAGCGTGACCGTCAGGAACGTGCGCCAGCGACCGGCGCCGGCGTCACGCGCGGCCTCCTCGAGGGAGCGCGGGACGGCGGAGAACGCGGCGGCGGGCAGCCAGGTCATGAACACCACGCAGCCGAGGACGTGCACGATGAGGATCCCCGCGACGGTGTTCATCAGGTCGAGCGCGGTGAACATCGCGGACATCGTCACGAACAGGCCCATCTTCGGGAACGCGTTCGTCGCGAACAGCCCGACGAGCACCACCCGACGCCCCGGGAAGTCGATCCGGCTGATCGCCCACGCCGCCGGCAGGCACACCACGGCCGCGATGGCCACCGTGAGCGGGGCGAGCACGAGCGAGTTCTGCACCGCGACGCCGAGCCCAGGGTCGTCGAACACGGTGGTCCACCAGTGCAGCGTCCACCCGTCCGGCAGCAGGTTCGGGTACGTCCAGCTCGTCGCGAACGCGCGGGCCGCGAGCCACAGGAGCGGGCCGGCGATGAACACCGCCAGCACGGCCGCGGTGGCCCACACGAGCGCGGTCCCCGTGGCGCGCCGGATCGTCCCGCCGTGCTGCGTCATCGTGCCGTTCCCTTCGTCGCGAGCTCCCGTGCGTTCGCCCGCACGGTGGAGCGGATGTAGAAGACGCTCGCCGCGGCGGCGAAGGCGAACACGACGAACGCCATCGCGGTGGACTGCTGCGGGCGGTTGTAGGCCTGGAAGTACTTCGCGATGTCGACGCCGAGCATCGACGGGGCGTTCGGGCCGGTGAAGTACGGCACCGTGAACGACCCGAGGACCCCGATCACGGTGAAGGTCGTCGCGATCACGAGCGGGGTCGCGGCCATCGGCAGGAGCACCCGCCAGACCACCCGCCACGTCCCCGCGCCGGCGTCCCGGGCCGCGTCCACGAGCGCGTCGGGCACGCCCTGCAGCGCACCCGCGATCATGAGCACCGCGAACGGCAGGCTCGTCCAGACGCTGCCGAAGACGACCGCCACCAGCGTGTATCCCCACACGGGCAGGTCGAGGCCGACCTGCGCGCCGAGGCTCCTGACGAACCCCTGGCCGTCCGTGAAGGTCAGCACCGACCAGCTCGCGATGACGACCGGCACGAAGATCGGCACGACCGCCAGGACGCTGAGGGTCGACCCGACCACACCGCCGCGGAGCCGGAGCACGACCGCGACGACGACCGCGAGCGCGACCGTCAGGCCGGTCGACAGCGCGGTCACGCCGAGCGTCGCCACCAGGTCGCGGCGGAAGACGGGGTCGCCGAGCAGCGCGCCGTACACCGCGAACGAGAACCCGTGCACGGTGTCCTGCCCGATGTCGGCGAGCGCCTGGTTGAGGCCGCCGGTGGAGCCGAGCGAGAACAGTCCGGCGTTCACCACGGGGACGCCGACGAAGAGCACGACGACGAGCACCGGGGCGGCGACGAGCGCGAGCCCGGTCCCGGCGGCGCGGCGCCGACGGCGGCGCTCCTCCGGCGACGGACCGGGCTGCGGGCGCGAGGGCCGAGACGGACCGGTGCGGCCGGTCAGTGCCGGCGACGGAGCCGGCGACGGGGCGGGCGGGAGGCCCGTGGCGGAGTCGCCACGGGCCTCCCGGTCGGTCACCTGCGTCACTGCGGGACCTTCGCGTCCCACGCCGCGTTCATGTCGGCGGCGAACTGGCTCTGGAAGCCGAGGCGGAGGGTCGACGGGTCGGCGTCGGCGAACTGCTGGGCGACCGACTTCGGGAGCGAGTCGAGCGGGACCACCGGGTAGCCGGAGACGGCGCTCGCGACGAGCTGCTGCCCCTTCGACGACAGGACGAAGTCGGCGAGTTCCTCCGCGGCCTGCTTCTTCGCCTCCGGCTCGGTCTTCGGGATGCCGAGGAAGCTCGCGCTCCCGGTGAACGACGGGTCGGAGATCTGCGTGAAGGCGACGTCCTTGCCGATCGTGCCGGCCTTCTGCGCGGTGATGAACTGGTCGCTCCAGACCGGGGCCATGGCGATCTGCCCGGAGCCGAGGAGCTGCAGGACCTGGTCGTTGCCGTTCGGGTACACGCCCTTCTGGTACATCGACGGGCCCAGGTCCTTGAGGGTCTGGAATCCCTCGTCCCACTTCGACTCGAGCGACTTGTCGTACGAGGTCTGCATCGACGCCTGCTCCGACCCCGACAGGTACTTCGCGAGCACCGTCATGACGAACGCGCCGCCCGAGCCGCCCGACGCCGGGGAGTTGTACGCGAACTCGCCCGGGTGCTGCTTGATCCACGCCAGCAGGTCGTCGAGCGTCTTCGGCGGGTCGGTGACCTTCTTCGTGTCGTAGGCGAGCAGGACACTCGACGCCCGGTACGGGATCGCGGCGTCGCCACCCTGGCGCTTCGTCGCCTCGGGGACGTTCTTCAGGTTCGGGATCGCGCTGGCGCTGACCGTGGACAGCAGCCCGGCCTTGCCGACGGTGGAGACCCAGCCGGCGTCGACCAGGTCGTACGCGACGGTCTTGTCCGCCTTGACCGCGGTGGTCAGGTTGGCCTGGGTCTGGGCGTCGTGCTGCCCGTGCAGGTCGATGCTCGTCGAGACGTGGACGTTCGGGTGGGCCTTCTCGAACGCGGGGATGAGCGACCCGTCCCAGAGCGCCTGGACGTTGGTGTCGCCGCTGATGAACACGGTGAGGTTCGTGGTGCCGTTGCTCGCGTCGTCGCCCGCGCTCGAGGCGTTCGCGCTCTGGACGCAGCCGGACAGGGCGACGGCTGCGGTGGCGGCGATCGCGATGCCGGCGAGGGACCGGGGGTGCACGGCTCGTGTCTTCACGTCGGGGGTCTCCTGGTTCGTGGGGTCTGGAGGTGCGGTGGGGTGGGGCGCGTGGGACGCGGGTGGGTCTGGGGTGCGGTGCGGTGCGGTGACGCGCGGTGCGGGAACGTTCCCGCACGGTGGTCGAGTGTGGCGACCCCGGGTGAACGACGGGTGCCGGAGACGTCGCCACCGGGTGAACTCGACGTACCGGGACGTTCAGGCTCCGGTCCGCTGCGCAGCCTGCGATGATGACGGCATGCACGCACGCACCCGTACCTGGACCGCTGCGGTCGTCGACGTCGTCCTGGTCGTCGCGTTCGCGACCATCGGGCGTTCGTCACACGGCGAGACCACCTCGGCCGCCGGCGTCTGGACGACCGCGTACCCGTTCCTCGCCGGGTGGCTCGTCGGCTTCCTCGTCGTCCGGGCCTGGCGTGCGCCGATGCGGGTGTGGCCCACGGGCGTGGTCGTCTGGGTGGCCACGGTCGTCGTCGGGCTGCTGCTCCGCGTGCTGACCGGTCAGGGGGACGTCTCCGGCGACCCCCTGCCGCTGTCGTTCGTGATCGTGGCGACGATCGTCCTCGCCGTGTTCGTGGTCGGATGGCGCGCCGTCGTGGCCGCGGTCACCGGCGCGCGTCGCTCGCGCCGGACCCGGCACCCCGCGGCGGGCAGGTGAGCGGCGAGGCCGACGGCGACCGGCGACCCCGGGGGCGCGGCGCGCAGCCGACGATCCTCGACGTGGCGGCCCGCGCGGGCGTCTCGAAGTCCGCGGTGTCCCGGGTCCTGTCCGGAACCGGTCGGTTCTCCGACGAGACCCGCGAGCGCGTCGAACGCGCCGCGGCCGAGCTCGGGTACGTCGCGAACGCCATGGCGCGGGGGCTCGTCAGTGGCCGCACGCACACCATCGGGATGCTCGTCCGTGACGCCTCGTCGATGGTCTACACCGCGCTGCACGCCGTGATGGAGCGGCGGGCCTCCGAGCTCGGCTACCGCGTCGTGACCACCACCGGGGTCGGACGCGTGCAGGACGAGAAGTCGGCGCTCGCCGCCCTGGTGTCGATGCGCGTCGACGGACTCGTGGTCTGCAGCGGCCTCATGCCCGCGGCGGAGATCGCCGAGTTCGCGCCCCGCATCGCGACCGTCGTCGCCGGTCGACCCGAGCTGCACCCGGCCCTGTCGAGCGTGTACTGCGACGAGACGCACGGCGGCGCGACGATCGCGGACGCCGTCGTCGCCGCGGGTCACCGGACCGCGGTCGTGCTCACCGTCCCGGTCGGCGACGCCCTGACCCAGCACGCCCGCACCCGCGCGATGGTCGAGCGGCTCCGGGAGCACGGGGTGCGCGCGGTCGACCTCGACGCGAGCTTCGTCCGACCGGTGTCCGACCTCGCTGCGGACGTCCAGGACGCCGTGCGCGAGTCCGGGGCAACGGCCGTGATGTGCCCGACCGACCGACTGATGCTCGAGCTCTGCGACGCCCTGTCCCGCCGCGGGATCCGTGTGCCGGAGGACCTCTCGGTGACCGGCTTCGACGGGGTCTTCCCGCTGGCGAACGACTGGATCGGCTTCACGACCCTCGAGCAGCCCATCGAGCGGATCGGCCGCGAGGCCATCGACCTCGTCGTCGGCCGCATCGACGACCCGTCCCGTCCGGTCGAGCACCGATCGCTCCGCGGCACCGTCATCCCGGGTCGGACGCTCCGCGCGGTGTCCTGACGATCGCCGCGCTGGTGCTCCCTGCTCAGAACAGGCCGTCGCGAGTGGCCTCCGGGCCGTCGAACCCGCGGAACATGTCCGACACGAGCGCCGCGATCTGCGGTTCCACCAGGCGCTCGACGGCCTCGGCGATCCGCGGCCGGTGCTCCACGAGCGCCAGGCACACCGCCGTCCCGGTCGCGCGGGCGCACTCGTCGGACAGCGCGATCTCGTGCCGGAGCGCGGCCTTCGCCTCCTCGGACAGGGGTTCGCGCGGGGCCTGCTCCGCCGCGCCCGTGCCGGTCAGCTCGCCGAGGGTGAACAGGAACGGCTCCCCCGCCGAGGGCTCCGGATCGACGTCCAGTCCCTGGAACTCGGGCGACAGTCCCTCGGTCGGCTGGTACCCCGCGTGCCGCTTCCGTGCCGCGGCCCGTTCGAGCTCGCGCTGCAGCAGCGGGAGGTTCTTCGCGGTGTAGTCGTCCACGGCGTCCTCGATGATCGTCGAGATCCGCCCGATCAGTGCGTGCTGCACGGCGTGCGGGACGTCCGGCCCGAAGCCCGCCGCACTCGCGATCGGGGACCCGGTGCACTTCCGGCAGATCCGGGTCCTCGGCCGTGCTGTGCCGATCTGCCACCGCGGCAGCCAGCGGAGCCACACGTCGACGGCGCCGCGTACACGCCCGTCGATGCCGTCCATCCCTCAACAGTAGGCCGCGACACGCCGTTCACCCCGGGACCGCGCGCGAGCGGGCGGAAACGGACCACACGTCCGCGTCCCGGCCGCCGATTCCGCCCGCTCGCGCACCCGCCCCGGCCCGGCAGCACCCGCCCCCGGCCCGGCACCCGCCTTGGCGAGCGGGCGGGAACGGACCACGCTTGTGGACGCCCGCCGCGGAATCCGCCCCCTCGCGCACGCGCGGACCGGCCCGACAGCGCCCGACCCGGCGAGCGGGCGGAAACGGACCACCTGTCCGGGCGCGGGCCGCGGATTCCGCCCGCTCGCGCACGCGCGTCCGACGCGGGAGCGCCCCCCCGGCGATTGGGCGGAAACGGATGGCTCAGCCGGACGCGACCCTCGGATCCCGCCCGATCGCGTGGGCGAGGCGGGCAGGCGGACAGGCCGCAACCGCCGGGAGGCACGTGGTGCGCCCGCCCCGCATCGGGAGCGCGCGGGTGGCCGGGTGGGTCAGGCCTTCGGCTCGGTGACGAAGTCGATGAGCTCCTCGACGCGTCCGAGCAACTGCGGCTCCAGGTCGGCGAAGGTCCGCACCTGCCCGAGGATCCGCTGCCAGGCACGGGCGACGTCGGCCTGCTCGTCCGCAGGCCAGCCGAGGTGCTGCAGGATCCCCTTCTTCCACTCGATCGAGCGCGGGATCGTCGGCCACTCGGTCAGCCCGAGCCGCGACGGCTTCACCGACTGCCAGACGTCCACGAACGGGTGCCCGACGACCAGGACGTGCGCGCCCCACTTCCCGCGCATCACGGCGTCGGCGAAACGGGACTCCTTCGACCCGGGGACGAGGTGGTCGACGAGCACGCCGACACGACGGTCGCGCGAGGGCCGGAACTCGTCGAGCACCTCGGCGAGGTTGTCGACGCCCTCCAGGTACTCGACCACGACGCCCTCGACGCGGAGGTCGGCGCCCCAGACCTTCTCGACGAGCTCGGCGTCGTGCCTGCCCTCGACCATGATCCGCGACGGGAGCGCCACCCGCGCGCGCTGCTGCTCGACCGCGAACGACCCGGACGCGGTGCGGAGGCGACCACCGTCGGACGCGTGCCGGACGGCGGGCGCTGCCCCGATCCTCCCGGCCGGGACAGCCGCACCACCTGTCGGACCGGCGGCCGGACGCGCACCCCCGGAGCGGCCGACCGGGGCCTGCGGGCGGCCGAGCGTGACGAGTTCGCCCTCGAGCAGGAACTGCCCGGTGAAGGGGAAGGCGCGGGTGCGCCCCTTCCAGTCCTCCAAGGAGACGTTGCCCGCCTCGAGGCCCACGACGGCGCCCGCCCAGCCGGAGTCCGGGTCCTCGAGCACCATGTCGCGCTCGAGCGGCACCTGCCGCACCTTCTTGACGCCCTGCGAGCGCCAGTCGCCCGAGAGCACGTCACTGCCGTACCGGTCGTCGTCCACCCGGGAAGCGTAGTGTCGACGGGTCCCGCAACGGCGCCGGCACCCTGGCGCGTCTCGGCACGCGCCGTGACCACCACCGATCGGAAGGCCCATCGTGCGCGCAACCGTCATCCACGCCCCCCGCGACATCCGCGTCGAGGAGCGTGACGCCCCCACCGTCATCGACCCCACCGACGCCGTCGTCAAGGTCACCGCCGCCTGTGTGTGCGGGTCGGACCTCTGGCCGTACCGTGGTGTCCGCGACACGACGGAGCCCCGTGCGATCGGGCACGAGTTCGTCGGTGTCGTCGAGTCCGTCGGCGACGCGGTCACCGGCCTGTCCGTCGGCGACTTCGTGATCGCACCGTTCACCACGAACGACGGCACCTGCCAGGCTTGTGCACACGGCATGACGAGCGGCTGCGACCACGGCTCGACCTTCGGCGTGACGCCGGACGCGTACGGTCACCCGCTGGGCGGCGCGCAGGCCGAGTACGTCCGCGTGCCGGACGCCGCCGCGACGCTCGTCGTCGTGCCGGGTCCCGTGGACGACGACCTCGTGCCCTCGCTGCTGACGCTGTCGGACGTCTTCTCGACCGGGCACCACGCGGCCGTCTCCGCCGGGGTCGGGCCGGGCAAGACCGTCGTGGTCGTCGGCGACGGCGCGGTCGGGCTGTCCGCCGTGCTCGCGGCCGCGCGCCTGGGTGCCGAGCGGATCATCGCGATGAGCCGGCACGCCGACCGTCAGGCCCTCGCGCGGGAGTTCGGCGCGACGGATGTCGTCGAGACCCGCGGCGACGAGGGCGTCGCGGCGGTGCGGGAGCTGCTCGGCGGGGACCTCGCGGACTGCGCCCTCGAGGCCGTGGGCACCGCGGAGAGCATGGACCAGGCGCTCCGGGTCGTCCGTCCCGGTGGTGCGGTGGGCTACGTGGGCGTCCCGGCGGGCGACCCCGAGCTGCCGATGCCGTTCCTGTTCGCGAAGAACATCACCGTCGGCGGCGGCATGGCCCCGGCGCGCGCGTACATCCCCGACCTGCTGCCCGACGTGCTGTCGCGGGCGATCGAGCCGGGCAAGGTGTTCGACCTCGAGCTGCCCCTCGAGCAGGCGGCCGAGGCGTACGCGGCGATGGACGAGCGGCGGGCGATCAAGGTGCTGCTGCGCCCGTAGCGCGCGGCTGGCGGCGCGCGCGGCGCACCCGGCGCGCGCGGGGCTCCCCTCAGGCGTCCCGCACCGCGAGCACCCGGTGCGGCGCCGCCCGCTCCGCCCGCCACCCCGCCGGCAGCACGTCCTGCAGCTCGGGCACGGTGAACGACCGCCGGATGGACCGCAGTCCGTCCACCCGCACGAACGTCCCGGCCGCCACGAGCGGCGACGCCACCGCGTACGCCCGGTAGGCCTGCCGCGACCGCCGGATGTCCGAGTGCAGCACCCGACTCGTCGCGAGCTGCTCCGAGTCCGCCAGGAACGCCGCTCGCGCCGGGTCGTCCAGGTGGTGCAGCACGTGGTTCGACACCACGACGTCGAAGCGCTCCCCCGCGGCCACGAGCTCGCCGCTCGACGCCTGTCGGAACGTCACGCCCCGCGGGGTGGAGCGGCGCGCCGACGCGATCGCCCGCTCGTCGGGGTCGATCCCGACGACCTCGACCGCGAACCCGTCGCTCCCCGCCCAGCGCACGAGCGCCCGGGCCAGGTCGCCCCCGCCGCACCCCAGGTCCAGGATCCGCGCGCGTCCCGAGGCGGGCAGCGCCGGCACGACGTGCGTCCGCCACGCCGCGCGCCACCCGCTGACCAGGGCGTTCACGACGGCGAACCGCCGGAAGGTCCGTTCCAAGGCGCGCGGGTCGCAGTCCGGGTCGTCCATCAGTTCGCGCAGGTCCGTCGCCCGGGCGCTCAGGTCCACGGCCTGGAGGCGCGGCTCCACTCCGGCACGTCCGCTCACGCCGGGACCGCCGTCAGTCGGGCGCTCTCCACCGTCAGCCCGGGGCCGAAGGCGACCGCCACGAGCGACGACCCGTCCGGCACACCCTGCTCGAGGGCGTCGCGGAGCACGAACAGCACCGTCGCGCTCGACATGTTGCCGTGGTCGCGGAGCACGTTCCGGCTCGACGCGACCGCCGCGTCCGGCAGCCCGAGCGACTCCTGCGCGCGGTCGACGATCGCCCGGCCACCGGGGTGCACGGCCCACACCGGCACGTCCGACGGGGTCTCGCCCTCGCCGAGCAGCCCCTGCACCGCGGCAGGCACGTGCACGCCGACGAGCTTCGGCACGGCCGTCGACAGGATCATCTCGAAGCCCTCGTCGCCGATGTTCCACGCCATCTCGGAGGCCCCCTCGGGGACCGTGGCGGTGGCGAAGCGCTCGATCCGGAGCCCGGGCCCGCCCTGCGTCACGACGACCGCGGCGGCCCCGTCCCCGAACACGCTGTTCGCGACGATCTGGTCTGGGTCGTCCGAGGCGCGGACGTGCAGCGTGCAGAGCTCCGCGCAGACGACGAGCACGACCGCGTCCGGGTCGGCCTCGGTGAACGCGGCGGCGATGCGGAGCGCCGGGAAGGCCGCGCAGCACCCCATGAAGCCGATGTGGTGCCGGAAGACCCCGGCGGGCAGTCCGAGCTGCGCGACGACGTCGATGTCCGGCCCGGGCTGGGTGAACCCCGTGCAGGACACCGTGACGAGGTGCGTCACCCGTGCGGGCTCGATCCCCGCGCGCTCGACGGCGTCCCGGGCTGCGGCGACGAACAGGGCCGGGGCGAGGTCCCGGTAGCGGTCGTTCCGCGTGCCCGTGGACGGCGAGACGAGTGCGCCGTCGTCCTGCCGGAAGGTGCCGCCGGGCCGCGCGCTGTCGAGTTCCTCGAGGACCGTGTGCCGGTGTGCGACGTCGGACCCGTCGAAGGCGGCCGGCACGAGTCGGCGGCCGAGCCTGCCGAGGTCGGGCTGGCCGGCGAACAGGTCCCGCACCGCCGCCTGGTCGAGGGTGGTGGTGGGGACGGCGGTCCCGACGGCGCGGATCGTTGCGGTCACGACCCATCCTGTCACCGGGTCGCTGACGCGTCCCCAGGATCGGTGACCGCACCGCAGACGGGCCGCGAGACGGACTGGAGGCACGTGGCGGACCCGCCACGTGCCTCCAGTCCGTCTGCTGGTCGCGCTACGACTGCTGCGCGCGCTCCAGGACCAGCTCGCGGACCCGGGCCGCGTCGGCCTGGCCCTTCATGGCCTTCATGACCGCGCCGATGATCGCGCCCGCGGCCTGGACCTTGCCGTCCTGGATCTTGGCGAGCACGTCCGGCTGGGCCGCGAGGGCCTCGTCGACGGCGGCGGTCAGGGCGGAGTCGTCGGAGACGACCTTGAGCCCACGCGACTCGACCACCTGGGCGGGCGAGCCCTCGCCGGCGATGACGCCCTCGAGCACCTGGCGTGCCAGGCGGTCGGTCAGGTCCCCGGACTCGACGAGCGCGATGGTCTCGGCGACGTGCTGCGGCGACACGAGGTCACCCGCGGCGGTCTCCTGCGTGTTCGCGACGCGGCTGATCTCGCCCGTCCACCACTTGCGGGCGGCCTGCGGCGACGCACCCGCGGCGACGGTGGCCTCGACCTCGTCCAGCAGGCCGCCGTTCACGACGTCCTGGAACTCGAGGTCGCTGAAGACCCATTCCCCCTTGAGGCGACGGCGACGGGCGACCGGGGCCTCCGGCAGGGACGCGCGGAGTTCCTCGATGACGGCGGGGTCCGGCACGACCGGCAGGAGGTCTGGCTCCGGGAAGTAGCGGTAGTCGTCGGCGTCGGACTTCGGTCGGCCGGCCGAGGTGCGGCCGGTGTCCTCGTGCCAGTGCCGGGTCTCCTGTGTGATCGTGCCGCCGGCGGCGAGGATCGCGGCCTGCCGCTGGATCTCGTAGCGGATCGCGCGCTCGACGGCGCGGAACGAGTTGACGTTCTTCGTCTCGGTGCGCGTGCCGAGCTTCTCCTGGCCCCACGGGCGCAGCGAGATGTTCGCGTCGCAGCGCAGGTTGCCGCGCTCCATGCGGGCCTCGGAGACGCCGAGCGCACGGACGAGGTCCCGGATGACCTGCACGTAGGCGGCACCGAGCTCGGGGGCACGGTCCTTCGCGCCGAAGATCGGCTTCGTGACGATCTCGACGAGCGGGACACCGGCGCGGTTGTAGTCGACGAGCGAGTACTCGGCGCCCTGGATGCGACCAGTGGCACCGCCGACGTGCGTCAGCTTGCCGGCGTCCTCCTCCATGTGGGCGCGCTCGATCGGTACGGTGAAGATCGTGCCGTCGGCCAGTTCGACCTCGACCTCGCCCTCGAACGCGATCGGCTCGTCGTACTGCGAGATCTGGTAGTTCTTCGGGTTGTCCGGGTAGTAGTAGTTCTTCCGGGCGAACCGCGAGGACTCGGCGATCGAGCAGCCGAGCGCAAGCCCGAGCTGGATCGAGTAGCGCACGGCCTGCTCGTTCACGACCGGCAGCGACCCCGGGAGCCCGAGGTCGACCGGCGTCACGTTCGTGTTCGGCTCGCCACCGAAGAAGTTCGGGGCGTCCGAGAACATCTTCGTCTTCGTCGCGAGCTCGACGTGGACCTCGAAGCCGAGCACCGGCTCGAAGCGCTCGAGCGCCTCGTCGAAGTCCATCAGCGCTTCCTTCTGCGCCATCAGATCACACCTTCCTGCGCAGCGGACTGCTGGTACGGGTCGAGGTCCGGGATGCTGTCGATGAGCGGGTGGCCCCACTGCTGCTCGAGCAGGCGCTCGAGGGCGGCGCCGTAGCGGTACAGGCGGGCGTCCTCGCGCTGCGGGGCCATCAGCTGCACGCCGGTCGGCAGCGAGTCCTCGGGCGCGAGGCCGTTCGGGATGCTCATGCCGGGCACGCCGGCGAGGTTCGCCGGGATCGTCGTGAGGTCGTTGAGGTACATCGACAGCGGGTCGTCGAGCCGCTCCCCCAGGGGGAAGGCGGTCGTCGGGGCCGACGGGCTGATGAGCAGGTCGACCTGCTCGAACGCGGCCGCGAAGTCGCGCTGCACCAGGGTGCGGACCTTCTGCGCGGAGCCGTAGTACGCGTCGTAGTAGCCCGCGCTCAGGGCGTACGTGCCGAGGATGATGCGGCGCTTGACCTCCGGGCCGAAGCCGGCCTCGCGCGTGGCGGCCATGACGTCCTCGACGGTCGCGCCGTTCTCGGGCGTGACGCGCAGGCCGAAGCGCACGGAGTCGAACTTCGCGAGGTTCGACGACGCCTCGGCCGGCAGGATCAGGTAGTAGGCGCTGATCGCGTACGCGAAGCTCGGGGCGTCGACCTCGACGACCTGGGCACCGGCGGTCTCGAGGATCGCCACGGTCTCCTGGAAGCGCTGGGTGACGCCGGCCTGGAAGCCCTCGCCACCGGCGAGCTCCTTCACGACGCCGACCTTGAGCCCGCGGAGCGTGTCCGCCTGCAGGCCCTCGCGCGCGGCGGCGGCCATCGACGGCCAGGCGTCCGGGATGGACGTGGAGTCCTTCGGGTCGTGTCCGCCGATGACGTCGTGCAGGAGCGCGGCGTCGAGGACCGTCCGCGACACCGGGCCGATCTGGTCGAGGCTCGACGCCAGCGCGATCGCGCCGTAGCGGCTGACCCCGCCGTACGTCGGCTTCACGCCAACCGTGCCCGTGACGGCGCCCGGCTGACGGATCGACCCGCCGGTGTCGGAGCCCAGGGCGAACGGTGCCTCGTGCGCGGCGACCGCGGCGGCCGAACCACCGCCGGACCCGCCGGGGATCCGGTCGAGGTCCCACGGGTTGTGTGTCGGACCGTAGGCCGAGAACTCGGTGGTCGAGCCCATCGCGAACTCGTCCATGTTCGTCTTGCCGAGCGGCACGAGGCCGGCGGCGCGGAGCTTGGCGACCGGGGTGGCGTCGTAGGGCGGCCGCCAGCCCTCGAGGATCTTCGAACCCGAGGTCGTCGGCATGTCCTGCGTGCACAGGACGTCCTTGATCGCGATCGGCACGCCCGCGAGGGCACCGAGGTCGTCCCCGGCCGCTCGGCGCGAGTCGATCGACTTCGCGACGGCGAGGGCGTTCTCGTTGACGTGCAGGAACGCGTGGACGTCCCCGTCGACGGCCGCGATGCGGTCGAGGTGGGCCTGGGTGGCCTCGACGCTCGAGACGTCGCGCGCCACGAGGGCGTCGGCGAGCGCCGCGGCGCTGAGCTTGGTGATGTCGTCGGTCATCTTCTGTCGCCTACTGTTCTTCGCCGAGGATCGCCGTCACCCGGAACCGTTCGCCGTCGGAGTCGGGGGCACCGGACAGCGCCTGCTCCTGGGTCAGCGTCTGCCCCACCACGTCGGGTCGGGTGACGTTGCCGAGCGGCACGGGGTGGCTCGTCGCGGGGACGTCGTCGGTCGCGACCTCGGCGACCTTGGCGACGCTCTCGACGATGTGCGACAGCTCCCCGGTCAGCTTCTCGATCTCGTCGGGCGTGAGTGCGATGCGGGCGAGGTTCGCCAGGTGCGCGACCTGCTCGCTCGTGATGTCAGGCATGGTGCTCCGTCGATCGGTTCGTGGGATGCGCACCAGTCTATTGGCCGGTCCCGACGCGCGGGTCCCGCTCCGGTTCCGGGCCCGTTCCCACCCCGCCCCGGTTCCCGTTCCCGTTCCCGTTCCCGTTCCGCGAGCGGGCGGTATCCGCGACCACCCCGCCAGGTGAAGGGCCGTTTCCGCCCGCTCGCCGCCTCCCGTCCACACGGATCCCGCCGCCCGCGGTCGCGACGCCACCCCGCCACCGCGAGCGGGCGGTATCCGCGACCACCCCGCCAGGTGAAGGGCCGTTTCCGCCCGCTCGCCGCCTCCCATCCGCACGAACCGCGTCCCCGCGGTCCCAACCCCGCTCCGCCACCGCGAGCGGGCGGTATCCGCGACCACCTCGCCAGGCGACGCGCCCTTTCCGCCCGCTCGCCGCCTCCCGTCCGCACGGACCCCGCCGCCCGCGGTCGCGACGCCGCCCCGCCACCGCGAGCGGGCGGTATCCGCGACCACCCCGCCAGGCGACGCGCCCTTTCCGCCCGCTCGCCGCCTCGCTACACGCGAGTGGGCGCTTCCCGCTCGCCGCCCGGAGCGCGCACCGCACGGAACGCTCGCTCGCGGTCGCGAGCATCGCCCCGTCACGGCCTGGAGGCACGGCCCCGGTCCGCCGCGCGGGCCCGGTCCCGCGGCGCGCAGCCGACCCCGGAACCCGAGCGGGCGGAATCGTCGCGCCACTCCCGCGGGACACCGCGTACTTCGCCCGCTCGCCGCCACGTGCCTCGCGCCACACACAGCCGCACCGCACGCCACGCGCCGCCGCACCGCGCGCCGCACGCCGCACGCCGCACGCGGCCTGCGCACACAGCGGAGGCGCGGCGCCGACCCACCGAGCCGGCACCGCGCCTCCTGTCCGCTACTTGCCGGAACCCGAGCCGGGCCCGGTCGTCCCGACCTTCCCGGATCCGCCGCCGGACGCACCGCCGCCCGTCGAACCAGACCCAGAACCAGAACCAGACCCGGCCGCAGCACCAGCACCAGCACCACCAGCAGCCGGAGCAGCTGGCGTGGACGGCGCGGACGGCGTCGAACCGGCGCCCTGCCCGGACGAGGACGAACCGCCAGCCGAACCCGCAGTCGAGTCACCGGACGAGGACGGCGACGGCGCCTTCGCCACAGAACCGATCATGGCCGGGTCCGGCGCCGGCAGTGCCCCGCCCGACAGCGTCTGGTCGAGGTAGGTCATCATCGAGCGGCCGACCCCGAACTTCGCGCTGTACCCGGTCGTCCCGTGCGGGAACGGCACGTTCGCGAGCCCGACGTTCCCCTGCACGTTCCCGATCCAGGTCGCGTTCGTGTACTTCGTCGTCGAGGTGACGAGCCAGTTCTGCACGTCACCGTCGGTGGTGCCGGTCTTCGCGAACTTCGGCACGGAGTCGCCCGGGTTCGCCGTGGCCGCGGTCCCGGCGCCGGTCAGGACCCCCTGCAGGGCGTAGTCGACGGTGCCGGCGACCTCCTGCGAGACGCCCCGGGTGCAGGACGAGGGCGACGGCGTGATGCTCGTGCCGTCGGCCTCCTTGACGGAGTCGATCACGGTCGGGGTGCAGACGATGCCGCCGTTCGCGAAGCCCGCGTAGGCCTCCGCCAGGTCGATGGGCGACAGGTTGTTCGTCCCGAGCACCGACGCCGGGTTGGAGTCCGGCGCGGACCCGTCCGCCTGGTGGATGCCCATCGCCTGCGCGGTCTCCTTGATCTTGCAGAGGTCGAGCTGCTTCGCCATCGCGCCGAACGCGGTGTTGATCGACTCCGACGTCGCCGCCTGCACGGTCATCGAGGCGGGCACGCTCTCGGCGTTCGCGACCTTCCACGGGTCGCCGCCGAGTCGCACGCACGAGTTCGTGAACTCGGACTGCGGGAAGGTGTGCTCGGTCGTGTTGACCGACTCGGACAGGGTGTGCCCCGACGCGAGCCACTCCGCCAGGGTGAACACCTTGTACGTCGAACCGGTCTGGAACCCCCCGGAGTTGCCGTACGCGGTGTCCGCGTTGTAGTTGATCGCGGTCGCGCCGGCACCGCCGTTGTCGCTCTGCGTGTAGCTCGTGTTCTGCACCATCGACAGCACGCGACCGGTGCCCGGCTCGACGGTGACGTTGGTCCCACCGACGTCGACGCCGTCCATGGTGGCCGGGACGTAGGACGACAGCGCCGACTGGGCTTGGGCCTGCAGGTCGAGGTCGAGCGAGGTGTGGATCTCGAGCCCCTTCGTGTCGAGCGTCTCGATCCGGTCCGCCGCGGTCTTGCCGAAGGCGGGGTCCTGCAGCACCTGGTTCCGGACGTAGTCGCAGAAGTACCCGGCGTCGTACGTGCTCGCCGCGGCGGAGCACCCGTTGGCCGTGTCGGTGATCTTCGGCGTGATCGGGGTGGCCTTCGCCTGGTCGAGTTGGGCCTTCGAGATGTCGTGGTGCACGTACATGCGCTGCAGCACGTAGTCACGGCGGTCCTTCGTCAGGGCGTAGCCGTTCGCCTGCCCGTTGTCCTTGTCGTTCGGCTGGTCTATGCGCAGGTTCGACGGGTTGTTCAGGATCGCCACGAGCGTCGCGGACTGCGGGAGCGACAGGTCCTTCGCGTGCACGCCGAAGTAGTACTCGGCTCCGGCCTCGGCGCCGTAGACCCGTCCGCCGAGCCCGACCAGGTTGAGGTACCCGGTGAGGATCTGGTCCTTCGAGTACTTCTTGTCGACGGCGATCGCGTACCGCATCTCCTGGAGCTTGCGCTGCGGGGTGACCCCGGCGGCGTCCTGGTAGCAGGCGGCGATCTTCTTCTGCGTGTCGGCGGCGTCCTTGCCGGTCAGTTCCTCGCACTGCTGCACGAGCACGTTCTTGACGTACTGCTGCGTGATGCTCGACCCGCCCTGCACGTCGCCGCCGACGACGGTCGCCGCGACGCCGCGGATGGTGCCGAGGACGTCGATGCCGCCCTCCTGCCGGAAGCGCGGGTCCTCGGTGTCGATGGCGGCCTGCTTGAGCGTGTCCGCCATCGCGTTCGAGGCGACGTCGGTCCGGTTCTCGCTGTAGAAGGACGCGATCTTGACCTGCTGGCCGCCCTGCGTCGCGTAGACGGAGGACACCTGCTGCGGAGCCTGGATGTCGAGGTAGCTCGGCAGGTCCTCGAAGAACGCCACCGCGCCGGAGGTGCCCTCGCCGGCGACGGCGACCGCCGGCGTCACCGCGACCGCGACGAGCATCCCGGCCAGGCCGGAGATCGCCACGAACGACAAGAGGGCACCGGGCCACCGCAACGCACGCATGGCGGAACCGTACGGGCGTGGTCTGGGGTGGTTCTGCCGTGGAACCGTCGGTGGCTGCACCGGCCCACAGGAACCCCTTCAGGAAGCACGTGGGTCGGCCTGGAGGATCGTGGCACGTCGGTCCGTCGGCCGCGGCCCGCCTCGCCACGGCCCCGGCAGGCGGTCGGGCGGTGCGGTCAGTCCCGCGGCTGCAGGTCCTGGGGTCGCACCAGGTACATGTCGGGCAGGGGCTGGGTCGAGCCGTCACCGCCCGGTCCGCCGCCGCCCTGGTGCCGGACGAGGTCGCCGCGGCCGACCGCGATGAGCGCAACGTCGTGCAGCGAGGCCGTCCCGGGCTTGAGGTAGTCGTTGTGCCCGACCGGCCGACGGAACGTGCCGTCGCCCTGCGCAGCGAGGTCGTCCGACAGGTCGAGGAGCGTCGAGCCGAACCCGGCCGAACCCGGGTCGGTGCCGAAGTACCCGGTGCCCGCGATCGGGTCGTCGTGCGCGTCACCGACGAACACCTGCCGGTGGCGGACGGCGAGCTGCGCCGCGGAACGGACGTCGCTGCCGGGCGAGCCGAGGACCGTGAGCGTGTCCGCCTGCATCCGCCCGGAGGCCAGGGCCATCATCGCCGTGGTCGACCCGTACGAGTGCGCGACGACGTTGAGCCGCGGCCGCTCCCCCGGCCCGCGCACGGCGTCGAGCCCGTCGACCAATCGTTCGAGCCGACCGGCGCCGGTCTTCGCGAGGTCGAGCGACAGGATGTTCGACAGGTCCGGCGTCTCGTAGCCCATCCACGCCAGGACGGCCTCGCCCGTGCCCCTGCCGTGCCGGGTGTCCGGGCGCGCCAGTCCGGCGACCGCGGTCTGCTCGCGGTACACGTCGCCGGCGGTGTCCGTGAAGTCGTGCATCTGACCGCCGACGGTGAAGAACATGCCGGGGACGACGACCGTGACGTCCGCTGCAGTCCCGAGGTCGCCGACCGCGATCGCCGCGCGGCCCGTCCCCCGGGTGTCGAGCACGACGAGCGACCGGTACGGCGTCCCCGCGGCGTGCTCGAGGGAGTCCCGCACCTGGTCGAGCATCGCGCGCTCGGCCGCCGTGGTGCCGGGGTCGGCGAGGTCGATCCCGAGGGCGAGCCGGTTCGCCCGGTCCCGGACGTCGTAGGGGACGCCGTCGAGGTTCCCGACGACCGAGGGGGCGAGCGCAACGAGGCGGGCCTTCGTGGTGTCGTCGAGCGCGGACCACCACCCGGCCACGTCGGTCGCCGCCGGCGGGGTGTCCTGCGCGGCGGCGAGCACCCGGTCGTCGTGCCCGGCGGCGGCGAGCGCGTCCCGGTCGACGGTCGCGAGGTCGGCGAGGAAGTCCGTGCCCCGCGCGGTGCCGAGCAGTCCGTCCGCGGCGCTCGCCGGAGCGGCAGCGACGACACCGTGTGCGACCGAGTGTGCGACGGTGGGCACCCCAGGGGCCTCGATCACTCCGAGCGAGTGCATCGAGGCGGTGAGCAGGGCCGCGGCGATGAGCAGCATGGTCTCCCCCGGGAAGGCCGTCTCGCCGTCCCCCTCCAGGCGACGAGTGATGCCCTTCCGAGTGTAAGGAGAATGGCCGCGGAGCGGCATGCGCGCTGCAACTTGTGCCCCGAACTGGGTACCGACTGGGGTGTGGCGTACCCCGGTACGGCCCGGAGACCGTGCTGGGTCAGTCCACGGCGGTGTCCGGCACGGCGGCCTCGGGCTCGGCGGTCTCGCCTTCCGGCGCGGGTTCCGGCGCGATCGCGTCCGGCCCCTCGGTGACGAGCAGCCGGAACTGCTCCGCGTCGATGATCCGGACGCCGAGCTGCTCGGCCTTCGTGAGCTTCGACCCGGCACCGGGGCCGGCGGCGACGTAGTCGGTCTTCTTGCTGACGCTCGACGCGGCCTTGCCGCCCGCGGCGATGATCGCCTCCTGCGCACCCTCTCGCGTGTACCCCTCGAGGGACCCCGTCGCGACGACCGTCAGGCCGGTCAGCACGCCGCCCTCCAACGCGGCGCCGGGCCCCGGGTGGTCGGGGGTGGTGAACTGCACGCCGGCGGCCGTCCAGCGGTCGATGATCTCGCGGTGCCAGTCGACGGCGAACCAGTCGATCAGGGCGTCCGCGATGATCCCGCCGACGCCGTCCACCGCCGCGAGGTCCTCGCGAGAGGCCTCGCGGATGCGGTCGAGCGAGCCGAAGTGGTTCGCGAGGGCACGGGCGGCGACCGGTCCGACGTGCCGGATGCTCAGGCCGACCAGGATGCGCCAGAGCGGCTTCGTCTTCGCGGCGTCGATGTTCGCGAGCATCTCGAACGCGTTCTTCGACGGGTACCGGCTCGGCGCACCGGTGTGGTCCGAGCCGCGGGCGTCCGGGTCGAACGGCGGATCGGTCTTCTTGCGCGCCCGACTGAACGGCGTCACACGCTTCGGGGTGCCGTCCTCGTCGGTCTTCTCCATGCCGGTCTCGGCGTCGCGGACGATGACCTCGATCCCGACGATGTCCTCCATCGTCAGGTCGAACAGCCCGGCCTCGGTCACGAGCGGCGGCGTCTCGGGGTGGAGCGGCTGGGTCAGTGCGGCAGCCGCGACCTCGCCGAGGCCCTCGATGTCGAGCGAGCCGCGGGACGCGATGTGCTCGACCCGGCCGCGCACCTGCGCCGGGCAGCTGCGGGCGTTCGGGCAGCGCAGGTCCTTGTCGCCCTCCTTCGCCGGGCGGAGCGGCGTGCCGCACTCCGGGCAGGTCTCGGGCATCACGAACTCGCGCTCGCTGCCGTCGCGCAGCTCCACCACCGGGCCGAGGACCTCGGGGATGACGTCGCCCGCCTTGCGGAGCACGACCGTGTCGCCGATGAGCACGCCCTTGGCCTTGACGACGTCCTGGTTGTGCAGGGTCGCCTGGCGCACGACGGACCCGGCGACCTCGGCCGGTTCCATCACGGCGAACGGGGTGGCCCGGCCGGTGCGCCCGACGCTGACGACCACGTCGAGGAGCTTCGTGTGGACCTCTTCCGGCGGGTACTTGTAGGCGATCGCCCACCGCGGCGCCCGCGAGGTCGACCCGAGCTCCTCGTGCAGGGCCAGGTCGTCGACCTTGATCACGATGCCGTCGATCTGGTGCTCCACCGAGGACCGGCGGTCGCCGTAGTCACGGACGAACACCTGCACCTCGTCGATGGTGTCGAACACCCGGTAGTGGGTGCTCGTCGGCAGGCCCCAGGTCTGCAGCAGCTCGTACACCTCGGACTGGGCGTGCACGTCGGTCTCCGACTCGAGCTCCCGCACGGGCCACGCACCGATCCCGTGCACGAGCATCCGGAGGCGCTGCAGGCGGTCCACCATGAGCGCGCGCTTCGCCTCGGACTTGCCCTCCTCCTTCTGCCGGAGGGACCCTGCAGCGGCGTTCCGCGGGTTCGCGAACACGCGCTCCCCCGCGTCGCGCTGCCGGGCGTTCAGCTCGTCGAACTGCTCGACCGGGAAGAAGATCTCCCCCCGCACCTCGACCAGCGGCGGGTGTCCGGTGCCCGCGAGCCGGTCGGGGATCGTGCCCATCGTCCGCACGTTCCCGGTGACGTCCTCGCCGACCACGCCGTCGCCGCGGGTCGCCGCCGACACCAGCCGTCCGTGCTCGTACCGCAGGTTGATGGCGAGCCCGTCGATCTTCAGCTCGGTGAGGAAGCGCACGCGCTCGGCGCCAGCGTCCCGCTGCACCTTGACGGCCCAGTCGGTCAGCTCGTCGGGGCTGAACACGTTGTCCAGGCTCAGCATCCGCTCGGCGTGCTCGACCGGCGCGAACTGCACGGTCTGCGCCTGGCCGCCGACGGTCTGCGTGGGGCTGTCCGGCGTGAGCAGGTCCGGGAACCGCTGCTCGACCGCGTCGAGGCGGTGCACGAGCCCGTCGTACTCGCCGTCGGAGACCGTCGAGCCGTTGCCCTCGTAGTACTGGTCGCGCAGCTCGTTGATGCGCACGCGCAGCCGGTCGACCTCGCGCTGGGCCTGGGCCGCGTCGAGGTCGTCCGGGTCGATGGTCTCGAACGTGGCGTCGGTCTCGCTCATGCGTCAGTTCTACCGTGCACCGCCGACGCGGGACGCAGCGACGAACGTGCCCCGGCGCGGCGCACCGCGGGGACCACCGGGGACGGTCAGGCGGGGACCGGGACCGCGGACACCGTCCGGTCGATGGTGCACTGCCCGAGCACCCGGGTGCCGACGTAGACCACCGCGGTCTGCCCGGGGGCGACGCCCGACAGCGGCTGGTCCGGGTCCACCACGAGCGCGCCGTCCTCCACCCGGGCGGTCGCCGGCACGGGGTCGCCGTGCGCACGGATCTGCACCTCGCACGCGAAGGGCACCGTCGGGTCGGCCGGCGCGGACCCGGCCCAGGTGTACCGGGACCCGGCGAGCGAGGACACGTCGAGCGCCTCCTTCGGGCCGACGACCACGGTGTTGTCCTTCGGACGGATCTCGAGCACGAAGCGGGGCTTGCCGTCCGGCGCCGGCCGGCCCAGGTGCAGCCCACGGCGCTGCCCGACCGTGTAGCCCGTGGCACCCTCGTGCTCGCCGACCACCGTACCGTCGCGCTCGACCACGGCACCGGGGGCGGTCCCGACGCGGTCGGCCAGCCAGCCGCGGGTGTCGCCGTCCGGGATGAAGCAGATGTCGTAGGAGTCGGGCTTCTGCGCGACCGTGAGCCCGCGCGCCGCCGCCTCGGCCCGGACCTCGTCCTTCGAGGGGGTGGCCCCGAGCGGGAACATCGCGTGCTCGAGCTGCTCCGCGGTGAGCACACCCAGGACGTACGACTGGTCCTTCGCCCACGCCGCCGACCGGTGCAGCTCGCGGGCGCCGTCCGGCCCGGTCACGATCGAGGCGTAGTGCCCCGTGCAGACGGCGTCGAACCCGAGCGCGAGCGCCTTCTCGAGCAGCGCCGCGAACTTGATCCGCTCGTTGCAGCGCATGCAGGGGTTCGGGGTCCGACCGGCCTGGTACTCGGCGACGAAGTCGTCGACGACGTCCTCCTTGAACCGCGCCGAGAAGTCCCACACGTAGTACGGGATGCCGAGGGCCGAGGCGGCGCGCTGGGCGTCCATCGAGTCCTCGATCGTGCAGCACCCGCGGCTGCCGGTCCGGAGGGTCCCGGGCATCCGGCTCAGGGCCAGGTGCACGCCGACCACGTCGTGCCCGGCGTCGACGGCCCGTGCCGCGGCCACTGCCGAGTCGACCCCACCGCTCATCGCCGCCAGAACACGCATGCATCCAGGGTAACTCCGAGACCGGCGTACCGTGGCTCGACGATGACGAGCACCAGGGACGACGCCTTCGACTTCCGGGGCGTGCTGCTGTCGGGCTTCCTGCCCGCGGCGCTCTTCGCGATCGGCGAGGGCGCGATCATCCCGATCATCCCGATCGCGGCGTCGTCACTCGGGGCGAGCCTGGCGTTCGCGGGCTTCGTCGCCGCGCTCATCCTGGTCGGGGAGCTCATCGGCGACGTGCCCTCCGGGATCGTCGTCGGCCGGATCGGCGAGCGGAACGCGATGATCGGCGCGGCGGTCGTCTCGGTCGTCGGGCTCCTCGTCTGCACCGTCGCGCCGAACCCCTGGGTCCTCGCGGTCGGGGTGTTCCTGGTCGGCGTCTCGACGGCGGTGTTCGCCCTCGCCCGGCACGCGTACATGACGACCGCGATCCCCCTCCGGATCCGCGCCCGCGCCCTGTCCAGCCTCGGCGGGGTCTTCCGCTTCGGCTACTTCGTCGGACCGTTCATCTCCGCCGCCGTCGTGCACCTCACCGGCACGACCCAGAGCGCCTTCTGGATCCACGTGACCTGCTGCCTGGCCGCGGCCGTCGTCCTGCTCGTCCTGCGCGACCCCGCGACGGGCACACGCGGTCTGCGGGTGCCGCCACGATCCTCCCGGCCGGCAGACGCGACCACGGCACCGACCGCAGCCGACGGGGCGGACGTCCGCCACCCGCTCGAACCGCCCACCGACACCGGCGCGCAGTTCGTGCAGCGCGAGGCGCAGGGCCTCTTCCGCACCCTCCGCGAGCACCGCGGAGTCCTCGCACGGCTCGGCAGCGGCGCCGCGCTCATCGGCGCGCTCCGCGCCGGCCGCCAGGTGATCCTGCCGCTCTGGGCGGTGAGCGTCGGCATGGACGACTCGACCGCGGCGCTCGTGATCGGCATCGCGGGTGCCGTCGACTTCGCGCTGTTCTACACGAGCGGGCAGATCATGGACCGCTGGGGGCGTCTGGCGAGCGCCCTGCCGTGCATGCTCGGCCTCGCGGTCAGCTACTTCCTGCTCGCGTGGAGCGGGCACCTGGACGCCCGCGTCGGCTGGTTCGTCGCGATCGCGATCGGGATGTCACTCGCGAACGGTGTCGGATCCGGCATCCTCATGACGCTCGGCGCGGACCTCGCGCCCCGCGGGGAACCCGCGCCGTTCCTCGGCGCGTGGCGCTTCACGGGCGACTTCGGGTCGGCGGCGGCGCCGCTGGTCATCTCCGGGGTGACCGCGGTCGCGTCGCTCGCGCTCGCGAGCGGGGTCATGGGCGTCCTCGGGTTGGTCGGTGTCGGGGTGCTGCTGCGGTACGTACCGCGGTACCTGCCCCGCAGGCTGCGGTGACGCAGGTGGTCGGGCGCGCGATCGGTCTGGAGGATCGGTGCCCGTCTGCCCCGCCGGTCATGCTCGGTAGACTGCCGCTGCTCGCGGGAGTGGTGGAATCGGTAGACACGCAGGATTTAGGTTCCTGTGCCCCAGGCGTGAGGGTTCGAGTCCCTCCTTCCGCACCAGGGCGGGGCGCATCAGTCTCCCGGGGGATGGTTCGACAGGGACTGGGCGGTACCCTCGTCGAGCGGGTGTCCCCCGTGACCCCGACCTCGACCGGAAGAACCATGCACGCGCTTCCCCTCGCCCTCATCCCCTGGCTCGACCCGCAGTACATCCTCGACCACTTCGGCGCGATCGCCGTGCTCGTCGTCTGCGGGATCGTCTTCGCGGAGACCGGCCTGCTGATCGGGTTCATCTTCCCCGGTGACAGCCTGCTCGTGATCACCGGCCTGTTCGCCTTCGACCGCGGCGGCCAGATCGGCGGGATCCCGATCTGGGTCGCTGCGCTGATGATCGGCGCCGCGGCGTTCCTCGGCGGGGAGCTCGGGTACTACATCGGCAAGAAGGCCGGCCCACCGATCTTCGAGCGCAAGGAGAGCGGCCTGTTCTCGAAGGAGAACGTCGACCGCACGAACGCGTTCTTCCACCGCTTCGGCCCGCTCGCCGTGATCCTGGCGCGCTTCGTGCCGGTCGTGCGGACCTTCCTGCCGATCGCGGCCGGGGTCGGGCGGATGAACTACAAGAAGTACTCGCTGTACAACGCGATCGGCGCGATCATCTGGGGCGTCGGGGTGACCTTCCTCGGGTACTTCCTCGGGTACATCCCGCCGATCGCCTACGTCGTGCGGAACTACATCGACGTGATCCTCATCCTCGCGGTGCTGGTCACGGTCGTGCCCGCGGGCCTGCACTACTGGCGGACCGCTCGGAAGGCCAAGCACGCCGCCGAGGCCGAGGCCGAGGCCGAGCGCGAACGGCCCTGACGGACTGAGACGCCCCCGAACCGTCGAGACGCCCCCGTTGCCGGGGGCGTCTCGTGCGTTGGGGGCGTCTCGTGTGCCCGGGGCGTTGCGCGGCTACGGCGGCATCCTGACGGCTGGGCCGTCAGGCGCGTCAGGCCTGAAAGTACTCGCGGACGATCGGTGCGATGCCCCGGAAGGCCTTCGAGCGGTGCGACAGGGCGTTCTTCTCGTCGCGGGTCAGCTCGGCCGAGGTCCGGTCCGCGTCGTCCGGCCGGAACACCGGGTCGTAGCCGTGCCCGCCGGTGCCGATCGGCTCCGTCGTCACCTCGCCGTTCCAGACCGCCTCGAACACGTGCTCGGTCCCGTCCGGGGTCACGAACGCCGCCGCGCAGACGAACGCGGCGGTCCGCTCCACGACGCCCTCCAGGTTCCGGAGCAGCAGCGCGATGTTGTCCGCGTCCACCCTGGTCCCCGCGTAGCGCGCGGAGTGGATGCCCGGGGCGCCGTCGAGCGCGTCCACGGCGATCCCGGAGTCGTCGGCGAGCGCCGGCAGTCCCGTGTGCGCCACCGCCGCGCGCGCCTTGATGAGCGCGTTCGCCGCGTACGAGTCGCCGTCCTCGACGGGCTCCGGTCCGTCGTAGCCGACGAGCTCGACGTCGTGGCCGAGCGCGTCGCCGAGGATGTCCCGCAGCTCGACGACCTTGCCGGCGTTGTGGGTCGCGAGGACGACGCTGCGCCCGGTCACGAGGACAGCCCCAGCACCTCGCGCTGGATCGCGGCGAGCGAGGCGTTGCCCGCCAGGCCGAGGTCGAGCAGCGTGTTCAGCTCCTCGCGGTCGAACGGCGCGTGCTCGGCCGTGCCCTGCACCTCGATGAACTTGCCGGAGCCGGTCGTGACGATGTTCATGTCGGTGTCGGCCGCCGAGTCCTCGGTGTAGGCGAGGTCGAGCATCGGCTCCCCCTTGACGATGCCCACGGAGATCGCCTGCACGCTGTCGGTGAGCGGAGTGGCCTTCTTCGCGATGAAGCCCTTGTCGCGGCCCCACTCGATCGCGTCGACCATCGCGACGTACGCGCCCGTGATCGACGCCGTTCGGGTGCCGCCGTCGGCCTGCAGCACGTCGCAGTCGATGACGAGGGTGTTCTCGCCGAGGCCCTTCGTGTCGATGACCGCGCGCAGGGAGCGCCCGATCAGCCGCGAGATCTCGTGCGTCCGGCCGCCGACCCGGCCCTTGATCGACTCGCGCTGCATGCGCTCGTTCGTCGAGCGCGGCAGCATCGAGTACTCGGCGGTGACCCAGCCGGTGCCCTTGCCGGCGAGCCACCGCGGCACGCCGTTCGTGAAGCTCGCGGTGCAGAGCACCTTCGTGTTGCCGAAGGAGATGAGTGCGCTGCCCTCGGCCTGCGTGCTCCACCCCCGCTCGATGGTGACGGGACGGTGGTCGGTGGCGCTGCGGCCGTCGATGCGGGTGCTCATGGGGTCCTTTCGGTGCGGGGCAACGTGATGGCCCCTGTCTGGAGGTGTCCGACGCTCGAGACCTCGGGACCGAGGAAGCGGCGTGCGAGTCGGATGAAGCCGTTCCGGTCCTCGCCGGTGGCCTCGAACGAGTACGTGGGCGGTTCGGCGGCGGTCCGCTCGAGGCCGTGCTCGACGAGCCGTCGGTAGACGTCGTTCGCGGTCTCCTCGGCGCTCGACACCAGCGTGACGTCCGAGCCCATGACGTACTGGATCGCGGCGGACATCAGCGGGTAGTGCGTGCACCCGAGGACCAGGGTGTCGACGTCCGCCGCCCGGACCGGGGCGAGGTACTGCGCGGCGACCTCGCGGAGCGCCGGCGACGAGGTGTCCCCCGCCTCCACGAACTCGACGAAGCGCGGGCAGGCGGCGAGGGAGAGCGTCACGTCGGCCGCGACCGCGAACGCGTCCTCGTACGCCCGCGAGGCGATCGTGCCCACCGTGCCGATCACGCCGATCCGCCCCGTGCGGGTCTGCTTGACGGCGGCGCGTGCCGCGGGCTGGATGACCTCGACGACCGGGATGCCGTACGCCTGCTCGTACCGTTCGCGCGCGTCCCGGAGCACTGCGGACGAGGCGGTGTTGCACGCGATCACGAGCGCTTTGACGCCCTGGTCGACGAGGTCGTCCATGACCTCGAGCGCGTAGCGGCGGACGTCGGCGATCGGCTTCGGGCCGTACGGCGAGTGCACGGTGTCCCCGACGTAGCGGATGCTCTCGCGCGGCAGCTGGTCGATGATCGCCCGGGCCACCGTGAGTCCACCGACCCCGCTGTCGAAGACTCCGATCGGTGCATCCGTCACGGCCCCCAGCGTACCGACGCCCGCACACCCGCGGTCCGCCCCACGCCCCGCCTCAGCCCGCCCCCCACACGAACGGGCGGAAACCGCGCCACCACCGCCCACCGCCCCGCACCTTCCGCCCGCTCGCGCTCCCCGCACGCCCAGCCCGCCGCGCACCTCTCCCCGCCCCCCACACGAACGGGCGGAAACCGCGCCACCACCGCCCACCGCCCCGCACCTTCCGCCCGCTCGCGCTCCCCGCACGCCCAGCCCGCCGCGCACCTCGCCCCCCCCGCCACGCGAACGGGCGGAAACCGCGCCACCACCGCCCACCGCCCCGCACCTTCCGCCCGCTCGCGCTCCCCGCACGCCCAGCCCGCCGAGCACCTCGCCCCCCCCACGCGAACGGGCGGAAACCGCGCCACCACAGCCCACCGCCCCGCACCTTCCGCCCGCTCGCGCTCCCCGCTCGCGCTCGCCCGCCCCGCACCTCTCCCCGCCCCCACGCGAACGGGCGGAAACCGCGCCACCACCGCCCGCCGCCCCGCACCTTCCGCCCGCTCGCGCTCCCCGCTCGCGCTCCCCGCTCGCGCTCGCCCGCCCCGCACGCCCGCACCCCAGCCGCCCTCGCGCCCACCGCGGCCGACCTGCCGGGCGCGCCCCGCGCCTCCATGCCGCTGCTGAGTAGTGTCGGGGAGGTGACCAGCGCGCTCCTCACGGACCAGTACGAACTCACCATGGTGGACGCCGCCCTCAAGGACGGCACCGCCGACCGACGGTGCGTCTTCGAGGTCTTCACCCGCCGGCTGCCCGACGGCCGCCGGTACGGCGTCACCGCGGGGCTGGGGCGGTTCCTCACGGCGCTGACGGACTTCCGGTTCGGGGACGCCGAGATCGGGTTCCTCCGCGACCGACGGGTCATCGACGAGGGCACTGCGGCCTGGCTCGCCGACTACCGCTTCACGGGCAGCATCCGCGCCTACCGCGAGGGCGAGGTCTTCTTCCCGAACTCGCCGATCCTGCAGATCGAGGGCACGTTCGCCGAGTCCGTCGTGCTCGAGACCCTCGCACTGAGCATCCACAACGCCGACTCCGCGATCGCGAGCGCCGCCGCCCGCATGGTCTCCGCGGCGGACGGTCGGCCGCTGGCCGAGATGGGCTCCCGCCGGACGGGCGAGTGGAACGCGGTCGCCGCGGCCCGCGCCGCGTACATCGCCGGGTTCGGGGCGACGAGCAACCTCGAGGCGGGGCGCACCTGGGGCATCCCGACCATGGGGACCGCCGCGCACGCGTTCACGCTCCTGCACGACTCGGAAGAGGCCGCGTTCCGCTCCCAGCTCGACGCCCTCGGCGACGCCACGACCCTGCTCGTCGACACCTACGACATCGAGGCCGCGGTCGAGACCGCCGTCCGCCTGACCGACGGCCGGCTCGGCGCGGTGCGCATCGACAGCGGCGACCTGCCGTCCGTCGTCGCGTCGGTCCGAGCACAGCTCGACCGGCTCGGCGCCCCGGCGACGAAGATCACGGTCACGAACGACCTCGACGAGTACACGATCGCCGCGCTCCGGGCCGCCCCGGTCGACTCCTACGGCGTCGGGACGAGCGTCGTGTCCGGTTCCGGGCACCCCGCCGCCGGCATGGTGTTCAAGCTCGTCGCGCACGAGGCGACCGACGGGGGCGACTGGGTGCCGGTGGCCAAGAAGTCCGCCGACAAGGCCTCGACCGGTGGCCGCAAGGAAGCCGGTCGACGGCTGCGGAACGGGGTCGCCACGGCCGAGGTGGTGCTGACGACCGGACAGGTCGGCCCCGACGAGCGGCCGCTCCTGGTGCCCGTGGTCGACCACGGCGAGGTCGACCCGGCCTTCACCGGGGTCGCCGGTGTCGAGGCCGCCCGCGCGCACCACAAGCGTGCGAAGGCAGAACTGCCGGTCGACGCGTCACGGATCGGTCGGGGCGACCCGGCCATCCCGACGCTCGTGATCTGAGCGGCGCTACTCGGCCCGCATCTTCTCGTAGATGGCCTTGCAGTCGGGGCACACCGGGAACTTCTCCGGGTCGCGACCAGGGATCCACTTCTTGCCGCAGAGCGCCTTGACGGGCTTCCCCGTCAGGGCGGACTGCAGGATCTTGTCCTTCTTGACGTAGTGCGAGAACCGCTCGTGGTCGCCGGGCTCGATCGCCTCTTCCTCGAGGAGCTTCTCGAGCTCGCGGTCCATCACGTCGAGGCCGCCGCCGGGTTCCGTCATGCTCATGGGACCAGGGTACGACGGTGCGGCTGCCGCCGCATCGGACGGGAGGCGCGTGGCGGGGCTGCCGCGCGCCTCCCGCCCGGCGTGCGGTCGCGTCGGGCGCGACCGGAGGGGGGGGTACGGGTCAGTTCCGCTGCGCGGCGGCGAGCAGGTCGGGTCCGTGCCGGTCGAAGAGTCGACCGCCGAGGGCCACCCCCGAGACGAGGACGACAGCACCGACGCCCAGGCCGACCAGCAGCGTGAGCACCGCCCAGGGCTCGGGACCGTCGCTCAGCGCGAGCACCGCGAGCCAGACCGCGGGGATCGCCGCGACGAGGATCCCGACGACCATCGTCGTCTGCGCGACCGCGGCCGTCGTGCCGGCGGCCTGGGGCTGCTGGAACGGGTGGTCACCCGGACGGACCGTCGGGTAGGGCAGCAGGACCGACACGACGCTCGACAGGCCGAGGCCCGCGAGCAGCGCCCCGCCGGCGACACCGACCAGGAGCGGGAAGGCCGTCCAGTCGCCGAACAGCCGCGCGGACACCGCCGCGCCGAGCACGACGGCGGGGAGCCCGACGACGAGCAGCGGGACGAGCCGACCGAGGCGGTCGCTCCACCCGGGCGCTCCCGAGGCGACGTGCAGCCACACCGCGGTGTTGTCGTACGAGACGTCGTTGTGCGGCAGGAACCCGGCGATCAACGCCATCAGCGGCAGCGGCACGAGGGCGGTCCAGTGCCACGGCACCCCGGCGACACCGAGCGGGATCACCACGATCGGCACGAACACGATCACCAGGTACGACATGCGGTACCGGGGGTCCCGCGCCCAGTAGGTCAGCGCACGGGCCGCGACGGCGCCGACCGGGGTGGACCCGAGGCGCGCGAACCAGCCGAGGCCGCGGTAGCGACGAGCCGTGGCGCGACCGTCGACGGTCTCGAGCGCGCGCCCGACGAGGGCCCACCAGGCGAGCCCGAGGAGCCCGAGCGTGACCAGTGCGACGAGGAGCTTGAGCACGCCCTCGCCCACCCGGCCGCTCGCCACGTCGGCGGGCACCGCCCATGCGGCGCCCCACGGGGTCCACCCCGCGACGTCGGCCACGCGGGAGGCCTCGGTGCTCGTGGCGTCGGTCCAGGGGCCGCGGACGAGCAGCGACACGACCGGCAGGCCGAGCACGACGACCACCAGGGCGGCGAGCCACCCGGCGTCACGGGAGCGGTGCGGGCCGATCAGGGCGGCACCGACGGCGGAGCCGACACGGGCGAGCAGGGCGCAGGTGAGCGTCCCGAGGAGCGCGGCGAGGACCGCCAGGACGCCGAGCCCGCCGGAGCGCGACCACGCCCCGACCTGCCCGACCGCGACGATCGCCACCGAGAGCACGGGCACGCCGACGAGGCCGGCGACACCGAGGCCGACCGCGAGCTGGCGACGGTCGAGGCCGAAGACGGTGAAGCGTCGGGGGTCGAACTGGTCCGTCCCGCCGACGACGAGCGGCACGACCGTGAAGGCGACCGCGAGGAACGCCCCGACCGGCACCGCGACGGAGCGCGCGATCTCGACGGGCGCGGACCGGAGTCCGAGGAGCTCACCGGCGACGAACACCGCGGCGACGAGGCCGAGCAGGCTGCCGAGCACGACGAGGACCGACTGCCGAGCTCCCCCGCGGACACCGCCCGCGAGCAGGTCGACCCTCAGTCGGAGAAGCTGTGCAACCATTCCATGCTCTCTGCCACGACGCGGCCGCCCGCGAGTTCGACGAACTTGTCCTCGAGGCTCCGACGACCGCGGACCTGGGCCATCGTGCCGGAGGCGAGGACCTTGCCGCCGACGATGATCGCGACCGAGTCGCACGTGCGCTGGACGAGCTCCATCGAGTGGCTGGAGAGCACCACGGTGCCGCCGCCGCGCGTGTAGCGACGCAGGATCTCGGTGATCGTGGCGGCGCTGACCGGGTCGACGGACTCGAACGGCTCGTCGAGGACCAGGACGCGGGGCGAGTGGATGAGCGTCGCGGCGAGGGCGATCTTCTTCGCCATGCCGACGGAGTAGTCCGCGACCTGGCGCCCGAGCGCCTCACCGAGGCCGAACGCCTGGGCGAGGTCGGCGCTGCGCTTCCGCGCCGTCGCACCGTCGAGCCCGCGGAGCGTCGCGGAGTAGTGCAGGAGCTGCGCGCCGGTCAGCCGGTCGAACAACCGGAGCCGGTCGGGCAGGACCCCGAGGTCGCGCTTGGCAGCCGTCGGGTCGGACCACACGTCGTGGTCGAGCACCGAGACGGTGCCGGCGTCGGGGCGCAGCAGGCCGGTGATCATCGAGAGCGTGGTGGTCTTGCCGGCGCCGTTCGGGCCGACGACGCCGAAGATCGAGCCCTGGCGGATCTCGAGGTCGACCTCGTCCGCCGCGAGGGTCTGGCCGTACCGCTTGACGAGGCCGCTCGCACGGAGCACCACGGGCTGCTGCGGGGTCTTCGTCGCGGCCGGGGTCTCGCGGGCGGCGGGCTGGCGCTTCGGCACGCGCTTCTTCTTCTGCGCCGCGGTCGTGCCGGCGTCGTCCGCCGCCGTCGGGGCCGCCGAGGACTGCTCGGATGCCGTGTCCTTCGCGGGCGCCGCGGTCTGCCCAGACGTGGTCGTCTGCTCGATCGCCGCATCACGTGCTGCCGCGTCGTCGCGCACGGCGGCGGTCTGGACCGGTCGGGAGACGCGCCCGCGCCCCTTGCCCTTGCGCGGCGCCGGACGGCTGGCGGGCGACGGGCCCGCGGCGGTCGTGCTCGCCGCGATCGTGCTCGCCGTGGCAGGCTCCGTCACCGCCGGGTCGCTGACCGTCGTCGTCGTGTCGTCGGTCATGCCGTCACCAGCGGAGGCGTCGCGCGCATCCCCGTCCCCCAAGTCGTCGTCGGTGGCGTCCCCCTCGGCATCGTCCACCTCGGTCATCCACGCAGCGTCGGACGTCACGTACACGTCGTCGTCATCTGCCGCTGCCACCGCCCCACCGTACCAACGGGTTCCGGACACGGCGGGACACGCTCGCCGCCCGGGTCACGAATCGGGCACGAACCGGACGATGCCGTACCCCGATCCCGACTCGTTCCGTATCATTCACCAGGGCACGACGGAGTGTTCACCACTTGGAAACCTGCTCAGAACCGGTCCCGAGACAGTCTGCCCTGCCGATCCGCCCCGTGCCGATCCGCGCGGGAGCGGCGCGTTCACGGGAAACGCAGACCTGGAGCGAGCAGACTCGACGAGGCCCGCCCGTGCCCCACGGGGCGCGCGGGCGGACACCGGAAGGGACCAGCATGACAACGCAGATCGTCATCCTCGCAGCGGGGATGGGCAGCCGCCTCGGGCGCAGCCTGCCGAAGCCGCTGACCGAACTCAGCGACGGCCGCACCATCATGCAGCAGCAGTTCGACAACATCCGCGCCGCGTTCGGCTCGAGCGCCCGCGTGACGATCGTCGTCGGCTACAAGTCCGAGTACATCGTCGAGGCCTTCCCCGAGGCGAACTTCGTCTACAACGAGTCCTACGACTCCACGAACACCTCGAAGTCCCTGCTCCGTGCGCTCAAGGCCACGGGCAAGGGCGGCGTCCTCTGGATGAACGGCGACGTCGTCTTCGACCCGCGCGCGCTCGTCCGCGCCGCGGACATGATGGACCAGGACCGGTCCTTCGTCAGCGTGAACACCGAGAAGGTCTCCGACGAAGAGGTCAAGTACACGGTGGACGCGCAGGGCTGCATCCACAAGCTGTCGAAGCAGGTCGTCGGCGGTCTCGGCGAAGCGGTCGGCATCAACTACGTCTCGTCGGCCGACAAGCAGGCGCTCATCCGTCAGCTCGGGCGCGTCGACGACCAGGAGTACTTCGAGGGCGGCATCGAGGCTGCCATCGCCGAGGACGGGCTACGCTGGTCGCCGGTCGACATCTCCGACCTGTACGCCGTCGAGATCGACTTCGCGGAAGACCTCGAGCGCGCGAACGACCTGTTCGCCTGAACCGTCATGACCCCCTGGGCGGTTCCGCCCGAAGGGACACCGTGACCACAGCGAGTGCGCAGACCGCGTCCCGGACCACCGGCCCCCTGGTGAACCGGGGCGCGGTACGCCGTTACCGGCATGCGCTGTGGTTGCTGACCTCCCGCGACCTGCGGGTCCGCTACTCGACGTCCGCGCTCGGCTACCTCTGGTCGATCCTCGACCCGCTCGTCATGTCGGCGATCTACTGGTTCGTCTTCACGCAGGTGTTCCACCGCGGCAAGGTCGGCGAAGAGCCGTACATCGTCTTCCTGCTGTCGGCGCTCCTGCCGTGGATGTGGTTCACCGGTGCCGTCTCGGACTCCACCCGGGCCTTCACGAGCGAGGCCAAGCTGATCCGATCGACGACCATCCCCCGGAGCATCTGGGTCGCGCGGGTCAACGCGTCGAAGGGCATCGAGTTCCTGCTGAGCCTGCCGGTGCTCGCGGTCTTCGCGATCGCCACGGGGGCGCACGTGCACTGGGGTCTGGCCCTGTACCCGCTTGCGATCCTGCTGCAGGCCGGCCTGGTCTACGGCATCGGCCTGATCGTGGCGCCGCTCGTGGTGTTCTTCCGCGACCTCGAGCGCGCGGTGAAGCTCGTGCTGCGGTTCTTCTTCTACGCGTCGCCGATCATCTACGGCACGACCGCGCTCCCCGAGAAGCTGCGCGACCTCGCGGCGCTCAACCCGCTGAGCGGCATCTTCGGCATCTACCGCTCGGCGTTCTTCCCGAACCAGCTGAACTGGTTCGAGGTGCTCGTGTCCGTCCTCGTCACGATCGTCGTCCTCGCGGTCGGCCTGGTCGTGTTCCGCCGCAGCGAGCACCGCGTCCTGAAGGAGCTGTGATGACCTCGACCGAGCCCCGCGAGCGCGCGGCGACCACCGCCCCCGTGATCTCCGTGCGCGACGCCGGCATCCGGTTCAAGCGGAACCGTCGGGCGAGCCGCAGCTTCAAGGACCTGTTCGCCGGGAGCTCCCGCCGCAAGCGCGCGGACGAGTTCTGGGCGCTCCGGGGCGTGTCGTTCGACGTCCGCCCGGGCGAGGCGATCGGTGTCGTCGGACGGAACGGCCAGGGCAAGTCCACCCTGCTCAAGCTCGTCGCGCAGGTCATGCTCCCCGACGAGGGGCGGGTGCGGGTGGGTGCCGGTGTCGCCCCGCTCATCGAGATCACCGGCGGGTTCGTCGGCGACCTCACGGTCCGCGACAACGTCTTCCTGACGGCCGGGCTGCACGGGATGAGCCGGGCCGAGATCCGCGACGCCTTCGACGAGATCATCGCGTTCGCCGAGATCGCGGACTTCGTCGACACCCCGTACAAGCACCTGTCGAGCGGCATGAAGGTGCGCATCGCGTTCGCCGTGATCTCCCGCCTGGACGAGCCGGTGATCCTCGTCGACGAGGTCCTGGCCGTCGGCGACAAGGCCTTCCGCGAGAAGTGCTACAAGCGCATCGAGGAGCTCCTGGCGGGCGGGCGCACGCTGTTCTTCGTCTCGCACAGCGACAAGGACCTGCGCCGCTTCTGCGACCGCGGGCTGTACCTCGACAAGGGCCGTCTCCAGCTCGACGACACCATCGAGAAGGCCCTCGCCGCGTACGCCGCCGACTACGGCGTCTGACCCGCTCCCTCCTCCACACCCGGTCCCCCGACCGACCCCCTGCACAGGCACCGGCACCACCGCGGCCCGAGCGCCCCCCCGACGTCGGACCTTCCCCCTAGCGTGACCGGCATGCACCACCCGACCACGGCCTACGCAGTCCCGTTCACCGTCGATCGTTCCCGGGCACCTCGTCGCTACGACCTGGTGAACACCGGATCCGAGCCCCTCCACGCCATCTCGCTGACGCACCTCGGCAACGGGTACTGCCCGCCGCTCGCGGTGAACCAGCTCGACCCCGGACGGTCCCTGTCCATCGCGGTGTTCGGCGCCGACCCCGAGGAGACCGGTGTCGTCGTCGTCCGCTGGCGACGCCCGGACCGCTCGGAGTACCTGTGGCGCATGTCGCTGGTCGGGGACCGCCGTGCGGCCTGACGCTCCGGGGCACCTCGCCGCAGCCGGTCAGCGCGCTGGCGGCCGCTGCCCAGGCCGCTCCCCCGGCCGCGCGGCGGGCCGCTCCCCCAGACCAGCGGCGGAGCGCTCAGCCGGCCCGGTGCTCCGCGGCGACCTCGTGCCACCGCGCGACGAGCCGGTCGACGGCCTCGTGCAGGCGTCGCGTCGCGACGCCCGGCGCGGTGTCCCCGAAGTACCGCTGGACCCAGTGCCGCAGCTTGGCGAGCTCCTCGGCGTCGTTCGCGGCGGCGTCGACCCGGGCGACGACGTCCCTGGTCTGGTCGGCGAGCAACCAGTTCGCGTCCGACAGGTAGCCGCGCTCGTCGACGTCCGCGCCGCTCGCCACCGGGCGCGTGACGATCAGCGGCTTCCCGACCGCCAGCCGGTCGTAGATCATGGCGCTGATGTCGGTGATCGCGACGTCCGCCGCGGCGAGCTGCCAGCCGAGCTCCGGGCCGTCGTCGTACACGTGGTGCGCGGTGGCGTCGGCCGCGTTGGCGGCGCTGATCGCCGTGACGATCCGCTCGTGGGCGGCGCGGTAGTCCGCGTCCAGCACGCCGCTCCGCGGGTGCGGACGGTAGACGAGCCGGTGTCGGGGCGACGCCAGGAGCCGCTCGGCGAGCACCACGCCGTGGCTCGCGATCGACCCGTAGGCGGCTGCGGCGCGGTCGCCCTCCCACGTCGGGGCGTACAGCACGACGGACCGGTCGTCGTCCGGGTACGGCACGGCACCCGCGAAGTGGTCGGCCTGCGGGCGCCCGATGGCGATCGTGCGCCGGTCCAGGTCGTAGTCCCAGAGCGCGTCCGCGAGCCGGTCCCGGGCGGCGTCCCCGGCGATCAGGGCGTAGTCGTACGCCTTGAACTGGTTCGTGGTCATGTACATCTTGTCGCTCTCGCCGTGGTTGACGAAGACGTGCCACATCCGCCCGTACCGCATCATCTGGAAGTTGCGGGCGTTCTGGTTGACGTACAGGACGATCTTCGGTGCCTGCTCGTCGACGAAGCGCTCGAGGTCGACGACCTGGCGGGCGTAGACCACCGGCACCGGCGACTCGTCGAGCAGGGCGAGCATCGTGCCGGGGCTCCGGGACAGGATCGCGACCGGGTGCTCGGCCGCGAGCTCGGCGAGCGGGGCGTACCACTGCCGCACCTGGTACATGTTGACCGGTCCGTCCGCGAAGTACACGGCGATCTCGACGGACCCCGGCGCGAGTTGCGACTGCGTCCGCAGGCGGCGCGCGAGCTGCTGGCGACTCCGACGGGACCGCAGGAGACGCTGCACGAGCCGCACGGCGGTCGTGGCGTCACGGATGATCGGCATGGTGCTCCTCGGGCGATCGGATCGGACTCAGACGACGGGCGGGCGCCCGGCGAGCGTCATGCGGGCGACGGTCAGCCACCCCATCGTGCGGGTCGGCCCGCAGTCCGACGTCCAGCCTTCTCGGGCGCCGGCGAACCAGGTGCGCAGGCGGGCCGGGTGTCGCCACCACCGCGCGACCTGGATCGCTGCCCACGAACCCACGTACAGCGGACGCAGGGGTGCCGGCAGGTTGCGTCGAGCGAGCCAGACCCGGTTCCGGGCGTTCAGGCGGTAGTACTCCGTGTGGCGAGCGGGGTCGATCGCGGGGTGGTTCGCGACGAGGTCCCCGGCGTACCAGGCCCGGCGTCCGGCGTCCCACACACGCCAGGCGAGCTCGATGCCCTCGTGCGCGTAGAAGTACTCGGCGCCCCATCCCCCGACGGCCCGGTAGACGTCCATCGGCAGGACGACCGCGCCCTCCCACACCGAGAACACCGGGGACGAGTCGGCGGCGTCGCCCTTCCGGATGCGCGGCACCCAGCGCCGCGGGTTGGCCGCACCGGTCGGGTCGACGACCCGCGGCTGGACCAGGCCGAGCGACGGGTCGCGGTCGAGCAGCTCGACGGCGTCGCGCAGGAAGGTGTCCGACGGCACCCAGGCGTCGTCGTCCAGGAAGAACACGTGGTCGCCGTCGACGACCTCGGCCCCCGCGTTCCGTCCGGCCGGGATCCCGAGGTTCTCCGGCAGCGCGAGCGCACGGACCCCTTCGGGCAGGTCGGTCGGCTCCCAGCCGTTGCCGACGCACACGACGTCCAGGTCGACGTCCCGCTGGGCGAGCACGCTGTCGATCCCACGTCGCAGGTCCGCGGGCCGGGTGCCCTGGGTCAGGACCACCACGGCGATGCGCGGGCGTCCACGATGCGGGGCGGCGTGCCGACGGACGGTGCCCTGGCTCACGCGCGGACACGCTTCGACGACATGATCGCCAGGAAGTGCCCGGCGGTGGCGAGCACGGCGAGCGGGAGCAGCGCGCCGACGAGCACACGGTCGGCGAGCGGGTGACCGACCACGAGCGCGATGAGCGCGAACACGAAGGCCAGGATCGTCAGTTCGACGGAGTGGTACAGGCGGTGGAACGGCAGGAACCGAGCGGCCCGGCGGAGCGTTGCCAGTCGACGGCCGGACGGCGCGGTGCCCGCGTCCCGGCGGTCCACGAGCTTCGCGAGTCCGGCGTTCGCGCGGGCGACGTGCACCATGTCGTTGAGCGCCTTGTTCAGCACGATGACCAGGCCGAGCGCGCAGCCGATCGTGGTCCACATCCAGTCAGCGCCCTGCACCGGCCAGGTCGCCGCCCGGACACCGAGCGCGATCGGGATCAGTCCCTCGGTCGTGTAGTGCCCGACCTTGTCGAGGAACACCCCGGCGGGCGACCGGGTCCCCCGCCAGCGCGCGACCTCGCCGTCGCAGCAGTCGACGAGCATCTGCAGCTGCCCGAGCACGAGTGCCAGCAGCGCGCCCCAGATCCCCGGGACGAGCAGCGCCGCGGCGGTGCTCCACCCCACGAGGATCATCAGCCCGGTGACCTGGTTGGCACTGACGCGGGTCTTCAGCAGGATCCAGGTCAGGTACGGCGAGACGTCACGCAGGTACAGCGAGGCGGTCCAGTGCTCGGCGTTGGCCCGCGAACGGACCTCGTCCGGCTGCGCGACCGCGCGGAGCTCGGCGATGGAGGTCGGACGGGCGGAGCCGCGTGCGGTGGAGTCGTCGGTCAAGGTTCCAGGTCACCGTCCCGTGTGGGTGGTCAGTTCGGAGGTCCGGGTCAGGAAGCCGACCACGAAGCCGACACCCCACCCCACGTGGATGCACGGCAGCACCACGATCAGCCAGAGCAGGGTCGCGAGCCCTGACCGCCGTGCGACGACGACCGAGCCGACGACGACGAAGAGCAGGTACACGGCGGGGACGGCGAACCCGGTCATCGCCCACGCCAGCGGGCTGCGGAGCAGGGCGCCCACGACGCCGACGACCCCGGCGACGAGCCCGAGCGCGACCGCCGTGACCATCGCGGGGGGTACGAAGTAGCGCACGCCGTTGTTCGCCGGGAAGCGGCGGGCGAGCTCGCCGCGCCACAGCCCCGTGGCGACGAACTGCCGGACGAGTCGGCGCAGGCTCGGGCGCGGGCGGTAGGTCACGACCAGCTCCGGCGTGAACCACACGGTGCCGCCGGTCTGCCGCAGACGACGGTTGAGCTCCCAGTCCTGTCCGCGCTTGATGCCCTCGTCGAAGAGCCCGACCTCGAACAGCCGGTCCCGCCGGAAGACACCGAGGTACGCGGTCTCGGCCGGTCCGGCCTTGCCACCGACGTGGTGGGGCGTGCCCCCGAGACCGACGCGGCTGCCGTAGGCGTGGGCGACGGCGCGTTCGAAGGGCGTCCGCCCCTCGGCGTGCATGATCCCACCGACGTTGTCCGCGCCCGACTCGGTCAGCACGCGGACGGCGACGCGTGTGTAGTCGGTCGGGAGCACCGAGTGCGCGTCGACCCGGATGACCACGGGGTGCACGGACGCCCGGATCGCCACGTTGAGCCCGGCGGGCGTCGACCCGACCGGGTTCTCGATCGCCCGGATCCGGGGGTCTGCGGCGCTCATCTCGGCGACGAGCTCGTTCGTGCCGTCGATCGACGGACCGAGGGCCAGGATGACCTCGAACGGACCGGCGTAGTCCTGCTCGAGCAGGCTGCCGACGGCGGCACGCACCTCGGTCACTTCGTTCAGCACCGGCATCACGTACGAGACCCCCGGCAGGGGCTGTCCGTCTGTCTGCATGCGTACCTCGGGGTCCTGACTGGTGCGCGGGGCGCACCGCGGACGGCGCCCGCCCCGCAGAGCGACCCCGAGCCTATCAAGCGGCCAGGCCGCCCACGTGCCGGGCCGCCCACGTGCCGGGCCGCTCACCTGAGCCTGCGGGCGCGGCACCGTCACGGGTCGACACCGATACGGACGGGAGGCACGGTGCCAGCTGGCACCGTGCCTCCCGTCCGTCCTGGACCTGCGTCAGCCCTTGTAGGTGCCGAGCGTCACGTCCGTCTCACGCGTCTGGCCGTCGCGGATGTAGGTGATCGTCGTCTTCGCGCCACCGGCGAAGAAGCGCACCTGCGCCGTGAGGTCGGTCGCGTCGGAGACCGTGGCGGACCCGATCTTGGTGACCACGTCGCCCTTCTGCAGGCCGGCGTTCGCCGCCGCGCCGCCGGACGAGACCGACTTGATGAGGGCGCCCATCTGCTTGGCGCTGGCGTCCTCCGCCGCGTCACCGACCGTCGCACCGAGGAGACCGTGCGTGGCGGAGCCGTTGTCCTTGATCTCGTTCGCGACGCGCTGCACCAGGTTCGACGGGATCGAGAAGCCGACGCCGATGCTGCCGGACTGTCCCTCGGACGACGAGGAGCTGCCGGCGCTGGCGATCGCGACGTTGATGCCGATGAGCTTGCCCTTCGAGTCGAGCAGCGCACCGCCCGAGTTGCCCGGGTTGATCGACGCGTCGGTCTGGATGACCGGGAGCGAGACGGTGGTGTTCGACGACGAACTGCTGCCGTTGTCGCCGTTGCCCCAGAAGTCGAACGGGCCGCCGTTGCCGTTGCCGCCCTCGTTCGAGTCGCCGCCCTGGCTCGGTGCGCTCGACGTGACCTGGATGCTGCGGTTCAGCGTCGAGACGATGCCGTCGGTGACCGTGTTCGACAGGCCGAGCGGTGCGCCGATCGCGACCGCGGTGTCGCCGACGTTCAGGTCGGACGAGTTCGCGAACGTGATCGGCTTCATGTCGGTCGCGTCGATCTTGATCACCGCGAGGTCGACGGTCGGGTCGGTGCCGACGAGCTTCGCCGGGTAGATCTTGCCGTCGGAGGTCGTCACCGTGATGGTGCCGTTGCCGCTGTCGCCGTCCAGCGTCACCACGTGGGTGTTCGTGACGATGTACCCGTCCTTCGAGAAGACGACACCGGAACCGGTGCCGCCCTCGGAGCCCGCGGAGACGTTGATCGTGACGACCGACGGCGTGGCCTGGGCGGCGACGGCCGTCACGACCGTGGCGTTGTTGTAGTCGTTGACCGTGAGGTTGCCGCCGTTCTGCGACGAGCTCGACCCGACGACCGTGCCACCACTGGCCTGCGAGGCCCCGGCGGCCCATCCCGCACCGCCGCCGACGAGCCCGGCGAGCACCAGGCCAGCGACGATCGGGAGCACGAGCTTGTTGCGCCCGTCCTTCGTCTTCGTGGCCGACGCGGTTCCGTCGCCGGCTGTCGGGGCCGCGCCGAAGTAGTGGCCGTTGCGCTGGTTCGAGCCGTCGACGTCGCCGAAGGCGCTCGTCGCCGAGGACGGGGCCTGCGCGGAGCCGGGCTGAGCGGCGGAGGCGTACTGCGATGAGCCGTAGGCGCTGGTACCGGCGGTGTTCGTGCTGTCCTGGGCGTACTCGCCGTAGCGCGGCTGCTGCCCGTACTGGCTCTGCTGGCCGTACTGGCTCGTCGGGGCCTGGCCGTACTGGTCATGCTGGCCGTACTGGCTCTGCTGGCCGTACTGGCTCTGCTGGCCGTACTGGCTCGTGGGAACCTGACCGTACCGGTCCTGCTGGCCGTACTGGCTCTGCTGCCCGTACTGGCTCGTCGGGGCCTGGCCGTGCTGGTCCTGCTGGCCGTACTGGTCCTGCTGGCCGTACTGGTCCTGCTGGCCGTACTGGTCCTGCTGGCCGTACTGGCTCTGCTCGACGTACTGGCTCTGCTGGCCGTACTGGCTCGTGGGGGCCTGGCCGTACTGGTCCTGCTGGCCGTACGGCGTCGTGTGCGACCCGTACCCACCGGACGTGGGGGCGGCGTCGCCGGCGATCGTCGGGTACGGCGCGGTGTACCGGTCCGTCGGGTGGTCGCCGGAGGTCGACAGGACGTCGGTCTCGTTCGCACCACCGGGTTCGATGACGTCGGTGTGGTCGTGGTCGGGCGAGCTCGTGGCTGCGCTCGGCTGTCCGGAGTCGTCCCGCGTCGGCTCGCCGTGGTCGGCGGTCCCGTGGGTGGCGTCCTCTGCTGAGCCCTGACGGTGGAGGTCCTCGGGACGGTCGTCGTCGCCGCGGCCGTGTGGCGTGGTGTCGGTCATGCTGGACGTGCTCCTTTCAAGCTCGTGCAGTCTTCCGGACCCACCTGAGCGGTGCTCCTGCTGGGGCTGCGAGCGGCCTATGGCGATCCTATGCGTGGGCTGGGCAGCCGTTCCCGGGATCCGGTCCGCACGCGCACTAGGTTGGGTGCACCCGGCGCACCGAGGGCGTCCGGCGCATCGGGAGGACGCACATGCACCGCACCGGACCGTGGCTCCGCGCCGCCGAGGGAGCCATGCTCCTGGGGCCCGACGGGTCGCCCGCCCCGACGGTCTTCGCCGAGATGAGCGCCCTCGCCGCGGCGACGGGTGCGATCAACCTCGGACAGGGCTTCCCGGACGAGGACGGACCCGCCGAGGTGCTCGACGCCGCCGTCGCCGCCGTCCGTGCCGGCGTGAACCAGTACCCGCCGGGACGCGGCACCGCCGAGCTGCGTGCGGCGATCGCGGAGCACCAGGCGCACTGGTACGGCCTGTCGGTCGACCCTGATCGCGAGGTGCTCGTCACCGCCGGCGCGACGGAGGCCCTCGCGGCGACGCTGCTCGCGTTCGTCGAGCCCGGCGACGAGGTGATCACCTTCGAGCCCTTCTACGACGCCTACGGCGCCCTGGTCCGGCTCGCGGGCGGCACGCACGTCACCGTCCCGCTCACGACCCCCGACTTCCTGCCGGACGAGGACGTCCTACGCGCCGCGTTCTCGGACCGCACCCGCGTCGTCCTCGTGAACACCCCGCACAACCCCACCGGACGGGTGCTGCCGCGCGCGGTGCTCGAGACCGTGGTCGAGCTCGCCGAGCGGTACGACGCCCTGGTCGTCACGGACGAGGTCTACGAGCACCTGACCTTCGACGTCCCGCACGTGCCGATCGCGGCGCTGCCCGGGGCGGTGGACCGGACGATCTCGATCTCGAGCGCTGGCAAGACCTTCAGCACCACGGGGTGGAAGATCGGCTGGCTCACCGCTCCCGCGCCGCTGGTGGACGCGGTCCTGGCGGTGAAGCAGTTCCTGACGTTCGTGAACGGCGCCCCGTTCCAGCCCGCCGTCGCCGCGGGACTCCGCCTGCCGGACACCGTGTTCCACGGGATCGCCGCCGAGCTCGGTGCGAAGCACGCGCTCCTGGCCGAGGGGCTGCTGGAGGCGGGGTTCGACGTCCTGCACCCGGACGGCGGGTACTTCGTCATCGCGGACGCCGCCCCGCTCGGGTACGACGATGCCCGGGCGCTCTGCCTCGAGCTCCCCAGGCTCGCGGGTGTGGTCGGCGTGCCGGTGTCGGCGTTCGTGCGGCCCGAGCACGCGCCGGGCTACCGCTCGCTCGTGCGCTTCGCGTTCTGCAAGCGCCGGAGCGTGCTCGAGGACGCCGTGGGCCGGCTCGGGGCGCTCCGCGCGCGGTCCTGAGCGGGAGCTGCCGTCGCTCGGTGACGTCAGCCGCGCGGCACGACGTCGTACCGCCGCAGGCCCAGGGACGGGTTCACCGTGCGCACCGAGTCGGTCACGGCGGTGTCGACGGTCGCCACGAGCAGCCCGGGTGTCGCCCCTGCCGCCGCGACCGCGACGCCCGAGGGGTCGAGCACGACGGACGAACCGATGCCCACCGGCGGCGTCTGCCCGACACCGACGACCCACACGGTGTTCTCGATCGCGCGGGCGGTGAGGAGCGTCCGCCAGTGGTGTTCCTTGCCCGGACCCCGCACCCACTCCGCCGGGACGAGGACGACGTCCGCCGCACCGCCCTCGGCCGCGGCGAGGCGACGCGTGACCTCGGGGAAGCGCAGGTCGTAGCAGGTCTCGAGGCCGACCCGGACTCCCTGGACGGTGACGACCGGCAGCTGGTCGGTCGCACCGGACTCGATGCGGTCGGACTCCCGGGAGCCGAACGCGTCGTACAGGTGGACCTTGCGGTACGTCGCGCCGATCGACCCGTCGGGCAGCACGGCGACGAGGGTGTTGCGGAACCGCTCCCCCTCGCCCACCTCCGCGACGCCGGCGACGATCGCGATCCCGGTCTCCCGCGCGAGGTCGGCCAGCCCCGTGACGAACGGCCCGTCGAGGGGCTCCGCCGCGGCGACGAACCGGTCGTCGATGTCCGCGGTGAAGTACGAGGTGTACTCCGGGGTCACGAGCAGGTCCGCTCCGCGCCGAGCGGCGTCGACGGCTGCGCGACGGACGGTCTCGAGGTTGGCGGTCGGGTCGTCGACCGGCGCGAACTGAGCGGCGGCGATCGTCAGGGTGCTCATCCGCCGAGCGTAGCGACGGAAGGCGTCGGCGGACACTGGGAACGGCGAAGGCCCCGGTCCGACTGGACCGGGGCCTTCGTGTGACGCTTGGTTGCGGGGGCAGGATTTGAACCTACGACCTCTGGGTTATGAGCCCAGCGAGCTACCGAACTGCTCCACCCCGCGGCACGTTGAACAGCCTACACACGCCCGTGGCGGGGCACAAATCGAGTGCCCCGCCACGGCGTGTCAGTTCCCGCCCTCGGCCTCGGTCGCCGCCTGGATGGCCTCCTGCAGGCGCTGGTCGGCCTCTGCCGCAGCGACCAGGTCGTTCTTCGCGTAGGCGTCCTGGCGGTCCTGCAGTGCGGACTTCGCGTCGGCGAGGGCCTGCTGCAGCGCGGCGTTGTCGGTCGCACTCCCGGAGCTGGAGCCCCCGGTCGAACCGGACGAGCCCGAACCCGTGTCGGTCGACCCGGAGCCGCTCGACCCGGAGTTCCCGGAGCCGGTGTCGCCCGAGCCGCTGTCGCCCGACCCGGATCCGTTCGCGGCGCCCTGGTCTCCGGCCGTGGCACCCGAGTTGCCGCCGAACAGGCTGTTGAGCGCCTCGTCGAGGGTGTCCTCGAAGGCGATCTTGTCGCCGAAGGCCACCAGGACCTTCTGCAGCAGCGGGTACGAACCGCTCGACGTCGACTGGACGTAGACGGGCTGCACGTAGAGGAACCCGCCGCCGACCGGCAGGGTCAGCAGGTTGCCCTGCTTCACCGTCGAGTTGCCCCGCTTCAGGATGTTCAGCTCCTGCGACACGGTGGTGTCACCGTTGAACAGGTTCTGCACCTGCGCCGGACCCGGGATGTTGTCGGTCTTCGGCATCGTCAGGAGCGTGAGCTTGCCGTAGTTCCTGGCCTTCTCGCCCTTGCCGGCACCACCGGCATCCGAGTCCACCGCCAGGTACCCGGTCAGCACGTTGCGGTTGTTCGCTCCGGCCGACTGCTGCGGGATGTACGTCGTGTAGAGCGAGTACGCGGTGTCCTGCCCCGGCACCTTCATGGTCAGGTAGTACGGGTCCTGCAGGTTGGACCGGTTCGCGGTCGTCTGCGTCCCGAGCGCGTTCGTCGTCGTCTGCGCGTCCGCGGTGTCGGCATCGTTCGTGCCCGAGGTCGGTTCCTGCGGGGTGTTCCACGCGTCGTCACCCGAGTAGAACGAGTTCGCGTTCGTCACGTGGTACGTGCCGAGGATCGACCGCTGGACCTTGAACAGGTCCGTCGGGTACCGCACGTGGTCGAGCAGTTCGGCGCTCATCTCCGACACCGGCTGCATCGACGTCGGGAAGATCTTCTGCCAGGTCTTGAGCACCGGGTCCTGCGTGTCCCAGGCGTAGAGCGTGACCTTGCCCGTGTAGGCGTCGACCGTGGCCTTCACCGAGTTCCGGATGTAGTTCACCTGGTCGGTGCGGAACGTCGACGACTCCGTGCCGTTGATGCTGTCCGACAGGCTCTGGCTCTGCGAGTACGGGTAGGCGTTGCTCGTGGTGTACCCGTCGACGACCCACTGGATGCGGTGGTCGACGACCGCCGGGTAGGCGTCACTGTCGAGCGTCAGGTACGGTGCGACCTTCTGGACGCGCTGGATCGGGTCGCGGTCGTACAGGATCTGCGAGTCCTTGTTGACCGCGTTCGACAGCAGGATCTGCTCCGACTGGAACTTCGCCGCGTAGACGAGCCGGTTGAAGAAGTTGCCGAGGCTCGGACCGCCGTTGCCCTGGTAGGTGGTGGTCGCGTTGCCGCCGTTGTCGTCGTCCGAGCCGGACGGGTAGTCGAGCTCGATGTTCTTCGAGCCCTCGGGCCCGCCGACGATCGAGTACGGCGGCGAGGTCTCGCCGAAGTACACGCGCTCCTGGTAGTCGCCGAGCGCGCCGCTCGACGGGATGCCCGACTCGAGGAACACCGGCTTGCCGTCGCTCGCGCGCTGGTTGCCGTAGGCCGCGGTCACGCCGAAGCCGTGCGTGTAGACGAAGGTCCGGTTGTACTGCGTGTTCGCCTGAGCGCTGAGGCCGTCGAGGTCGATGTCGCGCACCGCGATCACGGTGTCCTCGGTCTGGCCCTTGACGTCGTACCGGTCGACGTCCAGCTCCTTCGGGAACTGGTAGTACTGCCGGTACTGCTGCAGCTGGCTGAAGGTGTCCGACACGATCTTCGGGTCGATGAGACGGATGTTCGCCGTCGTCTGGGCGTCCTGCGCGAGGGCGCCCGAGCTCGCCTCGGTCGTCGCGTCGTAGTTCTGCTCCTGCACGTCGGCGACGTCGTAGGCGTCCCGCGTGGCCTTGATGTTCCGCTCGATGTACGCCGACTCGTAGGTGCGCTCCGAGGGCTTCACCTGCAGCCGCTGGACCACCCACGGGTAGATGCCGCCGATGACGATCGCCGCGACGAGCAGCAGCCCGGTGCCGACGATCGAGATGCGCCAGCGGCCGATGACGGCCGTGACGACGAACAGGACCGCGACGATCCCGGCGATGCCCGCCATGATCTCGCGACCGGGGATGACGGCGTTGACGTCGGTGTACTGCGCACCCGTGATGAGCGGGTTGTCCTTGGTCAGGGCCGCGTACTGGTCGAGCCACAGGCTGACGCCCTGCAGGGCCACGTAGACGGCCGCGGTCACCGCGAGCTGGATGCGCGCGGCGCGGGAGATGCGGACCTCGCGCCCGCCGAACCGGAGTGCGCCGTACAGGTAGCACGCGGCGAGCGCCGCGATCCCGGCGATGAGCACGACCGCCGACGAGTACGCCACGATCGCGCGCCAGAACGGCAGCTCGAACACGTAGAAGCCGATGTCCAGGCCGAACTGGGGATCGGTCTTGCCGAACGACGTCCGGTTGAAGTACTCGAGCACCATGCTCCAGCGGCCGGCCGTGGAGAGCCCGGCGAAGACGCCGAGGACCGCCGGGATGCCGATCATGACCGCACGGCGCAGCGGCTCGATGACCTGCTGGTAGCGGTCGAGCTGCGAGTTGAGCTTGGCGTAGACCGGCCGGAACCGGAACGCGAGCGCGATGCTCACGTACACCGGCGCGGCCATCCCCAGGAAGCCGGCGACGAACATCGAGGTGCCTGCGATCCACCGGGTGGTGAGGACCTGCTGGAACCCGAGTTGGGAGAACCACGCGTAGTCGGTGTACAGGCTGGCGAAGATGAAGAAGCCGATCACCAGTGCGGCCAGCACGATGATCGTGACCACGATCGGGACCCGCGGCGAACGCCGCCCGGAGGAAGAGGGTCCCGAGGTGGACGAGGTTGTCGTCACTTGATGTGCTCCTGACGTGTCGGACCGGCGGGCCCGGCGCGGCGGGCCGTCAGTGCGTCGATCCTATTGGTCGCCACCGACAGTGAAACTGTACGGGAACTCAGGAAGGTGGTCCGTGCCTCCCGGCAGACGGCCTGGAGGCACGGATCGCGACGTGCGCGCACGTCGCGGCGTGCGCGGCCGGGTCGGGACCGTGCCGTCAGGAACCGCAGCGTGCGAGGCCGTCGGTGCTCTTCCCGGAGGCGATGGTCTGCAGGTCCGTGACGGCCTGGTCGAGCGTCGCGACCTTGTAGACGTCGAGCCCGGCCGGGACGTGACCGACGACCTCGTCGCAGTTGTCGGCGGGTGCGAGGAAGACCGTCGCCCCCGCGTCCTTCGCGCCGTAGAGCTTCTGGCGGATGCCGCCGATCGCGCCGACCTCGCCGTCCGCGGTGATCGTGCCGGTGCCGGCGACGTGCTTCCCGCCGTTGAGCTTGCCGGGGGTGAGCTCGTCGATGATCCCGAGCGCGAACATCATGCCGGCCGAGGGCCCGCCGACGTCCTGCAGCGCGATCTTCACCTGGAACGGGAAGTCGTAGCGTTCGGTCACGCCGACGCCGAGGAGTGCGGTGCCCTGCTCGTCGCGCGGGGTGACCTCGACCTGGCGGCTCACGCCGTCCCGCTCGATCGTCACGGTGGCGGGCGAGGACGTGCCGTGCTTCGCCACGGCGGCGCGCAGCGTGCCGGCGTCGACGTTCGTGGTGAGCTGCTCGCCGTCGAACGCCGTGATGACGTCGCCCTTCCGGATGGTGCCGTCCGCCGCGGACCCGGGCTGCACGGAGCCGACCTCGAGCCGCGTGGGCAGCTCCTCGCCCTGGTGGATGAGCGCCGCGGCGACCGCCGACTGCTGCGAGGACTGCATGTCCGCCGCGTCCTGCTCGTTCACCTGCTGGGTGGTCGTGCCCTCCGGGTAGATCGCGCTGGCCGGGATGACCGCCTCGGACCGCGAGAACAGTGCGCGGACGACGCTCGTCCAGGACGGACGGTTCGTGGCGTCGCCCTGGATGCCGACGGTGAGCATGTCGAGCGCACCGGATGTCGGGTACGTCTCCGCGCCGTCGATCTGGATGAGCTCGACGTCCTTCGCGTCCTTGCCGCTCCCCTGCCGCTGGGTGCCGATGGTGTTGTAGACCGGGCCGGGCACCTCGATGAGGTACGGGCTCGGCAGGAAGCTCGCGAGGAGTCCGAGCACCACGGCCCCGATGACGAACGCCCACCCGACGGTCCGGGCGCGCGAGCGACGGCGGGGAGCGGGGGCGAAGAGGGTCACGGACGTCCTTCCACAGGGTGCGGCCGCCTGCTGGCGGGCTGTGCGCCCGTCGTCTGGCGGGCTGTTCGCCGTGGGCGCAGCGGTCCGGGCGTCCCCACGGGAGCATCCCAGGCGCGGGCCCGTGAGCAGCGGTTAGCGTAGTCGGCATGCCTGATCAACCGCAGCCGGGGCCGGACGACGACTTCCAGGAGATGCTGCGCAAGCTGCTCTCCGGAGAGGGACAGATCGACCCGTCGCAGCTCGCGGGCGCCGCGGGGCTGCCGAACGACCCGGCGTTCGTCGCGAACCTGATGGGCCAGCTGCAGCGCGCGGCGCAGTCCGGCGGCGACGGCATCGACTTCACGGTCGCGGCGGAGCGGGCGACCGCCATCGCCCGCGACGGCCAGCACCCCGTCGACCCCGCCACCGCGCAGGCGACGGACCAGGCGTTCCAGGTCGCGGCCCTGTGGCTGGACGAGGCGACCTCGGTCCCCGAGCTCACCGCGACGCCGAGCACGTTCACGCGCGAGCAGTGGGCGACCGCGACGACCCCGGTGTGGGCGCAGATCGCCGAGCCGGTCGCGCTGAGCATCGCGAACGCCCTGACCGAGGCCATCGAGCAGCGCGCACCCGAGCAGCTCAAGGCGATGCTCGGGGACGTCTCGAAGGCCATGCGCGGCGTGGGCGGGGCCCTGTTCGCGATCCAGCTCGGGCAGGTCGTCGGGCAGCTCTCGAAGGAGGTCGTGTCCGGTGGCGACGTCGGCGTGCCGCTCCTCGACGAGCAGGTCGCCGCGCTCCTGCCGCAGAACGTGGCCGAGTTCGCCGAGGGCCTGGACGTCCCCGAGGAGGAGGTCCGGATCTACCTCGCGGTGCGGGAGCTCGCCCACGCGCGGCTGTTCCGGTCGGCCCGCTGGCTCCGGCTGCACATCATCACGTCGATCACCGACTACGCGCGGGGCATCCACATCCCGTTCGACCGCGTCGAGGAACTCGCGTCCGAGATCGACCCCACGAACCAGGAGCAGCTCCGCGACGCGCTCGCGTCCGGCGCCCTCATCCCGCCGCGCACTCCCGAGCAGGAGGCGGCGCTTGCCCGGCTCGAGACCATGCTCGCGCTCGTCGAGGGCTGGGTCGACACCGTCACCGCGGCCGCGACCGTCCGGCTGCCGCGCGCCGGCGCGATCGCCGAGATGGTCCGCCGCCGTCGTGCTTCGGGTGGCCCGGCGGAGTCCGCGTTCGCCACGCTCGTCGGCCTGGAGCTCCGGCCCCGCCGACTGCGCGAGGCCGCGGCGCTGTGGCAGCGCGTGACCGAGGAACTCGGCGCCGAGGACCGCGACGCGCTCTGGGCGCACTTCGACGCCGTCCCGACCTCCGAGGACGTGGACGACCCGGAGGCGTTCGTGCTCCGGCTCCGGAACCCGGGTCGCTCGGCCGAGGACGACGCGTTCGACAAGGCCCTCGCCGACCTGCTGGCGGACTCGACGGGCGACCGCCCGCACGAGGACGAGCAGGGCGGGGTCGACGAGCCCCCGACGTCCGACGGGGATACCCCGTCCCGCTGACCCCGACTTCTCCACAGATCGGACCCGTCGCCCCCACCGGGGTGGCGGGTCCGTCATCGTCGGGGCATGGGCATCCGCATCGACCCGACCCTCGAGTTCGTCTGGCGTGACCCGGCGACCGTCCAGCTCGGGGTCGACCCGCCGCGCGCCGTGGTCCCCGTGCCGACCACGGCCGAGGAACGGTTCCTGAGCGCGCTGCGCCGCGAGACCGCGCGTGACGCCCTGGCCGCGCTCGCCCGGACGGTCGGCTGCCGACCCGAGGTCGCGGCGCGGGTGCTCGGGACGGCCTCGCCCGCTGTCGTCGACGTGCTCCCGGAGCCCCTCGCCCGGGTCGAGGTGCACGGCGCCGGTCCGCTCGCCGACACCGTCGCGGAGATGCTCCTCGGCGAGGGCGTGACCGTCGTCCGGACCACGGCGCCGCTCGGCGGGCCGGTGTCCTTCCCCGAGCCGGAGCCCCGGCTGGCCCTGGTCGTGGCCGACCACGTCGTCGACCCGGCACTCCGCGCGGCGTGGACCCGACGGGGCACGCCGCACCTCGCGCTCGTGGTCGGCGACGGACGGGTCCGGCTCGGGCCGTTCGTGGTGCCCGGCACCGGGCCGTGTCTGCAGTGCGTCGAGTACGCCCGCGTCGACGCCGACCCGGCCTGGGCAGCCGTGGCCGCACAGGTCTGGGGGCGTCCGGCAGCGCCGCTCTCCCCCTGGCGCACGGCGGCGGTGGCCGCGGCGGCGACGCGGATGCTCGTGCAGCGCCTACCGTCGACGACGCAGCACCCCCGGGCGGACCAGGTGGTGTTCGACCGGGACGACCTGTCGGTCAGCGTGCAGCCGGTGGCGCCGCACCCTCGCTGCGCGTGTCGAGCGCTGCCAGGAACCGACTCGGCGCCCGGGCTCCGGCACGCGTGGAGCCCTGCCGGGACCACGTCACCGTGACGGACCGGCGCGCACGGGTCAGACCGACGTAGAACAGCCGACGTTCTTCCTCGACCTCGTCGTCGGTCGTGGCGTGCGAGATCGGCAGCAGCCCCTCGGCGGCGCCGACCACGACGACGTGGGGCCACTCCAAGCCCTTCGACGAGTGCAGGGTCGCCAGGGTGACGGCGTCGAGCTCGGGCTCGTGGTGGGTCGCGGCACGGTCGACCAGGTCCTGGGTGAACTGCTGCATGGTCGTGCCGGCCGGCGCTTCCTCGGCCAGGGTCATGATCGCCTGCAGCGCCTCCCACTGGTCGCGCACGGCTCCGGAGCCCTCCGGTGCGGTCGGCGTCCATCCGCTCAGCTGCAGGACGAGCCCCACGCGACGGGTCAGCTCGTCGTCGGTCCGGCGGACGGCCTCGCCGCGCATGTGGTGCACGGCGAGCTTGACCTCAGGCCGGTCGAAGAACCGTGTGCCGCCCTGCACGCGGTACGGGATGCCGGCGCGGCCGAGCGCCGACTCGAGTGCGGCGGCCTGCGCCCCGACGCGGTAGAGCACGGCGCAGTCCCCGAAGGACGCGCCGGCGGCGACCGTCTCGGCGATGCGGCGGGCCACGGTCTGCGCCTCGTCGCCGTCGTGCACGCACGCGAGCACCCCCGGTGCCGGTCCGGACTCGGTGGTCTGCGCGACGAGGTCCAGGGCACCCGGTTGCCCGCGCATCAGGGTGTTGGCCGCCTGCACGACCTCGGGCGTGGAGCGGTAGTTCCGCTCGAGGCGCACGATCGAGCCCCGTGGGAACTCGGAGCCGAAGCCGAGCAGGTAGCGGCTCGACGCGCCCGCGAACGAGTAGATCGTCTGGCTGGCGTCACCGACCACGCAGACGTCGTCCCGACCGCCGAGCCACGCCCGGAGCAGGTCGTGCTGCACGGGCGAGACGTCCTGGTACTCGTCGACGACGAAGAACCGGTACTGCTGCCGCACGTACGACGCCACCCGCGGCTCGGACTCGACCATGCCGAGCGTCGCGAGCAGGACGTCCTCGAAGTCCAGCTGGCGGCGGTCGTCCTTGAGCTGCTCGTAGGCGCGCATCAGGTCGACGACCCGGCGCGGAGTCGTGTCACGGGGCATCACACGGTCCGCGGCGGCGGCCTCGTACTCGTCGTAGGACAGCATCTGGACCTTGCGCCACTCGACCTCGGCGGCCAGGTCGCGGAGCACCGGGGTGTCCACGTGCAGGCCGACGGTGTCGGCGGCGTGCGCGATCACCCGCCCCTTGGACTCGACGATCCGGGGGGCGTGCCCGCCGATGGTGTCCGGCCAGAAGTAGCTGAGCTGCGCCATCGCGGCGGCGTGGAACGTCCGCGCCTGCACCGCCCCGGCGCCGAGGGCCCGGAGCCGCGACCGCAGCTCGCCGGCGGCACGCGTGGTGAAGGTCAGCGCGAGGACGTGGCTCGGCGAGTACGTCCCGGTGGCGACGCCGTAGGCGATCCGGTGGGTGATGGCGCGGGTCTTCCCGGTGCCGGCACCCGCGAGGACGGCGACCGGGCCGAGGAGCGTCCGGGCGACGGTCCGCTGCTCGGTGTCGAGGGCGGCGAGGAGCTCGTCCGGTGACGGCGGTCGGACCCCGTCCACGGCGACGCGCGGGTCGGCGCTCACGACGGAGCCCCGCTCACGGAAGAGCCGCCCCGCACCGACGGGACCCGCTCACGGCAGGTCGAGCGGCTCGCCGTACCACTCCTCGATGATGGCGCGGGCGATCGACGTCCGCCCCGGCAGCAGCAGGGTGTCCCCGGCGCGCTCGCGGACATCGTCGCGCGAGAACCACCGCACGTCCAGGATCTCGACACCGTCGGGACGCGCGGTCGACGGGTCACCGTCCACGGCCCGGGCACGGAACCCGACCATCAGGGAAGCCGGGAACGGCCAGGGCTGCGAACCGAGGTACTCGGGCTCCTCGACCCGGACACCGGACTCCTCCCAGACCTCGCGGCGGACGGCGTCCTCGAGCGACTCCCCCGGCTCCACGAACCCGGCGAGCAGCGAGTAGCGGTCGGCGTCCCACGCGGCGTTCGAGCCGAGCAGGATCCGGTCGTCGGCGTCCGTGACCCCGACGATGATCGCGGCGTCGGTGCGCGGGAAGTGCTCGTGCCCCTCGGGGTCGCGGCGGACCCAGCCCCCCGTGACGACCTCGGTCGCGGAGCCGGTGCGCGGCGAGAACCCGTGCACCGCGTGCCAGTTCGCCATCGCCACCGCCTCGACCGCGAGACCCTGGTCGCGGGCGGACAGCTCGGTGCCGAACATGCGCAGGCTGACCCAGGCGTCGTCGTCCGGCTCGATCGCGGTCGCGGTCCGGTCGTCGACGAGCACGGCGACGAAGCGTGTGCCCGCGGGAGCGTCGGGAGCGTCCACGACGGCCCGCCCCAGGTACAGCGTCACCGCGTCCTCGGGCACCGCCTCGGCCCGCACGAACCGCAGCGCGCCGTCGGTCTCGCGCAGGAGCTCGCCCCGGTGCACGGGCAGCCAGCGGGTCGCCGGGTCGTCGCGCAGGACGCGGTCGAGGTCGGGCGTGGTCCGGAACTCCGCATCGCGGTCGAGTTCGTTGCGGGACAGCGGCAGTCTGGCGGCGAACTCGACGGTCACGGCGGAGGGCTCCTCGGGTCGGCGTGGTCTTCTCGGCGGGAGCCTGTGGAGCGTCCCCGGGGTTCCACAGGCCAGCGTGGCGCACGCTCGCACGTCGACCGCGGACCTACCCTGAGGGGCATGGCGGGATCCCAGTTCACTCTAGCCGCGTTGGCGACGACGGCCGTGTCCGGCCTGCTCGTGACGGGCACACGTCCGCTCGGTTCCGCCGCGTCCGGTGACTTCGAGTCCGCCGTGCTGCGCGAGGCGGACGGCACCCTGTCCGCGATCCGGCGTCCGCGCAACCAGCGGGCCGAAGCGCGTCAGTCCGCCGACCTCGTCGCGATCCGCGCGCTCAGCGCCGGCATCCGGACGCGACTGCCCTTCGCCGTCGCCGAGTACCGCGGCCAGGCTCCGATCGGCTCGACCCGCGCGATCGTCACGTCGTACGTGCCCGGGACCCACCCCGCGCTCCGTGACCTCGGCCAACGCCCGGAGCTCGCCGCGTCGGTCGGTCGCGCCGTCGCCGCGGTGCACCTGCTGCCCACGAGCTTCGTCACCGACGCGGGTCTGCCGTCGCTCACCCCGTTCGAAGTCCTGCGCTCGGCCGTCTCCGTGATGGACCGCGCGGTCGCGACCAAGCTCGTCCCGGCGGCGCTCAAGGAGCGTTGGGAGGGCGCGGCCCGCGACCAGCAGCTGTGGCAGTTCACGCCGACCGTGGTGCACGGCGCCCTCGGCACCGGTGTCCTGCTCGTCGACGGCGACACCGTCACGGGCATGCTCGACTGGGGCGAGCTCCGGCTCGGCGACCCGGCGAAGGACCTCGCGTGGGTGCTCGCCGGACGGGCGGACGCGTTCGACACCGTGCTCGCCGCCTACCAGGCAGCGGGTGGCGGTCGGGACCGCCAGCTCGCGCAGCGCGCTCGGGTGTACCACGAGCTCGAGACGGCGCAGTGGCTGCTGCACGGGGTCCAGGCGAAGAGCACCGAGGTCGTCGACGACGCGGTAGCGATGATGCACCGCCTGGTCGACGCGGTGCAGACGCCGAGCGCGGCACCGCTCCAGTCGGTCTCGCCGGACACGATGGAGATCGGCGAGGTCGAGCAGCTGCTCTCCTCCACCGAGCGCCGACACGGCTGACGCGACCGACCGCCTGACGGACAGGCCATCTGACGGACAGACCGGCTGACGGCCCGACCGGCTGACGGACTGGAGGCGCGGGGCGGCGCCGCCACGATCCTCCAGTCCGTCAGCGGGTCGCGCCCGGATCAGCCGAGCGCCGCGCGCCAGGCGCGCTCGAGCCCGTCCCGGTCCAGCAGGTCGGTCGGCCGCACCTCGAGGTCGTCCGCGACGAAGTAGAAGACCGCGTCGACCTCGTCGACCGGCCGCCCCGTGAACTCGGCGTAGGCGACACGGTAGAGCGCGAGCTGCAGCTGCCGTGCCGCGAGGTCGTCGGCGCCGGACGGCGCCTTCCCCGTCTTCCAGTCGACGACCTCGGCGCGCCCGTCGATCTCGAACACCGCGTCGAGCTTGCAGACGACGCTGTGCCCGAGGAACGGGATGTGGATCTCGCGCTCGACCTCGACGGGCACGCGGTCCGCCCAGCGGGACCGGGAGAACGTCTCCTGGAACGTGGCGAGTCGGCGGGCGTCGTCGTCGGTCACCGCCGCGTCCGCGTCGGCCGCTCCGAGCTCGTCGGGATCGAGGTCGAGCTCGCCGTCCCAGGCGTCGAGCGTCTCGAGCGATCCGCCGCGGGCCACGCGCTGCTCCACCCACTGGTGGAAGAGCGTCCCCAGGCGGGTCGCCCGGTAGGGCCGCTCCGGCATCGGTCGTCGCAGCCGCTCCGCGACGCGGTCCGGCTGCGCGAGGTAGTCCTTGAAGCCCGAGGCCGGCACGCGGTGCGGGATCGCGACCGTGTGCCGGGCGGACCGCTGGGCCTGGCGTTCGGCCAGCAGCAGGTCGATGTCCGCGGCGAAGCGGCCGGCCGCTCCCGGGTTGGCGTTCCGGACCCGTTCGGCCGCAGCGAGGACCCGCGTCCCCCGGGAACCGAACGGGGCGTGCGGCCAGGACTGGACCGCGCCGTCGGTACCGAGCGGGTCCTCATCGTGCACCGTGCCGTCCGGGACCGCGTCGGCGTCGACGACCCCGGCCTCGACCAGGTCGCGCAGGTACCGACTCGGCTCCGTCGGCCGGACACCGCCGGCCCAGAACGAGCCCGACACGAGCAGGTCGTGCCGAGCCCGCGTGAGTGCGACGTAGGTGAGCCGGCGCTCCTCGTCCTCGTTGCGTGCAGCGACCTGCTCGCGGTAGGCGTCGATCGCGTCGACGACCTCCTTCTGGGACGCGCGTCCCCGCCAGTCGAGCCGCGGGAGTTCCTCGGCGTCGCCGCGGAACTCGTACGGCAGGCGTCCGAAGCCGAGCCAGCCGGATGATCCCTCCTGCGGCCGGGCCGGCAGCGCGCCCTCGACGAGCCGGGGCACGGCGACCGCGTCCCACTCCAGGCCCTTCGAGCCGTGGATCGTCAGGATCTGGACCGTGCCGGCCTCGGGCTCCTCGGACCGCGGCCCCATGTCGTCGCGCCGCGCGGCCGCGTCGATCCACCCGAGGAACGCCCCGAGGTCGGCGCGGTCGTCGGTCGTCACGAAGCCGGCGAGCTCGTCGACGAAGGCGTCCAGGAACGCGCCGCTCCCCTGCTCGTGCGCCGCGACCTCGACGTCGAGCTGCATCTCCTGCACGACGAGCGTGACGAAGTCGACCAGGTCGCCTGCGGCCCGGGCGCGCAGTGCGGCGAGCTGCTGCCCGAGCGCGCGCATCCGGGCCCGGCCCGCCGGACTGATCGCGGCGAGCGCGCCGTGCTCGTCCGGGGCGGTGGCGACGAAGTCCAGGGCGTCGACGATCGACCCGTGCTCGCCGACCGCGACCGACGCCCGGAAGGCCGCCGTCACGTCGTCGTCGAGTCGCTGGTGGGTGTGGTCGCGGCTGAACAGCCAGCGCGCGAGACCGTGCAGCTCCTTGACGTCCGCGGCACCGACACGCCACCGGGCACCGACGAGCAGGCGGATGAGGTCGTTCCCGGCGGCCGGGTCGTGCAGCACCCGCAGGCAGGCGACCAGGTCGACGATCTCCGGCCGCTGGAGGAGTCCGCCGGTGCCGAGCACGTGGAACGGGACGCGGTGGTCGGCCAGGGCGCCGGTGAACGCGGACAGGTCCTTCCGTGAGCGCAGGAGGAGCGCCATCGAGCCGGCGGGGTCGGCCGCGCGGCGTGCGGCGAACCACCGGGCGACGGCGTCGGCTTCCTCCGGCAGGGTCTCCGGGAAGGCCACGTCGACGGTGCCCGCGTCCGCACCGGGTCGCGGGGCGAGGCGCTCGACGGCGACCTCGGACGCGTCGGACAGCGGCCCGACGACGGCGTTCGCCCCGGCCAGCACGTCCACCGGGTTCCGCCAGCTCGTCGACAGCGCGAACGTGACGGGGACGGTGTCACCGTCGCCGAAGTCCCGCGGGAAGCGCGCGAGGTTCGCCGCGCTCGCACCGCGGAAGCCGTAGATCGACTGGTGCGGGTCGCCGACCGCCATCACCGGGTGGCCCCGGAACAGCCGGGCGAGGAAGCGCGTCTGCACCACCGAGGTGTCCTGGTACTCGTCGAGCAGGACGACGCGGAACCGGGTGCGCAGGTCCTCGACCACGCGGGGGGCGGACTCGGCGGCCGCGAGGGCGAGCGCGATCTGGTCGGAGAACTCGACGAAGCCGCGGTCGACCTTCTGCCGCCGGAACTCCTCGACGAGCTCGACGAGCGGCTCGAGGGCCCCGACGGCGCGCACCGCGTCGGTGACCGCCTTGTACGGGTTGCCGCGGTTGTTGCCCGGCAGCTCGAGCAGGGCGCCGAAGTCGACGGCGAAGCGACGGAGCCGGTCCGGGTCGACCAGGTGCTCGGACACGGCACCGGCGAGGGCGACGACGGCGGCCGTGACGGTGTCGACGTCGCGGTCGAGCCCGGCCAGCCGGTCGTCCCGGGCGGCCACGACGACCCGGCGCGCGAGCTGCCAGGCGGACGGCTCCGTGAGCACCTGTGACTCGCCGTCCCGCCCCACGAGCAGGGCGTTCTCGCGGAACACCGCGTTGGCGAAGGCGTTGTAGGTCGACACGGTCGGCGCCTCGAACGCGTCGCCGGCGTCCAGCAGTCCGATGTCCTCGAGCGCACGGATCCGGTCGTTGATCCGGACCGAGAGCTCGCCGGCGGCCTTGCGGGTGAAGGTCAGTCCGAGGATCTCGCCCGGTCGGACGTACCCGTTCGCGAGGAGCCACACGACGCGCGACGCCATCGTCTCGGTCTTGCCGCTGCCGGCACCGGCCACGACGAGCGCCGGTGCGAGCGGGGACTCGATGACGGCGCGCTGCTGGGCGGTCGGACGGGGGCGTCCGAGGGCGTCGGCGACGGCGTCCGCGTCGCGCTGGGGCGTCAGGGGCGCGTCGACGGTGGGACGCGCCCCAGCGCCGCTCGTGTCCGTCGTCCCGCTCGTGTCCGTCGTCACCAGGTGACCTCCCCCACCACGTGGATCCGGCACTCGACCCCGGTCCGGGCCTTGGCGCAGTGGTCGTCGACGCGCGCCAAGAACGTCCGGCCGGCCATGCCCCGGGCGACCTCGTGCAGCCGCTCCCGGTACGCCGCACGCGCCTCGTCGTCGAACGCGTGCTGCGTGCGCTCCGAGTAGGCCGAGCCGCTCCGCGGGTTCTGCACGAACACGAGCCGTGCATCGGCCATCGAGGACCCGGCCGGGACACCCTCGACCGCACCGTCCTCGACCGCGAGCTGGTACGCGCCGAGCTGCGGGTGCGCGGGCATGTCGTTCTTCTCGCTCGGCATCGAGCGGCCGGTCTTCAGGTCCACGACGCTGACGCGCCCGTCCGGGTCGACCTCGATCCGGTCGATGCTCCCCCGCAGCCGCGCCGGGCCGGTCTCGAGCGCGAAGGACGTCTCCGCGCCGAGCAGTCGACGCCCCGCCCCGGCGAAGGTCCGGAGGTAGTCGCTGAGGCCCTCGATCATCCGACGGGTCCGGGCCCGCTCGCGGTCGGCGACCCACGGCGACTCGAAGGTCAGCTCGCCCCACCGCGCCTCGACCCGTGCCCACAGGGACTCGACGTCGACGTCGGTCGCGTGCTCCATCGTCTCGTGCACGATCGTGCCGATGCCCATCGCCGGACTCGGAGCGCCACCGCCGAAGGTCTGCACGAACCAGTGCACCGGGCACTCCTCGAACGTGCCGATCCGCGACGGCGACACGGAGACCGCCGGTGCGACCGGCTCGCCGCCCTCGTGCAGGGGTGCCGGCGGGGCGTCGAGGTCGACGAGGGGGTCGTCGGTCGTGGGCTCGGCGAGTCCGTACCAGTCGTCCGGCGAGGCGCCCGGCACCTCGGCCTCGGCGAGCCGGGCGAGGGCCGACGCCGCTTCGGGATCGCCGGTCGTCACGACCCGGCGCCGCAGCGACCCGGCGAGCCCGCGGAGCGAGAGCGGGTGCGCGGCGGGCTGGCGGTCGGGCGGCACCGGGACGAGCCGGACGAAGGGCGACGGCGCCTCGTCGTCGTTCGCGACCGTGCCGACGACGACCTGGGTGGTGGCGCGGGACACCGCACGGGCGAAGAGCCGCAGCTCGTCGGCGACCACGGCGGCACGGTCGTCGACGGGACCGTGCGCGATCCCGTTCGCGGCGCGCACGAGCCCGTCCGGGTCGAGCAGGCTGCCCCGGACGCGGGTGTTCGGCCAGACGCCGTCCTGCAGCCCGAGGACCACCACGACGTCGCACTCGAGCCCGATCGTCGCGGACGGGGTCAGCACGCGGACCCGCCCAGCGGTCCGGTCGGGTCCGATCGAGTCCTCGGGCAGGTCCGCCCCGAGCAGGTCGTCGACGAAGACGCGTGCCGGAGCGTCCGGCGTCCGCTCGACGAAGCGTTTCGCGGCGGTGAAGAGCCCGACCACGGCATCCAGGTGCCGGTCGGCCTCGGCCGCACCGACACCGCCCGCCGCCGACTGTCCTCCCCAGACCCCGGCCAGCCCGCTGCGCTCCCACAGTCCCCAGAGGATCTCCTCGATGCTCGCCCCGCCGTCCGCGTCGGCACGCGCCTGCACCAGGCTGCGGGCCAGACGGGTGGCGCGACGGGCGAACCCGGCGTCGACGGTCGCGAGCCGTTCCGGCGCCCCGAGCGCCTCGACGAGGAGCTCGTCCGCCGTCCGGGTCCCGCCACCGGCGAGTTCCTCGCGGCGCAGGGCGAGTCGGAGTCGGCGCATCGCGAGGGTGTCGAGTCCGCCGAGCGGTCCCGTGGCGAACGCGGTGGCCAGGTCGGCGTCGAGCGGCAGGACGTCGAGCGACACCGCGGCAGCGTCGAGGAGCGCACGTGCGGCGGAGTCGTCGCGGGGTCGGACCGGAGCGGCACCGGCGGTGGCGGGGACCTCGGCGACGGAGAGCGCACGGACGAGCTCGGGGATCGCCGCACCGCTGCGGGTGACGACGGCCATCCGGTGCCACGGCACCCCGTCGAGCAGGCGGTGTTCACGGAGGCGTCGGGCCACGGCGACGACGAGCGCCGACCGGCTGCCCGCCTCGAGGTGCAGCACCGCGTCGGAGCGGGCGTCGGTGGTCGACGCGGCGGCCGTCCGCTGGCGACCGGCCGCCGCGGCGCCGATGCGGCCCGTCACGGCGCCGACGAGCTCGCGGATCGGAGCCGGGTGCCGGTGCACGGTCCCGAGGACGATCTCCTCGACCCGCGGCACACCGAGGCGCACCGCGAGCCGACCGAGCACGTCCGGTTCGGCTCCGCGGAACGCCGAGGACGCGATGTCCGGGTCGCCGAACGCGACGACCTGCGTGCCGGACCGGGCGAGCGCGCCGAGCAGTGCGACCTCGCCCTCGACCAGCTCCTGGGTGTCGTCCACCACCACGAGCCGCAGTGCCGCGACGCTCGGTGGGACCTGCCCGCGGAGCACCGCGGCGGTGGCGTACGCGACGAGCTCCGCCGCGTCGAGCGAGGTCGAGCGGAACGCGGTGAGCGCCGCGCGGTACTCGTCGACGAAGTCCCCGACCGCACGCCACTCGGGTCGTCCTGCCTCGTCCCCGAGCTCCCGCATGTCCTCGGGCTCGATGCCGGCCGCCACCGCACGCATCATGACGTCCCGGAGCGCCGTCCGGAACCCGGCGCGCTCGCGGACGACCGCGGTGATCGGCTCCGGCCACGCGGGCCCGGTGCCGTCAGCGTCGTGCCCGGCGAGCAGGTCACCGATGATCCGGTCCTGCTCGCCACCGGTCAGGAGCGTCGGCGCGTCCTGACCCTGGGCGGCGGCCGCGTGCGCGACGACCTGGAAGGCGAGCGAGTTCACCGTGCGCGCGAGGGCACCGGGGACCACCCGGTCGACCGTGGCGGCCAGTCGGTCCCGCAGGGCCGTGGCGGCGGTGCGCGCCGACGTCAGTGCGACGACCGTGGCGTGGCCGTCCGACGAGACCGCGTCCGACCGGTTCATGCGCCGGGCGACGAGTCGGGCGAGCGTCGTGGTCTTCCCGGTCCCCGGCGCACCGAGGACCGCGGCGTGGGCCCCGTCCGGCAGCGCGAGGACGGCGTCCTGCGCCGGGTCCGCCCCGAGCGGCCGGACGACGTCGGTGTCGTCGGGCGTGGTCGTCAGCAGGGTCCGGGGCACGGCCACACGCTACCGAGCACGGCCGACAGCCACGGTCCCGCGCCAACGCGTGCGCCCGCGGCGAACGGTCGATCCGGCCGGGGGACGCATGGGTACGCTGAGCACGTGGACATCAAGATCGGCATCATCAACAGCCCGCGCGAGATCGCGTTCGAGACCGCCCAGACCGCCGAGGAGATCGAGCAGGCCGTCGCACAGGCCCTGGAGTCGCAGTCGACCCACCTGTCGCTGAAGGACGAGAAGGGCCGTCGCTTCATCGTGCCGGTCGCCTCGCTGGCCTACGTCGAGGTCGGCGCCGAGGAGTCGCGCCGCATCGGCTTCGTCGCCTGACGTGGAGCTGCTCTTCGCCGTGCTCGGCGGCCTCATCCTCGGGGCCGTCGCGCACGTCGTGGTGCCGTGGCGGTCGACGCGCGGCGTGCTGCTCGGCCCGGTCGTCGGCGGCGTCGTGGCCGCGGTCGTCTGGGAAGCCCTGACCTGGGCCGGCTGGCGCTACGACGGCACCTGGATCTGGGTCGTCGCGCTCGTCGGTGCGCTGCTCGTGGCCGTCGTGGCCGAGTGGGTGCTCGGCCGGCGCCGCTCCGCAGCCGACGACACGTACTTCGAGCACGCCAAGGCCTGAACGCGCCGACGCAGCGGCCGACCAGGCCGGCGGTGGCCGACGACTAGGCCGTCAGCCCGAGCGCGTCCATCCGGCGTGTGTGCGCCGCGATGAGCTCGGTCCACACCGGCTCGAGCCGGGCCTGGTCCTGCCGGGCGTGCGACGCGAGTGCCGACCGAGCCACGAGCAGCGTGTCGCCGACCAGACGACGCCCCCACATCGCGAGCCGCGAGCCGACGCGCGGGTCCTGCTCGATGTGCGCCGCGAGCTCGTCGACGACCGCGCGCTCCTCACGCCCGTCGTACACGGAGCGCAGGCGCTGCCGCACGTCCAGGGGCAGGGAGCGGAGCAGGCTGCTGAACAGGTCGTTGAGGATGCCCGCGGTCACGTACCCGGTGAGCATCGACTCGTACCAGTCCGCGCCGCTCGTGCGGAGCAGGAAGCGGTCGATCGCGGCGCGGTGCGGCTCCATCAGGGCAGCCGGGTCACCGCCGGACCGCTCGATCTCGGCGACGAGGGTACGGTGCCGGTCCAGGGCGGCCGTGGCGAGCACGCCGGTCACCAGGCGACCGGACATCGTCGGCGCAGCGGCACCGGCACGGCCCATCGTCTCGTACAGCGAGAGCTGCAGGTACGCGGCCTGCCCGAGGAAGACGTCGAGCTCGGGGCTGACGTCGTCGAGCTGCAGCCGCTCGACTGGCGAGGCGCCGCGCGGGTTGCGCGACGCGAGCCACGCGGCGGCGAGCTGCGCAGCGCGCTTCCGGTTCCACCACGACACCACGGACACAGCATACGGGCCGGCCCGGCCTGCTCCGGACGCCCGTGGACCGGGGCGGGCCGACCTCGCCGGTAGACTGGCCGGGACTCCCACCAGGACCAAGGTGATCCATTGACTTTCGCAGACCTCTCCATCGAGCAGGACATCGTCGACGCGCTCGCGACGAAGGGCATCAGCGAGCCCTTCCCGATCCAGCAGCAGACGATCCCGCTCGCCCTCACCGGCCAGGACATCATCGGCCAGGCCAAGACCGGTACCGGCAAGACCTTCGGCTTCGGCCTCCCCCTCATCCAGCGCCTCGGGGCCGACCCCGAGCCCGGCGTCAAGGCGCTCGTCGTCGTCCCCACGCGTGAACTCGCGGTGCAGGTGACCGAGGACCTCGAGCTCGCCACCTCGAACCGCCCGACCACGATCGTCTCGATCTACGGCGGCAAGGCGTACGAGGGCCAGATCGAGCAGCTCAAGGCCGGCGCCCAGATCGTCGTCGGCACCCCGGGGCGCCTGATCGACCTGCAGCGCCAACGCCTGCTCGACCTCTCCCACGTGCAGGAGGTCGTCCTCGACGAAGCCGACCGCATGCTCGACCTCGGCTTCCTGTCGGACATCGAGCGGATCTTCCAGGCCGTCCCCGCCGTGCGTCACACGATGCTGTTCTCGGCGACCATGCCGGCGCCGATCGTCGCGCTCGCCCGCCGCTTCATGTCCCGCCCGGTGCACATCCGCGCGACGGACCCGGACGAGGGCCTGACGCAGGCGAACATCAAGCACGTCATCTACCGCGCGCACTCGCTCGACAAGGACGAGGTCATCGCCCGCATCCTGCAGGCCGAGGGTCGCGGCAAGACCGTCATCTTCACGCGCACGAAGCGCGCCGCCGCGAAGCTCGTCGAGGAACTGAAGGACCGCGGCTTCAACGCCGCCGCCGTGCACGGTGACCTCAACCAGGAACAGCGCGAGCGCGCGATGGCCGCCTTCAAGGCCGGCAAGCGCGACGTGCTCATCGCGACGGACGTCGCCGCCCGCGGCATCGACGTCGACGACGTCACGCACGTCATCAACCACACGATCCCGGACGACCCGGACACGTACCTGCACCGCGCCGGGCGCACCGGCCGTGCCGGCAAGACCGGCATCGCGGTCACGTTCGTCGACTGGGACGACCTGCACAAGTGGACGCTCATCGACAAGGCGCTCGAGTTCGGCATCCCCGAGCCGGTCGAGACCTACTCGTCGTCCCCGCACCTGTTCACCGACCTGGACATCCCGGCCGGCACGAAGGGTCGCCTCCCCGGTGCGTCGTCGCACGCCGCCGCTGCCGGTTCCGGTGAGCAGCGCCGCTCCGACAAGCCCGCAGGTGAGCGCAGCGGCTCGCGTTCGCGGTCCCGCACCCGGACTGGAGGCACGCAGCAGTCCGCCCCGCGCGCCACGTCCTCGGATGCACGGTCCTCGGCCGCACCGGCACCGACCACCGAGGCGTCGCAGTCCGCCGGCGATGGCACCTCGACCGACGGCGCCGCGAAGCGTCGTCGCCGTCGCCGTCGCCGCAGTGGCGGCGCCGGGTCCGAGGCGACCGCCTCGGCACCGCAGGCAGCCGGCGAGGGCGAGTAGCGCCTCCCGTCCGCAAGGCCCCGTCGCTGACGCGACGGGGCCTTCGTCGTCCCCGCCCACCTTCCGGCCCACGACGGAGCAGGAACGGTCGGGCGGCGCGCGCGGACCCGACGACGACTGATCCATCGACGGGGCGGGTGCCACCCCGCGAGGCAGAGCGGCAGGCGAGCGGACTCAGGCCAGGCGGGAGCCCGGCCCGTGCACCGGCGCGCTGCCGGTCGCCTGGGACACGATCGCGTCGAACGCGACGCGGGCCGTGCGGTGCTCGCCGAGGCGGTTCGGCTTGCCGGTGCCGTGGTAGTCGCTCGACCCGGTGACGAACAGGTCGTGGCGGGCTGCCCAGTCGAGCAGGGTGCGCTTGCCGTGGGACTGGTTCTCGCGGTGGTCGACCTCGAGGCCGCCGAGCCCGGCGTCGACGAGCTCCCGGAGCATCGGCTCGTCGATCACGATCCCGCGGGAGGACGCCGCCGGGTGTGCGATCACGGGCACACCGCCGGCGGCGCGGATGAGCGCGACCCCGTGCAACGGCGACGGTGCGTCGTGCGGTTCGTAGTACCCGGACGCCGGGTGCAGGATGCCGCGGAAGGCCGCGCTCCGGTCGGACTCGAGCCCCGCGGCGACGAGCGCGTCCGCGATGTGCGGGCGGCCGATCGTTGCGCCGTCGGTGGACTGCGCGATCACGTCGTCCCAGGTGATCGGGTGGTCCTGGCCGATCCGGTCGACCATGCGGCGGGCGCGGGCGAACCGTCCGTCGCGGATGCGGGTCGTCTCCGCGACGAGCCCGGGGTCGGTCGGGTCGACGAGGTACCCGAGCACGTGGACGCTGCGGTACCCGACCCGGGTGCTCAGCTCGAGCCCGGGCAGCAGGGTCATCGGCAGCGCGGCGACGGCGGCGATCGCCTCGTCCCAGCCGGCCGTGGTGTCGTGGTCCGTCAGGGCGACGCCGTCGAGCCCGGCCGCGGCGGCTGCGGCGACGAGCTCCGCCGGCCGCTCGGTGCCGTCGGACACGCTCGAGTGGGCGTGCAGGTCGATGAACGGATCGGGCACCCGTTCATCGTACCGACACGTGAACGGCCGTTCAGGCCGCGGACCCAGGTCGTCGGCGGACCGGGTCGGTGCGGCCGCGGGGTCGGTGCGATGATGGGACGCATGGCCGACACGACTCCCCGCGCGACGAGCAACCGTTCCACGACCCCCGGGTCCTCGACGTTCAAGGACCACATCGCGTCGCAGTGGGCCGACCGGGAGCGCCCGCTCCCGGAGCCGCGCGAGCAGGCCGCGTTCGCCGCCGAGCGTCGCGCCCGGATCTCCGAGCTGCACCCCGGCCGCACGATCGTGGTCCCCGCAGGCCAGGCGAAGGTGCGGTCGAACGACTGCGACTACCCGTTCCGCCCGCACTCGACCTTCGCGCACCTGACCGGTTGGGGCACCGACACCGTCGTCGGCTCCGTCCTCGTGCTGACGCCGAACGGCCCCGGGCACGACGCCACGCTGTACTTCCGCGCGACGGCCGGCCGCGACTCCGAGGAGTTCTACGCGAACCCGGAGATCGGCGAGTTCTGGGTCGGCCCGCGTCCGTCCCTCGACGAGGTCGCGGCGGACCTCGGCATCGCGACGGCCGACCTCGGTGCGTTCGACGCCGTCGCCGAGGGCCTCGACGCCACGGTCCTCGTCGTGCGCGACGCGGACGACGAGCTCACCCGGTCGCTCGACGCCCGGCTCGGCACCGCGGTCGGCGGCGCCCCGGAGACCGACGCCGCCCCCGCCACCGACGACGTGCTGTCCCGCGACCTGTCCGAGCTTCGCCTCGTGAAGGACGCGTACGAGGTCCGGGAGCTCCGGAAGGCCGTGCAGGCCACGAAGTCCGGCTTCGACGACGTCATCGGTGACTTCGACGCCGTGCTCGAGCACCCCCGCGGCGAGCGCATCGTCGAGGGCACGTTCAACCGCCGCGCCCGCGCCGACGGCAACACGGTCGGCTACGACACGATCGCCGCGTCCGGTCACCACGCCTGCATCCTGCACTGGACGCGCAACGACGGCGCCGTGCAGCCGGGCGACCTGATCCTCATCGACGCCGGGGTCGAGGTCGACTCGTTCTACACGGCCGACATCACCCGCACCCTCCCGGTCTCCGGGACGTTCACCGACGTGCAGCGGATGGTCTACGAGGCCGTGCTCGAAGCCGCCGACGCCGCGTTCGCGATCGTCAAGCCCGGCATCACCTTCCGCGAGGTGCACGCCACGGCGATGGAGGTCATCGCGCGGAAGACCGCCGAGTGGGGCTTCCTGCCGGGCACCGCGGAGGAGTCGCTGCAGCCCGACAACCAGTTCCACCGCCGCTACATGGTGCACGGCACGAGCCACCACCTCGGTCTCGACGTGCACGACTGCGCGAAGGCCCGCCGCGAGATGTACCTGGACGGCATCGTCCAGGCCGGCATGGTCTTCACGATCGAGCCCGGCCTGTACTTCCAGCAGGACGACCTGACCGTCCCGGAGGAGTTCCGCGGCATCGGCGTCCGCATCGAGGACGACGTCCTGGTGACCGAGGACGGTGCCGAGAACCTGTCCGTCGGCATCCCCCGGACCCCCTCGGAAGTGGAGGGGTGGATCGCCCGCTCCGGCCGCTAGCCTGAGCGGGTGACCACGCCCCCGACCACGCCGTCGCAGACCACGTCGACGCCGTCGCAGACCACGCCGTCGCAGACCACGCCGGCGCAGCAGACCGTCCCGACGACGGACCAGCTCGCGATCGACGTCGAGCACTTCGACTCCCCCGACGCCCAGCGCCTCCGGGCAGCGCAGCGTCTGGAGATCGACCGGGCGTACGGCGGCGACACCGAGCCGGGCGAGAAGCCGACGGCGGACTCGATCGCGGTGTTCTTCCTCGCGCGGGACGCCGACGGCACCCCGCTCGGCTGCGGCGGCCTGCGGATCGTGCAGGACGGCATCACCGAGGTCAAGCGCATGTACGTGCGTCCGGAGTCCCGGGGCGCGGGCGTCTCGTCGGCGATCCTCCGCCGGCTCGAAGAGGCCGCGATCGACCTCGGGTCCCCGGCGCTCGTGCTCGAGACCGGCGACGAGCAGAAGCGCGCGATCGGGTTCTACGAGCGCGAGGGCTTCACCCGGATCGCGAACTTCGGCCCCTACGTCGGCGCCGCGCGGTCGATCTGCTACTCGAAGGTCCTGTAGGACCCCCGGCCGGGCAGCGGCTCAGGCCCGGTCGTCGCGACGATCTGCGTCGCGCTGATGTGCCTCGTCCTGCCCGGGAGCGGAACGCGGCGCGTCCGGCTGGGCCGGGACGGTCGGCGTCTGGCCGGACACCCGCTCGCCGTACTGCGGCGGCTCGTCCGGACGCGCGTTCGGCACCCGCGGGTCGACGGCCGGCGGGCGCTGCTGCGCGGTCTCCGGCGTCTCGCCGTAGCGGGGACCGTCGTTCGTGCCGTAGCGCGGCGCGCCCGTCTGCGGAGCGGGAGTCGACGCACCCGGCTGCTGCGCGCCTCCAGGCTGGTGCGGTGTGGCGTGGCCGCCGTAGGGCGACCCCTGGGACGGACCCGGACGCCACGGCTGCTGGCCCTGGAAGGGCCGCGCCTGCGTGCCGGGCGCCCCCGGCTGCGGAGCGTCGTTCCAGTGCGTCGACGGGGCCTGCCCGTGCTGGCCGAGGATCCGCTGTGCCTGACCGGTCAGCTGCGGGTCGACGACGATCTGGTAGTTCGTGGCGAGCACCTGGTGCACGCTCGTGAAGTCGCGCTGCCGCTTCGTGATCGCGAACGACACGATGCCGTAGAGCATGCCGAACGCCGCACCGATGATCGCGGCGGCGATGATCAGGCCACCGGCGCTCGGCGAGAACAGCGTCAGGACGATGCCGAAGAAGATGCCGAGCCAGAGACCGGACAGCGCACCGGCGACGGCGGCGCGGCCGTACGTCATCTTGCCGGTGACGCGTTCGACGGTCTTGAGGTCGTTGCCCACGATCGCGATCTTCGCGACCGGGAAGTCGGCCTCGGCGAGCTTCGCCACGACGCGCTGTGCGTCGGGGTAGCTGTCGTAGGTCCCGAGGACGTCGCCACGCGGGAGCGTGGGGAAGGCCTGGGCGGTGCGTCCGGCGAACGGGCTCTGGTTGCTCACCCAGCCATCATCCACCTGACACCTTGCGATCGCACGTACGCCTCCCGGGAGATCCCCGGCCGCCAGCGCGCGACGGGGCACCGCTCGGGCGGCCCGCACATCTGCACCCGCTCAGGCGCGGCCGACCCGCCGCCCGGTCGGCGGGGAGCCGAGCGACTACGCTGGACGGGTGAGCGCCACGAAGGTCTTCGTCGCCCGCCTCGCCGGGTGCTCCGTCTTCGACCCCGCGGGCGACCGCGTGGGCCGCGTCCGGGACGTCCTGGTCGTCTACCGTCGCGTCGACCCTCCCCATGTGGTCGGGCTCATCGTCGAGGTCCCGGGCAAGCGCCGCATCTTCGTGAGCATCGGCCGGATCACCTCGATCGGCGCGGGGCAGGTCATCACGACCGGGCTCGTCAACATGCGTCGCTTCGAGCAGCGCGGCGGCGAGGTGCGGGTGATCGCCGAGATGCTCGGCCGCAAGGTCCTCATCAAGAAGGAGCGCACCCGCGCCACGATCGAGGACGTCGCGATCGAGGACCGCGGGCAGGGCGACTGGGAGGTGTCGCAGCTCTTCCTGCGCAAGCCGAAGACCACGCCGTCGCCGTTCGGCAAGGGCCCGACCACGTTCGCCACCTGGAACGAGGTCACCGAGGACGAGCTCCCCGGCGAGGCCCAGTCCGCCGAGCACGTCATCGCCGCGTACTCCGACCTGCTGCCGGCCGACCTCGCGTCGACGCTGCTCGACCTGCCCGAGGAGCGGCGGTTCGAGGTCGCCGAGGAGCTCCCCGACGACCGACTGGCCGACGTGCTCGAGGAGATGCCCGACCAGGAGCGCATCGACATCCTGACCCGGCTCGAGGACGCCCGCGCCGCGGACGTCCTCGACCAGATGCAGCCCGACGACGCCGCCGACGTGCTCGCGCAGTTCCCCGACGACCGGAGCGAGGCCCTGCTGCAGCTCATGGAGCCAGAGGAGGCGCAGGACGTCCGGATGCTCCTGGAGTACGAGCCGGACACCGCCGGCGGCCTCATGACCACCGAGCCGGTGATCGTCTCCGCCGACGCGACCGTGGCCGAGGGCCTCGCGCTCATCCGTCGGCACGAGCTCGCCCCGGCCCTCGGCGCGAGCGTCTGCGTGACGCTCCCCCCGTACGAGCCGCCGACCGGCCGGTTCCTCGGGCTCGTGCACTTCCAGCGCATGCTCCGCTACCCGCCGAACGAGCGTCTCGGCACGCTCATCGACCAGCAGACCGAACCGGTGCGCGTCGACGCGAGCGCCGCCGAGGTCACGCGGGTGATGGCGACCTACAACCTCGTGTCCGTCCCCGTGGTCGACGACGCCCACCGTCTGGTCGGGGTGGTGACGATCGACGACGTCCTCGACCACGTCCTGCCGGACGACTGGCGAAGTCAGGGCGAGGGTGACTCCCCCTCGCGACTCCGCCAACGCCCGCGCAAGACGCCCGTGACCACGGGAAGGAGGACCACTCGTGGCCCGAACGGATGACTCCCGCCAGGAGCGCCTGGACTCGCCGAAGGGCATGCGCACGCGCGTGCTCCCGACCCGCCGCCGTGGCCGCGGCGACACCTTCGGTCGTGCGACCGAGGGCATCGCCCGCGCGATGGGCACGCCCTGGTTCCTCGTCGGCCTGACGCTGTTCTGTGCCGTCTGGATGATCTACAACTCGGTCGCCCCGGCGAACTGGCAGTTCGACTCGGCCTCGATCGGATTCACGGCCCTGACGCTCGTGCTGTCCCTGCAGGCGTCGTACGCGGCGCCGCTCATCCTGCTCGCGCAGAACCGGCAGGACGACCGCGACCGGGTGCAGTTCGAGCAGGACCGGCAGCGCGCCGAGCGGAACCTGGCGGACACCGAGTACCTCGCCCGCGAGGTCGTCGCCCTCCGCCTGGCGATGCGGGAGATGGCGTCGAAGGACTTCATCCGCGCCGAGATCCGGTCGCTGCTCGAGGAGCTCGACCGACGGGACGCCGCAGAGGCCTTCGACGACGAGACGGGGAGCGCCCGGACCCGTGGCTGACCCCCAGCAGCCGGACGGACGTCTGGGCGCAGCGGTCCTCGCTGCGCTCGGCCGCGTGCTCGACCCCGAGATCCGTCGGCCCGTCACCGAGCTCGACATGATCCGTGGGATCGACGTGCAGCCGGAGGGGACCGTGCGCGTCGACCTGCAGCTCACGATCGTCGGGTGCCCGGCCGCCGACACGATCGAGCGCGACGTGCGTGCCGCCGCCGGATCCGTGGACGGCGTGCGGCACGTCGACGTCGACGTCTCCGTGATGAGTCCGGCGACCCGGGCCGCGCTCACCGAACGGCTCCGCGGTGACCGCCCGCGCGGGGTGCAGTTCACGCCGGACTCGCTGACCCGGGTGATCGCCGTGACCAGCGGCAAGGGCGGCGTCGGCAAGTCCACCGTGACCGTCAACCTCGCCGCGGCCCTCGCCGCCGCCGGACAGCGGGTCGGGATCGTCGACGTCGACGTGCACGGGTTCAGCGTCCCCGGGCTGATGGGCCTGACGGACGCGAACGGCGTCGCGCCCCGGCCGACCCGGGTGGACAGCATGATCCTGCCGCCGGTCGCGCACGACGTGAAGGTCGTCTCGATCGGGATGTTCGTCGACGACGTCTCCACCGCGGTGTCGTGGCGCGGCCCGATGCTGCACCGCACGGTCGCGCAGTTCCTGACCGACGTGTGGTTCGGCGACCTCGATGTGCTCCTGCTCGACCTGCCGCCGGGCACCGGGGACGTCGCGATCTCGGTCGGGCAGCTGCTCCCCCACGCCGAGGTGCTCGTCGTGACCACACCCCAGGCGGCCGCGGCCGACGTCGCCGAGCGCAGCGGGGTCGTGGCGCGCCAGACCGGGCAGCGGGTGATCGGCGTCGTCGAGAACATGGTCGGGCTCGTCCAGCCGGACGGCAGCGTGCTGCACCTGTTCGGCGAGGGCGGGGGCGACGAGACCGCCGCACGGCTGTCGCGCGGTCAGGACGTCCCCGTACCGGTGCTCGGTCGCGTGCCGCTGTCGGTGCCCCTCCGCGAGGGCGGGGACACCGGCTTGCCGGTCGTCCTCGGCGCCCCGGAGGACCGCGCGGCGGTCGCCCTGCAGGAGATCGCGGCGACGATCACGACGATGGGCCGCGGGCTGGCCGGCCGGAAGCTCGGGCTCTCGCTGTCCTGACCGACGGCGGACGACCGGCGGGGGACGGCGGACAGCCGACGGCGGACGACCGACGGCGGACGGCGGACGGCGGACGGTTCGCTAGCGTGGCGGGCATGAGCAACACCGACCACGTCACCGTCGACTGGGACGCCGCCCGCGACACCAACCGCGCGAACTGGGACGACCGGGTGCCCATCCAGGAGGGCGCGTACGACGTCGCCGCCCTCGACGACCCCGCGCACCGCTCCGACGTCGTGCGCGACGACCTGCCGGTCCTCAGCAGGTGGCTGCCGTCCGGCTCGCTCGACGGGCTGGACGTCTGCCACCTGCAGTGCCACATCGGCACCGACACCGTCTCGCTCGCACGCGAGGGCGCCCGCGTCACCGGCGTGGACTTTTCGGCCCCGGCACTCGCCTCCGGCGCCGCGCTCGCGGAGCGGCTCGGCCTCGACGTCACGTGGGTGGAGACCGACGTGCTCGACGCGCGCGCCGCCGTGGTCGGCGACTTCGACGTCGTCTACACGAGCATCGGGACGATCTGCTGGCTCGCCGACCTGGACCGCTGGGCCGCGCAGGTCGCGGCGCTCCTGCGGCCGGGCGGGGTGTTCTTCATCCGTGACGGGCACCCGGCGCTGTACGCGCTCGACGAGGGCGCCCCGGAGCTCGTGACGCGGTACCGGTACTTCCCGGACGGTACGGCCCAGCAGTGGGAGGACGCGGGGACCTACGCCGGCGAGGGCACCGTCGCGAACACTCGCACGTACGAGTGGCCGCACCCGCTGTCCGAGGTCGTGAACGCCCTGCTCGGCGCCGGGCTCCGCCTGCGGCTGCTCGACGAGGGACGCGCGCTCCCCTGGCGGTTCAGCCCCCGCATGGTCGAGGACGGGCACGGCTCGTGGGTCTGGCCCGCCGAGGACCGCGACCGCCTGCCCACCACGTTCACGGTCGTCGCCACGAAGGACTGACCGCGTCGGAGACCGTTCCGCGCCTCAGAGGCCGATCTGCGCGTCGGGGGCCGATCCGCGCGTGGGGTGCCGTTCCTTCCGCCCTCCAATGCGCGGATCGGCATCCCAGGACGGTTGCGATGGGCTCGAAGGACCGGCCCGGCGCGACCCGCCGACGGACGGGAGGCACGGTGCCAGCCGGCACCGTGCCTCCCGTCCGTCACCGGGTCACGGAACGGGCGTCAGGTCGCCTCGGCGTCGAAGGGTGCCGCCTCGCCCGCGGCGAGCGGCACCACCGGTGCCGTCGCGCGCACCTTCGACGCGGTGACCTGCGCGGTCTCGACCGCAGCCATGCCGCTCGCGGTGCTGGACGGGGAGTCGAGGAGGGCGTCGCGGATGATGCGACGCGGGTCGTACTGCCGGGGGTCGAGCTTCTGCCAGTCGACGTCGTCGAACTCGGGGCCCATCTCCTCGCGCATGCGGTCCTTCGCGGTGTCCGCGAAGCGGCGTACCGCCTTGACGAACTCGGCGAGCTTCTGCGCGTACATCGGCAGGCGCTGCGGACCGAGGAGCAGCACCGCGATGATCCCGATGATCAGGATCTTGTTGAAGTCGATGGACACGCAAACGAGCGTAACCCGTCCCCACTGCGCCACACCCGTAGAGTTGTCCTCCGAACGGAGTGTGCGTGTCAGAGAAAGAGTCGAACTGGAAGTTCGCCGAGGACATCGTCTCGGAACCCGAGGTGATCGCCCGAGCGCGTGAGCACTCCCTGGAGCTCGGGGTCGAGGCGATCTCGCCCGCCATCGGCGCACAGATCGCCGTGGTCGCCGCCGCCTCGCGCGCCACGAGCATCATCGAGATCGGCACCGGGCTCGGGGTGTCCGGTCTCTGGCTGCTGAGCGGTGCGCCCGAGGCCACGCTCACGACGATCGACGTCGAGGTCGACCACCAGCAGTACGCCCGCGACGCCTACATCGCCGCCGGTACCGCCCCCGCCCGCGTCCGGCTCATCCCCGGTCGGGCGAACCAGGTCCTGCCCCGCATGAACGAGGCGTCGTACGACCTCGTGCTCGTGGACGCCGACCCGGAGCACGTCATCGAGTACGTCGAGCACGGCCTGCGGCTCGCCCGGGTCGGGGGCACGGTGCTCGTGCCGCACGCCCTGTGGCGCGGTCGGGTGGCTGACCCGGTGCGTCGGGACCGCGCGACCACGGACTTCCGACTGCTCCTGACCGAGGTGTCGACGTCCGGGGCGGTGCGGAGCGCGCTCTCGCCCGCCGGCGACGGCCTGCTGCAGATGACGAAGGTCAGCGCCTAGGACCGTCCCGACCGCCCGCGTCCAGGTGGCGCAGGTACCGCTCCGGCGCCGCGAGGAACGCCCGCTGGTCGCGGACCAGGTCGAGGTCCTGCCACGCCGTCCGCCGGATCCCCCACGGGCCGACCTCGTGCACGGCGGCTCCCGGGAACGCCGCGAGCACCGGCGAGTGCGTGGACAGGAGCACCTGCCCGCGACCGGTCTCGACGATGGACTGCAGCAGCCCGATGAGCGCGAGGCACCCGGAGAACGACAGCGCGGACTCCGGCTCGTCGAGGATCCACAGCCCGGGCCACTGCGACCGGTCGATCACGAAGTCGAGGAACGACTCCCCGTGGCTCCGCTCGTGGAACACCGGTTCGGGTCGACCACCGCCGTGCTGTTCGAGGTACGTGAACACCCCGTGCATGGTCTCCGCGCGCAGGAAGAAGCCGCTCTTGGCCGCACCGGGCTCCCGCACGAGGACGAGGTGCTCCCACAGCTGCGACTCGCTGGGGCGGGTGCTGTGACCGGACATCGTCGAGCCGCCCTCCGGTCCCATCCCGAACGCGATGGCGATCGCCTCGACCAGGGTGGACTTGCCGACGCCGTTGTCGCCGACGAACACGGTCACCGGGTCCAGGTCGAACCCGTCGTCGAGCAGCTGCCGGACGGGCGCGAGCGTGGCGGGCCAGGCGCCGCGCGGGAGCGGGTCGGGCGCGTACTCCTCGACGCGGCGGATCGGCAGGCGGGTGCGGGGCACGGCACCATCCTGGCGGGCAGCACCGACAGGCGCAGGGGCGCACGGGCCCGGCCGGCCGCGCGCGCAGGAGGCCCGGAGCGTACGCTCCGGGCCTCCTGTCGGTGGTGCTTCGACGGAACTACGCCGAGACGACCTCGGCGAGTGCGTCGTGGAGTTCCTTGGCCTCGGCGTCGTTGACCGAGACCACCAGGCGGCCTCCACCTTCGAGCGGAACCCGCACGATGATGAGTCGACCCTCCTTGACAGCCTCCATCGGCCCGTCACCGGTCCTCGGCTTCATCGCTGCCATCAGATGTCCCCTTTCGTGCAGAAGATGCTCGCCCATTATCCCGTACCGAGGGGGCAACTGCGAAACCGCCCAGGTTGGGGGTGTCGGAATGCGACGTTCTCGCGGCTGCGAGTGGTGACCTTGGTGAATGCCGAACATCCGCTCCATGCTCCGTCCACAGGCCGACCCGGTCGCCGAGGCGGTGCCCACGGGCATGCGCATCGCCGGTGCCTTCTCGTGGCGCTTCCTCGTCACGGTGGCAGCTCTGGCCGTCGTCGTCGCGCTGGTGGTCCTGCTGCAGGACATCGTGGTGCCGTTCCTGGTCGGGCTGCTCGTCTGCGCGCTGCTCGCCCCGTTCTCGGCGTTCCTGCAACGACACCGGTGGCCGAAGTGGCTCGCGGTGCTGACGGCCTGCATCTCGGTCGTGGTGGTGCTCGGGATCCTGGCGCTCGTCGTCACGGCGCAGGTCCGCTACGACCTGCCGACGCTCGAGCGACGCCTGACGAGCAACGTGCAGACCTTCCAGACCCTCCTCGCGTCCGAGCCGTTCGGCATCACCTCGGCGCAGGTCACGAAGTACCTGGCGGAGGCGACGAAGTTCCTGCAGACCCACGCCACGTCGATCCTGTCCGGCGCCGCCGAGGCGGGCAGCGGACTGGTGCACGCGCTCGAGGGGCTGTTCATCGTGGTCTTCACGACGATCTTCGTGCTGATCGACGGGCACCGGATCTGGTCGTGGGTCGTCCGGATCTTCCCGCGGCGCTCCCGCGGCCGCATCGACGCGGCCGGTCAGGCGGGGTGGAAGACCCTCACCAGCTTCATCCGCGTGCAGCTCATCGTCGCGGTGACCGACGCACTCGGCATCGTCATCGGCGCGCTCGCACTGGGGCTGCCGCTCGCCGTGCCGATCGGCGTCATCGTGTTCTTCGGGGCGTTCGTCCCGGTGGTCGGCGCGATCGTCGCCGGCATCGTCGCCGTGGTCATCGCGCTGGTCTTCAACGGACTGGTGCCGGCGCTCATCATGCTCGCCGTGGTGATCGTCGTGCAGCAGCTGGAGAGCCACGTCCTGCACCCGTTCCTGACCGGCAGCGCCGTCAAGGTGCACCCGCTCGGCGTCGTGCTCGGCGTCACCGCGGGCACCACCATCGCGGGCGTCGTCGGCGCCTTCTTCGCGGTGCCGTTCATCGCGACGGTGAACGCGATGGTGCACGCGGCGGCCGACTGGCGCCCGGGCGAGGACCCGTCCGCCACGGCCTCCGCCGAGGAGTCAGACGACCGCGAGGTCGATCACGGCGGCGAGGGCGATCACGGCGGCGAGGGCGATCACGGCGGCGTCCAGTCGTAGCCGTCGACCAACCAGCACGCGTCGAGCCACATCCACTGCAGCACGAGGCACGCGGCGACGAGGAGCACCCGGTAGACCGATGACCGGGGCAGCGCCACGATGCCCAGGAGCGGCGCGATCGGCAGCAGGATGCGCCAGGTGCTCGACTGCGGGAAGAACACCGCGAGCAGGTACACGACGTACGCCACTGCCCAGAGCCGCAGCTCGAGCCCGATCCGGCGAGCAGCGGGCTGGAACACGAAGACGGCGAACCCGACGACCGCAACGGCGAGCAGGATCCCGCCGGCTGGCTGCCGGAACCACCAGCCGAAGCCCTGCACCCACGGGGTGAACGGCACGAGCTCCTGCCAGCCGATGTACGACGACCGCCACGCGAGCTCGGTGTCGGTGTACGCCTTCGGCACCCCGGTCACGGCCCAGGCGATCGCCGGCCACGCGAGCCCGACGAGACCGGACACCGCGCCGACCACGAGCGGCGGCAGGGCGGTGCGGACGGTCGGGCGGGCGTACTCGCGCACCCAGGCGGGGCGGACGGCCCACACGACCAGGAACAGCGCCACGAGCAGCCCGAACGCGAGTCCGGTGGGCCGGGTCATGCCGAGCAGCAGGACCACCGGCAGCATCGTCCACCAGCGGCGGTCCACGAGCAGCAGCAGGGCGACGAGGAGCAGGAACATCCCCATCGACTCTGCGTAGGCGACCTGGAACATCGCGGACACCGGCGCGACGCAGAACAGCACCGTGGCGAACGTCGCCCGGCCGTCGTCGAGGAACCGTCCGAGCAGCCGTCGGAACACGAGCGCGGCACCCCACCCGGCGACCAGCGACACGGTCACGGCGACGGCCTCGAACGACGCCCCGGTGAGGAGCATCAGCCCGCGGACCAGGAACGGGTACGCCGGCATGAACGCCCACGCGTTCTCGGTGACGTGCCCGGCGGCGTCCACCGGGAGCGTCGACGGGTACCCGCCGGTGGCGATCACCCGGTACCAGGCACCGTCCCAGATCGCGGCGAACGAAAGGTACGAGGGGTGCTGGACCGTGAACGAGTTCGCAGCCTGCTGCCCCGCGTAGGCCAGGAGCATCGCCCCGGTGACGATCCGTGCGACGACGTACACGACGGTGATCCGCACCCACCAGGGCACGGCACGGTACCGGGCGCGCCACCGCACCCCCGGCCGACGCCCCGCGACGACCGGCGCGGAGCCCGTCGTCACGCCGTCAGCCACCGCCGCAGACCGTCCTCGACCGCAGAGATCTGGTCGACGGGGACCTGCTCGTCGTCGTGGTGCGCGAAGACCGGCTCGCCGGGGCCGTAGTTCACGGCGGGGACGCCGAGCGCTGAGAACCGGGCGACGTCCGTCCAGCCGTACTTCGGGCGCGGGGCCGGCCCGCCGACCGCGGCGACGAAGTCCTGCGCGAGCGGGGCGTCGAGCCCGGGACGCGCGCCGGCGGCGAGGTCGACGATCTGCACGTCGTACCCGTCGAAGAGCTCGCGGATGTGGGCCACGGCCTCGTCCGCGCTGCGCGAGGGCGCGAAGCGGTAGTTCACGTGGACCATCGCCTCGTCCGGGATGACGTTGCCGGCGATGCCGCCGGAGATCCCGACGGCGTTCAGGCCCTCGCGGTAGTCGAGGCCGTCGACGGTCACCGTGCGCGGCTCGTAGGCGGCGAGGATGGCCAGGATCGGTGCGGTCTTGTGGATGGCGTTGTCGCCGATCCAGCTGCGGGCACTGTGCGAGCGCTTGCCGAACGTGCGGACCTCGGCCCGCAGGTTGCCGTTGCAGCCGCCCTCGATCTGCGCCCCGGAGGGCTCACCGAGGATCGCGAAGTCGCCGGCGAGCAGTCCGGGCCGGGTGCGGGCGAGTCGACCGAGGCCGTTCAGCGAGTCGCTGACCTCCTCGTGGTCGTAGAACACCCAGGTGACGTCGACGGTCGGTGCGACGAGGTCGTACGCCAGTTTGAGCTGCACCCCGACGCCGGCCTTCATGTCCACGGTGCCGCGGCCCCAGAGGATCTCGGTGCCGTCCTCCGTGGTCCGGAACTCGGTCGGCAGGTTGTGGTTCAGCGGCACGGTGTCGATGTGCCCGGCGATGACGACGCGGCGGTCCCGACCGAGGTCCGTCCGCGCCACGACGGCGTCGCCGTCGCGGACCACCTCGAGGTGGTCGAGGGGCGCGAGCGTCGCCTCGATCGCGTCGGCGAGGCTGCCCTCGTTCCCGGACACCGACTCGATGTCGCAGATCACGCGGGTGATGTCGATGGACGAGGCGGTGAGGTCGAGCAGCTCCGGCATGCGGTCAGCGTACCGGCCGCGTCCTGCGGTCGGCTGGTCCACGGCACCGGCCGGGAGGCACGGATCGCCTCCCCCACGACCGTCCCGCTGGACGGGTGGCCGGGCCCGGCAGGTCGGTACCCTGGTCGCGTGACCGACGCGCCCGCAGCCACCGACCGCCCCACACACGCCTGGGGCCACGGCCTCGCCACGATCGCCGCCGACGGCACCACCCTCGACACCTGGTACCCGGAGACGCACCTGGGCGAGCTCCCCGCCGACGCCGCGTTCCCGGAGGACCTGCGCGCCCACGTCGGCGACGACCCGCGGCGTGGCGTCCGGGTCGAGGCGGTGACGACGGCGATCGTGCTCGACGACGCCCCGGCGAGCACGCCCGACGCCTACCTCCGCCTGCACCTGCTCAGCCACCTGCACGTGCAGCCGAACACCATCAGCCTGGACGGTGTCTTCGGACACCTGCCGATCGTCGCGTGGACGAACGCCGGCCCGGTGCACCCCGATGCCCTCACCCGGCTCCGTCCGGTCCTGCAGCGCGCCGGGATCGCCGTGCACGCGGTCGACAAGTTCCCGCGCCTGCTCGACTACGTCGTCCCGGACCGCGTCCGCATCGGCGACGCGAACCGGGTCCGGCTCGGGGCGCACCTCGCGCCGGGCACCACCGTCATGCACGAGGGCTTCGTGAACTTCAACGCCGGCACCCTCGGCGACGCGATGATCGAGGGCCGCGTCTCGCAGGGCGTCGTCGTCGGGAACGGCACGGACATCGGTGGCGGCGCGTCGATCATGGGCACGCTGTCCGGCGGCGGGACCCACCGGGTGTCGCTCGGCGAGCGCGCCCTGCTCGGGGCGAACGCCGGGCTCGGGATCTCGCTCGGCGACGACTCCGTGGTCGAGGCCGGACTGTACGTCACGGCCGGCACGAAGGTCGTCCTGGTCGGGGCCGCCCCGGACCCGGACGGCACGCCCAGGACCGTGAAGGCCGCCGAGCTCTCCGGAACGCCGAACGTGCTGTTCCGCCGGAACTCCGTCACGGGTGCCGTCGAGGCACTCCAGCGCAAGGGCGAGGGCATCCAGCTGAACACCGCGCTGCACGCGTAGCCGGGGACCGGCCCAGCGCACGAGGCGACGGACGGGAGGCACGTGGCGGACCCGTCACGTGCCTCCCGTCCGTCGCATCCCGGCCACCTGCCCAGCGTGGCGGGCAGGACGCACCGGTCAGCGCGTCGGCAGGTCCCGTTCCGGGTGCCCCACGTAGAGCTGCTGCGGGCGGCCGATCTTGTTGAGCGGGTCGTTGTTGAGCTCACGCCACTGAGCGATCCAACCCGGCAGGCGACCGATCGCGAACAGGACCGTGAACATCCGCGGCGGGAAGCCCATCGCCCGGTAGATGATGCCGGTGTAGAAGTCGACGTTCGGGTAGAGCCGGCGGCTGACGAAGTACTCGTCCTCGAGCGCGATCTGCTCGAGCTCCATCGCGATGTCGAGCAGGTCGTCCTGCACGCCGAGGGACTCGAGGACCTCGTGCGCGGACTCCTTGACGAGCTTCGCGCGCGGGTCGTAGTTCTTGTAGACGCGGTGCCCGAAGCCCATGAGCTTCACCCCGCGCTCCTTGTTCTTCACCCGCTCGACGAAGCGCGACACCGGCTCGCCGGAGTCCTTGATCTGCTGGAGCATCTCGAGCACGGCTTCGTTCGCACCCCCGTGCAGCGGGCCGTACAGGGCGTTGATGCCCGCAGAGATCGACGCGAACATGTTCGCCTTCGTCGAGCCGACCAGGCGCACGGTTGAGGTCGACGCGTTCTGCTCGTGGTCCTCGTGCAGGATGAGCAGCCGCTCGAGTGCCTTCGACAGCACCGGGTTCGGCACGTAGGTCTCGGCCATGGTGCCGAAGTTCAGCCGCAGGAAGTTGTCGACGAACGACAGCGAGTTGTCCGGGTACAGGAAGGCCTGCCCGATCGCCTTCTTGTGCGCGTAGGCGGCGATGACGGGGAGCTTGGCGAGCAGCCGCACGGTCTGCAGCTCGACCTTCTCCGGGTCGTCGACGCTCATGTCGTCCTCGTAGTACGTCGACAGGGCACTGACGGCACTGGACAGCACCGACATCGGGTGCGCCGAGTGCGGCAGGGCGTCGAACAGGCGACGGAGGTCCTCGTGCAGGAGCGTGTGGCGACGGATGCGAGCGTCGAAGCCGGCGAGCTCGTCCGCGGTGGGGAGCTCGCCGTAGATCAGGAGCCAGGCGACCTCGAGGTAGGTGCAGCCCGACGCGACCTGGTCGATCGGGTACCCGCGGTAGCGCAGGATCCCTTCGTCGCCGTCGATGTAGGTGATGGCGCTCTTCGTGGCGCCGGTGTTCACGAAGCCGTAGTCGAGCGTGTTCAGCCCGGTCTGCTTCTTGAGCGTCGAGATGTCGATCGCCGACGCGCCGTCGACGCTCGGCAGGATCGGGAACTCCGCCGTGCCGCCCGGGAACGTGAGCGTCGCGGTGCCCGTGGACTCGGCGGCGGCGGGGCTCACGGGGACGGGCGTGGTGGGCGGTGTGGCCGTCTTCTGAGCGTCGTTGGCAGTGTCAGTCACGACCACAGCCTAATCGCGGGGACTGTCGGTCGTGCACCACGGGAGCCCTCGGAATTGGTGGGAACCGCGGATTGTGCACGGAGACGGACCGGCTCCGACCGCGTCCCGTGGACGTTCCGGCCGCGTCGCCGGGATGTCCCAGCTGCGGCACCCCGGCCCGGCTGGGTCAGGAACCGGCGAGTCGTCGGGCGCTCGCCAGACGCTGCGCCGCCGCCGCGATCCGGTCGTCGGTGGCGGTGAGCGCGACCCGCACGTGCTCGGCCCCCGCCGGGCCGTAGAACGTGCCGGGGGCGACGAGGATGCCGCGGTCCGCGAGCCACGACACGGTGTCGAGTGCGGGCTCGCCGCGGGTCGCCCAGAGGTACAGGCCCGCCTCGCTGTGGTCGATCCGGAAGCCCGCGTCCTCGAGTGCCCGTCGGAGCATGTTCCTCCGGGCGCGGTAGCGGGCCTTCTGCTGCTGCACGTGGGTGTCGTCGGCCAGCGCCTCGACCATCGCCTGCTGCACGGGCAGCGGCGGCATCATGCCGGTGTGCTTCCGGACGGCGAGCACGTCGGCGAGGACCGCGGCGTCACCGGCGACGAACGCCGCGCGGTACCCGGCCAGGTTCGACTGCTTCGACAGCGAGTACACGCTGAGGACGCCGTCCACCGAGTCCCCGACCACGCGCGGGTCGAGGATCGACGGCGTGGGGGCGGTGTCGAACGGCGGTTCCCAGCCGAGCTCGGCGTAGCACTCGTCCCCGACGACGACCGCGCCGAGTTCGCGGGCGCGGGCGACGGCGGCGCGGAGCCGCTCCACCGACAGCACGCGGCCGTCCGGGTTGCCCGGGGAGTTCAACCAGACGAGCCGGGTCGTGGCCGGCCAGGTCGCCGGGTCGTCCGCGGCGAGGGCCTCGGCGCGCACGAGGGCCGCGCCGAGCTCGTAGGTCGGGTACGCGGCCTCGGGGAACACGACGGTGTCGCCCGGTCCGATGCCGAGCCACAGCGCGAGCCCCGCGATGAACTCCTTCGAGCCGATCGTCGGCAGGACCTGGTCGGGCGTCAGGGTGATCCCCTGCCGGCGGCCGTACCAGTCGGCGATGGCCTCGCGCAGGGCCGGCGTGCCCGCGACCTGCGGGTAGGCGTGCGCGTCGGTGGCGTCGGCGAGGGCCCGTCGGACGACCTCGGGCGTGGGGTCGACGGGCGAGCCGACGCTGAGGTCGACGATGCCGCCCTCGGACGCCGCTGCGCGCTGCTTGAACGGGACGAGCTGGTCCCAGGGGAAGTCGGGGAGGTCGAGCGCCACGGGGGTGTCGCCGGTCAGCCGCGTGGGGGTTCGGCCAGGACGACCGGGTGGTCCTTGTGGATCACACCGACCTTCGCGGCACCGCCGGGCGAGCCGATCTCCTCGAAGAACTCGACGTTCGCCTTGTAGTAGTCGGCCCATTCCTCGGGGAGGTCGTCCTCGTAGTAGATCGCCTCGACCGGGCAGACCGGCTCGCACGCACCGCAGTCGACGCACTCGTCGGGGTGGATGTACAGCGACCGGTCACCCTCGTAGATGCAGTCGACCGGGCATTCGTCGATGCAGGCGCGGTCCTTGACGTCGACACAGGGCTGGGCGATCACGTAGGTCACGGTGCGGGTGCTCCCTTCGGACTGAGCGCTCTCGATCCTACTCGCGGGGCAGGGCCGACCCTGACCGCGCACCGTCCCGCGCCTCGGCGGCGGCCCGGGCGGCCCGGAGTCCGGACAGGTCCGGCCAGGCGAGGGCGAGCAGCGTGATGACCGCGGGGACGAACGTCCACACGTACCCGGCGGGGTTCGCGAGCACGAGCGGGGACGACTGTCCGCCGACCGACACGAGCACCTGGGTCGCGACGATCACCGCGACGCCGGCGGCTGCGACGAGGACCCGGGAGCGGAACAGCAGGCGGAGGCCGACGAGGAGCCCGACGACGACGAGCGTCGTGATGACCATGCCGACCGGGACGCCGCCGATCGTCTGCTGGTGGGTGACGGTGCCGAGCGCGCCAGCGAGCAGTCCGGCGACCACGGACACGACGACGGCCGCGGCCTTGCCCTGGCCGGACAGCTCCGCGAAGGTCTGCGGGGTCTCGGGCACCGGGTCGGCGTCGTGTCGGAAGGCCTCGACGTCGCGGGCGTGCTGCCGCTCCCCGTGCGGCATCACCCACGACAGCGCCCGCGGGTCGTCGGTCGCGGCCGGGTCCACCGTCAGCTGGGAGCGGTACTGCTCGAGCGCCGCGCGGACCTTCGCCCGGACCGGCACGACGTCCACGGTCAGGTCGGGCTCCGTCGTCGCGGGGTCGACGATCATCGAGAACGGGACCTCCTCGGCACGGGCGGCGTACCGGGCGGCGTGGTGCACGCGCACGTGGTCCGGGTGGCCGTAGCCGCCGTCGTCCGCGTAGCTGACCACCGCGTCCGCCCCGGTCGACCGGATCGCGGCCCGGACGTCGTCGACGACCTCGCCGAGGTCCGCCGCGGTGAGCGAGTCTGCCGGGGCGTCGTCGGCGGCGATCGCCCGCCCGTCGGGGCCCCACTGCATCCCGGAGTCGGTGTACCGCCGCGGCGCCAGGTCGGTCGGGCGCGCGCCGGGTCCGCCGAGCCACAGGTGCGCCGGACCGCCGAGGGCGGCGAGCGCGGCGGCGATCTCGGTCTCGCGGTGCTCGGCGACGCGGGGGCCGTCCCCGGCGATCCCGGCGAGCTCCGGCACGAGCACCTCGCCCTGCTCCCCCCGCGTGGCGGTGAGCACGGTGACCTCGGCCCCGAGCTCGAGCATCGTGGCGATGGTGCCGCCGGAGGCGAGGGTCTCGTCGTCGGGGTGGGCGTGCACGAACAGGACGCGCTCGGGGCGCGTGGCGGGGACCTTGGACATCAGGGCCAAGGCTACTTCGCTACCGCGGGGTGACGATGTACGTCGCGGTGACGCCGTCCCCGCTCTTCGAGAACGTCAGCACCACGCGGTGCGCGTCGCTCCGGAACAGCCCGAACGCGCTCGAGGCGTCCGCCCGCTTCGCGGACTCGGTGTACCCGGCGTCCGCCAGGCGCTGGGCGGCCGCGGCGAAGTCGTCGACCGACCCCGCACGGACCTGCACCACCCAGCCGGAGCCGTTCGGCCCCGTGCCGCCGCCGAGGACCGTGCCGTCGACGAGCGGGACCTCGGCGGTCGGGAACCCGTCCGGGACCTTGCCGTCGGAGGTCACCCCCGTGCCCTTGAGGGCCGCGTCGAGGGCGCCGTCGATGCCGCCCGCGACCGAGGACATCCCGTCCTGGATCGCCTTGCCGTCGATGCCCTGCACCGTCTCGGAGACGTTCGAGGCCACCGAGGATCCGAGGGCGGTCGCCTGCTGGACGTCGGCGGCCGAGCAGCCGGTCAGACCGGCGAGGGTGATGCCCGCCGCCACGGCGGCGAGCAGGGTCCGGGTCGTACGCATGCGGTCACCATAGGGCGACAGCCGGGAGGCGCGGCGTGCGTTCCCTGGGAACCTGCCTGCCCGCCACCGGGTCACGCCCGGCGGGGCACGCCCGGCGGGTGGGGCGCGTCAGGACAGCCAGGCGCGGGTCGCGGCCGTCAGCGCGTCGACCCCGACCGGGATCGCGGTCTCGGCCTGCGGCGCGTAGAACGGCGAGTGGTTGCTCGGGACGTCGTCGCCGCGACGGAAGAGCTCCGGGTCGGTGATCCCGGTGAACCAGTACACGAGCGGCACGCCGGCCGCGGTGGCGAGCTGCCCGACGTCCTCGGACGCCATCGCGAGGCCGATCTCCAGGTCGCGGGCGTCCGGCACCGCGCCCTGCAGCGCCTCGAGCACGCGCCGAGCGGCCTCCGCGTCGTTCACGGTGACCTCGGCCCCCGGCGCCCGCTGGATGGTCGGGGCAGGGAGGCCGCCCGCGTCGCTCTCCGCACGCACGATGCGCTCGATCGACGCGATGATGCGCTCCCGGGTCTCCTCGTTGCGGGCCCGCGTCGAGATCTCGATGACGGCCTGGTCCGGGATGATGTTCGGCCGGGTGCCGGCGTGGAAGCTGCCGACGGTGACGACACCGGCGTCCGACGGCGAGACCTCGCGCGAGACGACGGTCTGCAGCCGCACGACGGCGCTCGCGGCGGTGACGATCGGGTCGAGCGAGGCCTGCGGCGCCGAGCCGTGCGCGCCGCGGCCGTTGAACGTGACGGTCAGTCGGTCGCTCGACGCCATCACGGGACCGGAACCGACCGCGACGACGCCGACCGGCGCCGGCGCGGAGTGCTGGCCGAGGACGACGTCGGGCTTCGGGAACCGCTCGACCAGGCCGTCCTCGAGCATCGCCCGGGCGCCGGAGATCACCTCTTCCGCCGGCTGGAACACGCCGACGACGGTGCCGGACCAGGCGTCACGGGTGTCGACGAGCCGTTCGAGCGTGCCGAGCAGCCACGTCACGTGGATGTCGTGCCCGCAGGCGTGCATCGTCGGGACCTCGGCGCCCTCGTCGTCCCGCCCGGTGTGGGTGCTCGCGTACGGCAGTCCGGTGCGCTCCTGGACGGGCAGGCCGTCCATGTCGGCGCGGAGCCAGACGACCGGGCCGTCCCCGTTCGACAGCACACCGACGACCCCCGTGCCGCCCACGCCCGTGGTGACGTCGATGCCGCCGAGCTCCGCGAGCCGGTCAGCGACGACGCCGGCCGTGCGGTGCTCCTGGAAGCCGAGCTCCGGGTGGGCGTGCAGGTCCTGGTACAGGGAGAGGAGGTCGAGGGTCACGCGCTCCACCGTATCCCCACGCGCCGACGGCCCGGCCACCTCGATGAGGTGACCGGGCCGTCGGACGGAGGCAGTGCCTCCAGGCCGGACCTGCTTACGCGTCCTGGCGCTTCAGGCGGGCGTACGCGCGCTGGCGCGCCTGCGCGTCCAGCTCGACCTTGCGGATGCGGACGTGGTCGGGGGTGACCTCGACGCACTCGTCCTCGCGCGCGAACTCCAGGCACTCCTCGAGGGAGAGCTGGCGCGACGGCGTCATCGACTCGAAGGAGTCGGCGTTCGCCGAACGCATGTTCGTGAGCTTCTTCTCCTTCGTGATGTTCACGTCCATGTCGTCGGCGCGCGAGTTCTCGCCGATGACCATGCCCTCGTAGACCTCCTCCGTCGGGTTGACGAAGAACGTCATGCGCTCCTGCAGGTTCGTGATGGCGAACGGCGTGACGACACCGGCACGGTCGGAGACGATCGAGCCGTTGATGCGGGTCTGGATCGGGCCGGCCCACTCGTCGTAGCCGTGCGAGATCGCGTTCGCGATGCCGGTGCCGCGGGTCTCGGTGAGGAACGACGTGCGGAAGCCGATCAGGCCACGCGACGGCACGATGAACTCCATGCGGATCCAGCCGGTGCCGTGGTTCGTCATGTTCTCCATGCGACCCTTGCGCGCGGCCATGAGCTGCGTGATCGCGCCGAGGTGCTCCTCCGGCGTGTCGATCGTCATGTGCTCGTAGGGCTCGAGGAGCTTGCCGTTCTCGTCGCGCTTCGTGACGACCTGCGGCTTGCCGACGGTGAGCTCGAAGCCCTCCCGGCGCATCTGCTCGACGAGGATGGCGAGCGCCAGCTCACCGCGGCCCTGGACCTCCCAGGTGTCCGGGCGGCCGATGTCCTGCACCTTGAGCGAGACGTTGCCGATGAGCTCGCGGTCCAGACGGTCCTTGACCATGCGGGCGGTGAGCTTGTGGCCCTTGACCTTGCCGACGAGCGGGCTCGTGTTCGTCCCGATGGTCATCGAGATGGCCGGGTCGTCGACCGTGATGGTCGGGAGCGGACGGACGTCCTCGGGGTCGGACAGCGTCTCACCGATGGTGATCGTGTCGAAGCCCGCGACGGCGACGATGTCACCGGGGCCGGCGGACTCGGCCGGGTAGCGGTCGAGCGCCTTCGTGATGAGGAGCTCCGTGATGCGGGCGTTCGCGACGGTGCCGTCGTGCTTGACCCACGCGACCGTCTGCCCCTTCTTCATCGTGCCGTGGAAGATGCGGAGCAGCGCGAGGCGGCCGAGGAACGGCGACGCGTCGAGGTTCGTGACGTGCGCCTGCAGGGGGTGCTCGTCGTCGTACTTCGGGGCCGGGACGTGCTGCAGGATCGCCTCGAACAGCGGCTCGAGGTCGTCGTTGTCGGGCAGCGAGCCGTCCTCGGGCTTGTTGCGGCTCGCGGCGCCCGCGCGACCCGAGGCGTAGACCACCGGGACGTCGAGGATCGCGTCGAGGTCGAGGTCGTCGACCTCGTCCGCCAGGTCGGAGGCCAGGCCGAGGAGCAGGTCCTGCGACTCGGACACGACCTCGTCGATGCGGGAGTCCGGGCGGTCCGTCTTGTTGACGAGCAGGATCACCGGGAGCTTCGCGGCGAGCGCCTTGCGGAGCACGAAGCGGGTCTGGGGCAGCGGGCCCTCGGACGCGTCGACGAGCAGCACGACACCGTCGACCATGGAGAGGCCGCGCTCGACCTCACCACCGAAGTCGGCGTGGCCGGGGGTGTCGATCACGTTGATCGTGATGCGACCGCCCGGGTTGAACTCCTCGGCGTGCTTCCCGTTGTAGAGCACCGAGGTGTTCTTCGCGAGGATGGTGATGCCCTTCTCGCGCTCGAGGTCGTTCGAGTCCATCATGCGGTCTTCGCCCTCGAAGTGGGCGTCGAACGAGTTGGTCTGCGTGAGCATCGCGTCGACGAGGGTGGTCTTGCCGTGGTCGACGTGTGCCACGATGGCGACGTTGCGCAGGTCGGACCGGGTGGCGAGCGCCATACAGGACATCCTTCAAGTGTTCGGAGAAGATCGGGCGGCCGGTCGTCGTGGACACATGGCACCCGCGGGCAGAACGCCCGACACGCCAGTCTACCGGTAGTTCGCAACCACGAGGAGTACAGCGTATGAGCCGACGGCGAACGTGGGTCGAGATCACGATCGTCCTCATGCTGTCGCTCGGCGGGAGCGCGCTCTACTCGATCCTGCAGATCATCGACGACCTGTCGCAGACGACCCCGCTCGGCGAGCAGTCCACGGCGCTCAACCAGTCGACGACGACCGTGCAGTACGTCGACCTGGCGCGGCAGCTCCTGGGCATCGCGGTCGACCTGGCCCCGGTCGCGCTCGTCTGCTCCCTGCTCTGGAGCACGACCCGCCCGCACCTGTCCCGGCTCGGCATCGACCGGTTCCGCGTGCGCCCGGACCTCGGCGGCGCGGCGCTCATCGCCCTGGGCATCGGGATCCCGGGGCTCGCGCTGTACTTCACGGGCCGGGCGCTCGGCTTCACGGTGGACGTGGACCCGGCGGCACTGAACACGTACTGGTGGACGATCCCCGTCCTGCTGCTCTCGGCGATCCGGTCCGGGCTGCAGGAGGAGGTCATCGTGGTCGGCTACCTGTACGAGCGGCTCGGCGGGCTGGGGTGGGGGCGGTGGCAGGTGATCCTGTCCACCGCGGTCCTGCGCGGGAGCTACCACCTGTACCAGGGCTTCGGGGCCTTCGTGGGGAACGCCGTGATGGGGATCGTGTTCGGCTGGATGTACACCCGGTGGGGGCGGCTGCTCCCCCTCGTGATCACGCACTGCCTGCTCGACGCGGCGGTGTTCGTCGGGTACCCGTACGTCGCCGCGGCGTTCCCGCACCTGTTCCGCTGACCCGGCGGGATCGGGGCACCGGCGCCGGCGTCGGTGCTGGCGCCGGTGCTGGTGCTGGTGCTGGTGCTGGTGCCGGTGCTGGTGCCGGTGTTGATGCCGGTGTTGGTGGAGCAGAAGACGTCGGGTCCGCGGGCGCGACCCGACGTGTTCTGCTCCACCGACGCGCCGGACGCGACCGACCGCCGGGCGGGAGGCGCGTGGCGGGGCGGCACCGTGCCTCCAGGCCGTCAGCCCGCCGCCTGCCGGGCCGCCCGCCCGCCTGCCCGCCCGGCCAACCAGCGGGCCGCGACACGCAGGTTGCGGCTGGCTCCCGGGCACCTGGCCCTACCGTGAGCGCATGAGCATCCCCGAGGTCGGCGAACCGGCTCCCGACTTCACCCTGCCGGGCACGATCGTCCGCGCCGGTCACCGCACCGACGGCGAGTACGCGCTGTCCGCCGAGATCGGCCGACCGGTCGTCCTGGCCTTCTACCCCGGGGACGCCAGCCTGGTCTGCACGGCACAGCTCTGCAGCTACCAGGAGGAGCTCGACGGGTTCCAGGACCTCGGTGTCGTCGTGTGGGGCATCAGTCCGCAGGCGCTGGACTCGCACGAGGCGTTCGCGCGCGGGGCGTCGCTGACGTTCCCGCTGCTGAGCGACCCCGCCGGACGGATCGTCCGCGCCTACGGCCTGCAGGCTCCGGGGATCGGACTGCGCCGGTCGGTGTTCCTGGTGGGACCGGACGGTGTGCTGCGGTGGCGGCACGTCGGGTTGGTCGGGCTGCGGTTCCCCAAGGCCGCGACGATCCGCGAACAGGTCGAGCGGCTGGTCGAGTAGCGGGCGCACCGCCGGGGCAGCGAGTTCTGTGCCGGAACGGCGTGGCGACTTCCTGAAGGTTCCGGGGTCGGGTATTGACACCCGAACTGGGGCGCGGTGACCATGGATGCACGAGAGGTCCACAGGACTTGCCTCCCCGGGGAATCGGGTCGTCCGGAGATACGCGCCGGTGTGTCACACCCGCTCCCCGGACGTTCCCGGGGAGGCACTCTCGGTACGCGCGTCCGCCTCGTCGGCGCGGGTCCCACTGCCCGCTCGCCTACCATGCTCGGGTGACCCGCACCGTGATCGTTGCCCCCGGCATGCGTCTGTCCGCCGTCGTCCTCTGGGCGGTCGCCGTGCTCCTCGTGCCGCTCGCCCTGGTCGGCGGCGGGGCCCCGTGGCTCGCCCCGGTGCCCAGCCTGTTCATCGCGCTCGTCGCGTACGCGGTCCTGTGGCGGCCGCGCTTCGTCTGCACCGACGGCAACCTGCAGGTCGTCGACGTCCGACGGACCAGCACCTACGACTGGCGCCGCGTCACCGAGATCCGGACGAAGTACGGGATCGAGATCGTCTCGAGCGAGGGCGTGCGCCGCACCTGGCTCGCCACACGCAGGACGGCTCGGCTGGGCGTGCTGCCGACGGACCGGACGGGAGGCACGACCCGCCTCGACGTGGAGGCTGCGGCCGCTCGGATGCGTGCGTTCCTGCCCGAGCCGGTGGTGCAGGACGGCCCGCCTCCGGCGACCGTCGTGCCGGCGGTGATCACGCACCGAGCGCACGGCTGGTCGGTGGTCGGGATGATCGTGCTCGGGGTGGCCGCGTCGATGGCGGGCGCGCGGCTCTGAGGGGGTCGGCGGCCGCCAGGCGACGGCCGGCTGCGGCCGACGGCTGCCGGCTGCCAGCTGCCAGCTGCCAGCTGCCGTACACGGGAGAACCCCCGGCGCCCGGAGGCGTCGGGGGTTCTCGGTGCGGTCGTGACTACTTCGTGTAGCCGACGTCCTGCCACTTGACGGAGCTCTGCTGGAACTGCGCCGGACCGTAGTTGACCAGGTCCTTCCGCACACCCCAGGCGTAGGGCTCCGGGAACAGCGGGATGGTGCCGGCGACGCCGACGATCACCTTGTCAATCTTCTGCGCGTCCTTGATCCGGTCGTTCGCGTTGAGCTCGGCGTTCGCGGTGTCCCAGAGCTTGCCGAGCGACTCGTCGGTCACGCCGGTGTAGTTCTGGCCTGCGTCGGCCGGGTAGTAGATCGACTTCGTGGACGACACCGGGAAGGGCGTGCCCTGCCAGGCGAAGTAGGTCGCGTCGAAGTCACGCGTGGTCGTCGTGACGTACTTCGTGAAGAAGTCGTCGGTCGGGACCGTGTCGATCGTGACCTTGAAGCCGGCGAGCTTCGTCTGCTGCTGCACGAGCTGCGCGATGTTGGCCGAGTTCTGGTTGTCCGACGGGATCACGAAGCGGACGTCGAGCTCCTTGCCGCCCTTCGACGCGTATCCGTTCGAGCCGATCTTCCAGCCGGCGTCCTCGAGCTTCTTCTTCGCGGAGTCGGTGCTGTAGCCGTAGACCTTCGACGCGTCGTCCTGGTACCCCTTCTGCCCCGGGAGGTAGATGAGGTTGTTCAGGACGGTCACCGGGCTCTTCACCGGCGAGAGGATCGCCTGCGCGAGGACCTGACGGTTCATGGCCTGCGCGAACGCCTGGCGGACCGACTTGTCCTTGAACACCTCGGACGTGCCGTTCAGCGTGATCTGCCGCTGGGTCGTGCCGAGCGAGCGCTCGATCTTCGAGTCGGACCGGCTGTTCGCGGTCTTGAAGTTGTCGGCGCTGCCGTTCAGGTTGAACGCGTCGAACTCCTTGTTGGCGTACGCCTGGGCCACGCTGTCGCGCGACACCGTCTTGAAGACGATCGTGTCGAGCTTGGGGGTGTCACCCCACCACTTCGGGTTCTTCTCGAAGGTGAGCACGCCGCCGTTCGCGTCGAACGACTTGACGATGTACGGGCCGCCCGAGACGTACGTCGTCCCGTCGGCCGCGTACGGGCCCTTCGCCCACGCTTTGTTGAAGTGGTCCGGGGTGTCGACGGCCCAGTACGGGTAGATCCCGCCGAGCACGCTCGGCCAGTCGGCGTTGACCTTCTTGAAGGTGATGACGACGTCGCGCTCGTCCGAGCCCTGCGTCACGGAGTCGACGTCCTCCCAGACGTTCGTCGCGAGGGGCGCGAACGCCGGGTTGGTCCCGTTCAGGGCCTTCCAGTTCGCCTCGACGTCCTTCTCGGTGATCGGCGTCCCGTCGGACCACACGGCCTTCGGGTTGATCTTGATCTCGACGGTCTGCGGGGAGTCCTTCGTGAGCTTCACGGACTCGGCGTAGTCCGGGTTCGCCTCCCAGTCACCGTTCTCCTTGAACTGGATGAACCCGGGCAGGTACACGCCGGCGATGGTCTGGTCGTCGACCGTGCCGGAGTCGAGGTTGTTGATCTGGAAGTTGGCGGGAGCCGAGTCGATCGGCAGCGTCAGGGAGCCGCCGTCCTTGATCGAACTGCGGTCCGCGGTCGTCCAGCCCGTCGACTTGAGCGACGACTGGGCGACCGCGGAACTGCTCTCCCCCGCCGTCCCGCCGCCCGAGCAGCCGGCCAGCACGAGTGCTGCGGCGGCTGCGGTGGCGAGCACAGCGGTGCTCTTGATCCTCATTCGCATCGCGAGGATCCCCTTTCGGTGTGGTTCGCGCTGAGCGCTGGCGAACGTCGGCGGCCCCTGCCGTCACGTCTTTGGTTGAGAACCCTAGCCACATCAGAAGGCTCCACAAGAGTCCCTGCGAGGAATCGAAACACGGCCGTAACACATGTTGCATAGCGTCACTTCGCATCACCACGACGTCGACGGATGGGGTTACGCTCTCCTCGCCGACAACGCCGTCCGTACCCTGCGAGGTCCATCGTCCATGCTTGCCTTCATCGCGAAGCGCATCGTCAACTACGTCATCCTGACGATCGTCGCGACCACCCTCGGGTACCTGCTCGCCAGTTCCACGCTGAACCCGGCATCCCGGTTCCTGGGCCGCAACCCCGCCGTGCCACAGGGCACGATCGACGCCTCGCTCCGCAAGCTCGGCGCCGACCCGAACACCCCCCTGCTCGTCCGCACGTGGGACTGGTGGGTGGGCCTCGTCACGCACGGCTCGCTCGGCATCAGCGCCCGCGGCACCGAGGTCACGGCCGACATCGTCGCCCGGTCCGGCACGAGCCTGCGGCTGCTGGTGATCGGCACGCTGCTCGGCGCGATCCTCGGCGTGCTGCTCGGCGTCTGGAACGCGGTCCGGCAGTACCGGGCGTCCGACCAGGTGTCCTCGTACCTGTCCTTCGCCGTCCTCGCGACGCCGGTGTTCGTGATCGCCGTCGTGCTCATGATCCTCGCGACCGCGCTGAACAACGCGGCAGGGACGCAGCTCATCAGCTTCACCGGTGAGTACACACCGGGGGTGACCGGGTTCTTCCCCGTCCTCGGCGACCGGCTCGTCCACCTGTTGCTCCCGACGATCTCGCTGACGATCGGCGCCGTGGCCTCGTACTCGCGGTACCAGCGCTCGGCGATGCTCGACGTCCTGTCGAACGACTTCATCCGCACCGCCCGGTCGAAGGGCCGGACGCGCGGATCGGCCATCATGCGCCATGGCGTCCGCGTCGCCCTCATCCCGATGTCGACCTTCTTCGCGTACTCGTTCGGCCTGATCCTGACCGGCGCGAGCATCACCGAACTGGTCTTCAGCTGGCACGGCATGGGCGAGTACTTCGTGCAGAGCATCACCAACAACGACATCAACGCGGCAGCGGGCACGATCCTCTTCACGGCGATCCTCGTGCTCATCGCAGGCACCCTCGCGGACCTGCTCTACGCCGCGCTCGACCCGCGAGTGAGGGTGTGACCCGTGTCCGTACTCGACCCCACCACCACGACCACCGCCGGCGACCCCGGCAGCGGTGACGCCGGGACGCCCGCGCACGTCATCGAGGTCCGGTCCGGCCGCACCCCGCTCTGGCGGAAGGTCCTCGGCACCTGGCGCGCCCGCATCGGCGGTGGCGCCCTGCTGCTCATCATCCTCTGGGCCTTCGTCGGTCCGTACCTGTACCACTGGAACGCGGTCGACTCGGACGGCCTGGCCTTCGGCGCCGCACCGAGCGCCGCCCACTGGTTCGGCACGAACGACATCGGACAGGACATCTACGCGCAGACGCTCGTCGGCCTGCAGAAGTCGCTGCTCATCGGTCTCATCGCCGGACCCGCCTCGACCCTGATCGCTGGGATCGTCGGCGCGGTCGCCGGCTACTTCGGCGGATTCGTCGACCGTGCCCTGGTGTGGGGCATCGACCTGCTGCTCGTGATCCCGTCGTTCTACGCGCTCGTGCTCCTCAGCCCGCTCTTCAAGAACCTCAGCTGGGTGGCCCTGATCGTCGGCCTGGCGATCTTCGGCTGGATGATCATGGCGCGCGTGATCCGCGGGCAGACGATGTCGCTGCGCGAACGCGACTACGTGAAGGCCGCCCGGTTCATGGGCGTGCCGTCGTCGACGATCATCCGCCGGCACATCCTGCCGAACGTGGCCTCGCTGCTCATCATCGACGCGACCCTCGGCGTCGGCGCGATGATCCTGTCGGAGAGCGCCCTGAGCTTCTTCGGCTTCGGCATCCAGGTGCCGGACGTGTCCCTCGGCACGCTGCTCGCCGCCGGGAGCCAGTCCGCCGTCACCCGTCCGTGGCTGTTCGTGCTGCCGGCCGCGACCCTCGTCGCGACCGTCCTGTCGACCAGCCTGCTCGGCGATGCCCTGCGCGACGCCATCGACCCCACCTCTGGAGCCAACCGTGACTGAGCCGCTGCTCACCGTCTCCGACCTGTCCGTCACCTTCAACCCGCGGACGAAGCCGGTCTACGCGGTCCGGGGTGTCGACTACTCGGTGCAGCAGGGCGAGTTCCTCGGCATCGTCGGCGAGTCCGGTTCGGGCAAGTCCGTGTCGTCGATGGCCGTGATGGGCCTGCTGCCGTCGTCCGCCCAGGTGCAGGGCAGCATCCGCTTCGACGGCCAGGAGCTCGTCGGCCGCACTGACCGCGAGATGTCACGGCTCCGCGGTGGCGACATCGCGATGGTCTTCCAGGACCCGCTGTCCGCGCTGACGCCCGTGTACACGATCGGGCAGCAGATCGCCGAGGGCCTGAAGCTGCACGACCGGGCCCTCACCACGCAGGCCGCCCGGGTCCGCTCCGAGGAGCTCCTGCGTGCCGTCGGCATCCCGAACCCGGCCCGCCGGCTCGACGCCTTCCCGCACGAGTTCTCCGGCGGCATGCGCCAGCGCGCGATGATCGCCATCGCGATCGCGAACGACCCGAAGCTGATCATCGCCGACGAGCCCACCACGGCGCTCGACGTCACGATCCAGGCGCAGATCCTGGACGTGCTGCAGACCGCGAAGGACATGACGGGCGCCGCGGTCGTGCTCATCACGCACGACCTCGGGGTCGTCGCGGGCAACGCCGACCGGGTCGCGGTGATGTACGCCGGACGGATCGTCGAGACCGCGCCGGTCGACGAGCTCTTCCACGAGCCCGTGATGCCGTACACGATCGGCCTGCTCCGCTCGATGCCGAACATGACCTCGGCACGGACCGAGCGTCTCGTGCCGCTCGACGGCCGCCCGCCGCTCCTGACCGCCCGGCCGACCGGGTGCCCGTTCGCGGACCGCTGCCCGGCCGTCATCGACGCCTGCCGCGACGGTGAGCCCGCACTGCTCGCGCCCACCGTCCCGGCCGCGGCGGGCAACCCCGTGCTCACCGGCACCACGCCGACGATCACGAACGGCACCTTCCTCGACGACCACACCGCCGCGTGCATCCGTCGCGACGAGATCGCCGCGGGCACCCTCGCCCGCTCCGAGATCTTCCCCCGCCCCGAGGACGTCCCCGAGGCCGCCATCGACCACGGCGACGAGGTCGTCCTCGAACTCCAGGACGTCGTCAAGACCTTCCCGCTCACCAAGGGTGCCGTCTTCCGTCGGCGCATCGGCGAGGTGCACGCCGTCGACGGCATCTCCCTGACCCTGAAGCGCGGGCAGGTCCTCGGGCTCGTCGGCGAGTCCGGCTGCGGCAAGACGACCACGATCATGGAGATCCTCGAGCTCGCCGGGGCGCAGCAGGGCACCATCCGGGTGAACGGCGTCGACACCGGCACGCTCTCGAAGCGCGACCGCCGGGCCCTGCGGAGCGACATCCAGGTCGTCTTCCAGGACCCGATGGCGTCCATCGACCCGCGGCTCGACATCGGTTCGGTGATCGGCGAACCCCTCACCGTGCACGGTGTCCCGAAGGACGAGATCCGCCGCCGGGTCCGTGACGCGCTCGAGCTGGTCGGACTCGAGCCGAGCTACATCGACCGATACCCGCACGAGTTCTCCGGCGGCCAGCGGCAGCGCATCGGCATCGCCCGCGCGCTCATCGTCGAGCCGAAGATCCTCGTGCTCGACGAGCCGGTCTCCGCGCTCGACGTCTCCGTCCAGGCCGGTGTCATCAACCTGCTCGAGGACCTCAAGCACCGCCTGGGCCTGTCCTACCTGTTCGTCGCGCACGACCTGTCGGTGGTACGGCACATCGCCGACGACGTGGCCGTGATGTACCTCGGCCGCATCGTCGAGTACGGCGAGGGCGACCGCGTCTTCGACGACCCGCAGCACCCGTACACGCGGGCGCTCCTGTCGGCGGTCCCCGTCCCGGACCCCTCCGCCGAGGCAGCCCGCGGACGCATCCTGCTGCAGGGAGACCTGCCGAGCCCCACCGAGCGCATCGAGGGCTGCCGGTTCCGCACCCGGTGCCCGCTCTACCAGCTGCTCGACGAGGGCCGCCAGCAGCAGTGCCGCGCCGTCGACCCGCACCTGCAGGACGTCGCGGGCCGCGGAGTCGCCTGCGTGCAGACCGACCAGGAGCACCTGCTCACGGAGCACGCGACCGCCGCGGTCTGAGCCACCCACGGACGGGAGGCAGGTGGCGGCCGCGCCACGTGCCTCCCGTCCGGCGTCTGCACGTGCCCGCGCGCGCTCGGCCGTGGACCGCGAGCGGGCGGAAGCCGTCACGCTCGCGACGACCGGGCCACACGTTCCGCCCGCTCGGCGCACCGGCTCCCCGCGCCCCGCGCGAGCGGGCGGAATCCGCGCGTCAGCGGCTCCTCGCGCCGCGCATTCCGCCCGCTCGGCTCGCGCGGTCATCCCACGCACGCGAGCGGGCGGTACACGTCACGTTCGCCCGAACCGGGTGACACCTTCCGCCCGCTCGGCACACGGTTCCGCCCGGCGCGCGCGAGCGGGCGGAATCCGCGGCCGGGACGCCCGTCGCCCCGCAGGAACCGCCCGCTCGGCTCATCGCGGGGCGCGCCGTCGCGACCGGGCGGGATCCGCGCGTCAGCGGCTCCCCTCCCCACGCATTCCGCCCGCTCGACGCACGCGACCGCCCGGGCACGCGAGCGGGCAGTACGCGTCACGTTCGCCGGGACGGGTGACACCTTCCGCCCGCTCGGCCGACGGGTCCGTGCGGCGCCGCGCGAGCGGGCGGCATCCGCGCCGGGCGTGCGCGGCGCGTCGCGGGAACGGCCCGCTCGGCAGGCCGCGCGAGAGACGGGCGGGCTGCGGTGCGCGGGGTGCGTGCGCGACGGACGGGAGGCGCGTGGCGGGGCTGGTGCCGCGCCTCCAGGCCGGTGGGTGGCGGGGTCAGCGCAGCGCAGCGCTCACCAGGGAGACCGCGAGGAGGACGACGGCCGCCGCGCCGACGAGCAACGCGAGTCGGTCCCATCCGCGGACGACCAGGCCACCGGCGGCACCCGCCTCGCGGCGCTCCGCCCAGCGGTCGAGCAGCACCGACATCTCGACCGGCTGCGGCAGCGTCCGCGGCTCGCCTCGGCGCGCGGGCTTCGGGCGAGGCAGCGACGGGCCACCCCAGCAGGAGACCGTGCGGCCCTCGGTGGTCTCGACCACGATCTGCCAGCGGAGGCGGACGTCGGCCACCGCGCCCCACGGCACGCGGGTCTCACGGAGGGGGTTCACGACGGTCAGCGCGTCGTCGTCGAGTCGGATCGACGGACGGAAGGTGAGCACCCAGAGCGCCCAGACGAGCACGGCGAGCGGGCCGAGGGCGGTGAGCACGACGTCCCAGCTCCCCCGGACCGCAGCGTCGCCGAGCAGGAAGAGGCCCAGCAACGCGACGAGGCCGGACGCCACCGCTCCCCCGCGCCCAGCGCGGAGGACGACGGTGCGTCCGGCCTCGGTACCGCTCAGGATCAGCGCCCGAACTCGAACCCGGCGCCCGGGATCGCGGCGAGCAGGTCCTTGGTGTACTGCTCCTTCGGCGCGGCGAAGACCTCGTCGGTCGTCGCCTTCTCGACGATCTGCCCCTTCCGCATGACGCAGACGTTGTCCGCGACGAGGCGGACGACGGCGAGGTCGTGCGTGATGAAGAGGTAGGTCAGGCCGAGCTCGGTCTGCAGCTCGGTGAGCAGGTCCAGGATCTGGCCCTGGACGAGCACGTCGAGCGCGGAGACCGCCTCGTCGAGCACGATGACCTCGGGCTTGAGCGCGAGAGCGCGGGCCACGGCGATGCGCTGGCGCTGACCACCGGAGAGCTCGTTCGGGTAGCGGTTCACCATCGACTTCGGCAGGGCGACCTGGTCGAGCAGCTCGAGCACGCGGGCCCGGCGGCTGGCCTTGTCGCCGACCTTGTGCGTGGCGAGCGGCTCCGCGATCGTGTTCCCGACGTTGTACATCGGGTCCAGCGAGCCGTACGGGTCCTGGAACACCGGCTGCACGCGACGGCGGAAGTCGAAGAGCTCCTTGCCCTTCAGCGCGCCGATGTCGATGCCGTCGAACTGCACCGTGCCGCTCGTGATCGACTCGAGCTGCAGGACGAGCTTCGCCACGGTGGACTTGCCCGAACCGGACTCGCCGACGAGCGCCGTGGTGGTGCCCTTCGGGATCGCGAAGGACACGTCGTCGACGGCCTTCAGCTCGCGGGTCTGCAGGTTCTTGCCGCGCAGCTTGTAGACCTTCTCGAGGTTCTTCACCACGATGAGGTCCTTCGCCGGCTGGTGCTCGCGCTCCTGGGCGCGGGCGATCAGCTCGTCGTCCTCGCTGCCGGCGTCCGCGATGTCGACGTGCTGGTGCTGCACCTTCGACTGGATGCGGCGGCTCGCGAGCGACGGTGCCGCGGCGACGAGGCGCTGCGTGTACGGGTGCTGCGGGTTGGCCAGGATCTCCTTCGAGGGCCCCGACTCGACGACCTGGCCCTTGTACATGACGACGAGCTTCTCGGCGCGCTCTGCGGCGAGCCCGAGGTCGTGGGTGATGAACAGGACGGAGGTACCGAAGTCCCGCGTCAGCGTCTCGAGGTGGTCGAGGATGACGCGCTGCACGGTGACGTCGAGCGCCGAGGTCGGCTCGTCGGCGATGAGCAGCTTCGGGCGGCTCGACAGGCCGATGCCGATGAGCACGCGCTGGCGCATGCCGCCGGAGAACTCGTGCGGGTACTGCTTCAGGCGGGTCGCGGCGTCACCGAGACCGGCCTCCTGCAGCACCTCGACCGCGCGGGCACGGATCGCGTGCTTGCCGGTCGCCATGCCGTTGGCCTTGATCGCCTCTTCGACCTGGAAGCCGATCGACCACAGCGGGTTGAGGTTCGACATCGGGTCCTGGGGGACGTAGCCGATCTCCTTCCCGCGGATCTCGGACATCTCCTTGTCGGACAGCCCGACGAGCTCACGCCCGTTGAACTTGATCGAGCCACCCGTGACCTCGCCCGTGCCGGCGAGGAGCTTGATGACCGCCTGCGCGCTGGTCGACTTGCCGGAACCCGACTCGCCGACGATCGCCAGGCGCTCGCCCTGCTCGAGGGTGAAGTTGACACCGCGGACGGCCTGGACGAACCCGCTCTGCGTCTTGAACCCGACCTGCAGGTCCGTGATCTCGAGGAGCGGCGTCCCCGGGTTCGTCGGACGGCTGGTCGTGGGGTCGGTGAGCGTCTCGGTCATCGGCGGGCCCTCGCCTTCGGGTCGAGCGCGTCGCGGACCACGTCACCGAGGAGGAGGAACGCGAGCACGGTGATGGACAGGGCGGCGGACGGCCAGAAGATCGTCGACGGGTTGGTGCGGATCGACGTCTGCGCGGTGCCGATGTCGAGACCCCAGCTCAGCGCCGACGGCGGCAGCCCGATGCCGAGGAACGACAGGGTCGCCTCGGCCACGATGAACGAACCGAGGGACACGGTCGCGACGACGATGACCGGAGCGAGCGCGTTCGGGATGACGTGACGGACCAGCGTCGTGAAGCGGCTGACGCCGAGGGCGGCCGAGGCCATCACGTAGTCGGACTGCTTCGCGCTGAGGACCGCACCGCGCATGATGCGGGCGATCTGGGGCCACGCGAAGGCCGCGAGCACGAGGGCCACGGTCAGGGCGTTGCGCGCGGGGATGACGGACATGATCACGATCGCGCCGAGGATGGTCGGGATCGAGAAGAAGATGTCACCGATGCGGGAGACGATCGTGTCGAGCCAGCCGCCGTAGAACCCGGCGAGGGCGCCGATCACGATGCCGACGACGGACACGAGGATCGTGGCGACGAGGCCGACGATGACCGAGTTGCGCGCACCCCAGATGACGCGGGCATACACGTCGTAGCCCTGTCGGGTGTACCCGAGCGGGTGTCCCGGGCGCGGACCCTCGTCACTGAAGTCGAGGTTGGCCGCACGGGGGTCGACGTGCGTGAACAGGCCGGGGAAGATCGCGACGACCAGCACGAGCAGGATCAGGACGGACGAGATCCAGAACGTCGGGCGGGTGCGCATGGAGTCCCATGCGTCCGTCCAGATGGAACGGGTCTTCTCGTCCTCGTTGACCTGGTCGACCGCCTGCAGCGGCGTCTCCTCGATCGGCGCGACGTAGTGCGTCGCGGAACGGGACTCGGCGTTACTTGGCATAGCGGATCCTCGGGTCCAGGACGGCGTAGAGCAGGTCGACCAGGAGGTTGGCGAGCATGAAGATGATGACCATCACGGCGACGAAGGACACGACCGTGGGTCCCTCGCCGAGCTTGACGGCCCGGAACACCGTGCCACCGACACCGCTGATGTTGAAGATGCCCTCGGTCACGACCGCGCCGACCATCAGGTTGCCGATGTCGACACCGAGGTAGGTCACCACGGGGATGAGCGAGTTGCGGAAGATGTGCACGCCCACGACGCGGCGACGGGGCAGGCCCTTCGCGGTGGCGGTGCGGACGAAGTCGGCGCTCATGTTCTCGGCGACGCTCGCCCGGGTCAGGCGGACGATGTACGCGAACGACACGGAGGCGAGGACGATCGCGGGGAGCACGAGCTCCGACCACGGCGCTTGACCGGACACCGTGACCCGGAACAGGCCGAGCTGGATGCCGAAGACGTACTGCAGCAGGAAGCCCACGACGAAGGTCGGGACCGAGATGAGCAGCAGCGAGACGACGAGCGCGGTGGCGTCGAACCACTTGCCCTTCTTCAGACCAGCGATGACACCGACGACGATGCCGGCAACGGCCTCGAACACGAGGGCGAGGATCGCGAGTCGAGCGGTGATCGGGAACGCGGCCGCGAGCTGCTGCGAGACCGGCAGGCCCGAGTACGTCACGCCGAGGTCGCCCTTGAACACGCCACCGATCCAGAGCAGGTACTGGACGATGAACGGCTTGTCGAGGTTGTACTGCTGCCGGAGCTGCTCGATCACCTGCGGCGACGGCTGGCGGTCGCCGAACAGCGCGGCGATCGGGTCGCCGGGCAGCGAGAAGACCATGAAGTAGATGAGGAACGTGGCCCCGAAGAACACGGGGATGAGTTGCAGGAGGCGCTTGCCGAGGTACCAGAGCATCAGATCGCTCGGTCCTGCGCGGCGCGCATGTCGTTCTGGTTCATGTCGTGAGGGGTGGACGGTCCGCGGGTCGGCACGGGAGTCCGGTGCGGGCGGCGGCGCCCGCGGTGGTGGGGGAAGGTGTTGCCGCCGTGGTACGGGGGCCCAGGGACCGTTCGGTCCCCGGACCCCCGTCCGGTGGTCGCGGAGCAGGATACCTGCTCGCGGTGGGTCTCCGAGGAGACCCGCGTTACTTCTTCTTGACCTCGATGTCGTAGTACAGCGGCACCGAGTCCCAGCCGAACTTGACGTTGGTGACGTTGTCGTTCGACCACACGCCGGTCACGTTGGCGTACCAGAGCGGGATCTCCGGCAGGTCCTGGAACAGCAGCTCCTGGGCCTGGTCGAAGTACTTGTTGCCCTCTTCGACGGAGGAGGCCGAACGGCCCTTCGCGAGGAGGTCGTTGTACTCGGTGGAGTCGTAGCGCGAGTAGTTGCTGGACGAACCCTCACCCATGGTCGGGCCGAGGAAGTTGTACAGCGACGGGTAGTCGGCCTGCCAACCGGTGCGGCTACCGCCCGTGAGCTTGTCGTTCTTCTGCGTGTCCAGGGCCTCCTGGAACGTCGGGATCGCGTTGCCCTGCGCCTTGATGCCCAGCGTGCTGGAGATCGAGTTGGTGACCGCGGTCACCCACGCCTCGTGACCGCCGTCGGCGTTGTACGAGATGGTGAGCGTCTCGTTGTAGGGCGAGATCTTGTCGGCCTCGGCCCACAGCTCCTTGGCCTTCGACTTGTTGTAGTCGAGGACGTCCGAACCCTTGAGGTCACCGTTCCAGCCGGAGATCACCGGGGAGGTGAAGTCCTTGGCCGGGGTGCGGGTGCCGTCGAAGATCTTGTCGGTGATCTGCTTGCGGTTGATCGCCATCGAGATCGCCTCGCGACGGAGCTTGCCCTCTTCACCCTTCCAGTGGTCGAGGTAGTAGGGCAGGTAGATCGCCTGGAAGATCGCCGCGGCCTGGTTGACGTTCGAGTCGGGGAAGTCCGACTTGTAGGTCTGGAAGGCGCTGTCCGGGATCGCGTCGAGGACGTCGAGGTTGCCGCCCTGCACGTCGGCGTACGCGGTGTCCGGGGTCGTGTAGAACGTGATCGTCAGACCACCGTTCTTCGGCTTGCGCTTGCCCTCGTAGTCCTTGTTGGTGACGAGCTTGATGGACTGGTTGTGCGTCCAGGCCTTGTCACCGTCGAGCTTGTAGGGACCGTTGCCGATCGGGTTCTCACCGAAGGCCTTGGTGTCCTTGTAGAACTCCGAGGGCAGCGGCATGAAGGCCGAGTAGCCGAGCGACAGCGGGAAGTCCGACTGCGGCGAGTTGAGCGTGACGGTGAACTCGTCGTCGCTCTTCACCTTGAGTCCGGTGAGCTCCGAGTCCTTCTCGGCGTCGTAGCCCTGGATGTTCTCGAAGAAGTAGCTCGCGCCCTGCGCGTTCGAGAACTGGGCAGCCCAGTTCCACGCCTTCGTGAACGACTCAGCCGTGACCTTCTCGCCGTTGGTGAAGGTGTAGTTGGTGTTCAGCTTGATGTCGTAGGTCTTCGAGTCATCGGTGGTGATGCTCTTCGCGACCTCGTTGACCGGCTTGCCCTTCTCGTCGTACGAGACGAGGCCCTCGAAGATCGACGAGACGATCTTGCCGCCACCGGTCTCGGTGGAGTTCGAGGGGATGAGCGGGTTCTGCGGTTCGCTGCCGTTCGTCGTGACGATGCCGGACGCGTTCGTCGAGCCCGAGTCACCACCGTTGCTGCTGCTGCCGTTGGACGAGCAGGCGGTCAGGGCGAGTGCTGTGGCCCCGAGCACGGCGAGGGCGGAGAGCCCAGCGCGCTTCTTGATCAAGGTTCCTCCTGGTGCATGGGACGCGCCAGGCACAGAGGTGCTGCCGGGCGCGCGTGTCATTGCACTGTAGGCAGTGCCGAGACCACCGACCAAACCCTGCGGAGATCGGTTACAAATCGGAAACCAAGTCGCAGGATCGTTGCGAGAGGATGCAAGTTTCGCGCGCTCGCGCGAACCCGATGCCGGATTGTTGCTTCTGCAACGAAGTTGTTGCACGAGCGCACAGCGGTGTGCAAGCGAACCGCGACGCCGCGGGACGTGGAGCGCTCCGACCTTTCCGGCCGCCGGGACGGACCCGGACGCACGCGTGCCCCGCCCGGACGGACCGGACGGGGCACACGCTACCTGCTCTGCTGGATCGGGGGAACGGTCAGGCGAACGCCTCGATCGGCGGGCACGCACACACCAGGTTGCGGTCCCCGTACGCCTGGTCGATGCGACGCACCGGCGGCCAGTACTTCCGCGCGCTGATGCCGGGCAGCGGGTAGACCGCCTGCTCCCGGGTGTAGGCGTGCGCCCACTCCCCCGAGATCACCGACGAGGCCGTGTGCGGGGCGTGCACGAGCGGGTTGTCGTCCGCCGGCCACTCCCCTCGTTCGACGGCCGCCGCCTCGGCCCGGATCGCGAGCATGGCGTCCACGAACCGGTCGAGCTCGGCGAGGTCTTCGCTCTCGGTCGGCTCGACCATGAGCGTCCCGGCGACCGGGAACGACATCGTCGGCGCGTGGAACCCGTAGTCGACGAGCCGCTTCGCGACGTCGTCCACCGTGATGCCCGTGCTGTCGCGCAGCGGCCGCAGGTCGAGGATGCACTCGTGCGCCACGAGCCCGTCGGCGCCCGTGTAGAGCACCGGGAACGCGTCCCGCAGCCGTGCCGCGACGTAGTTCGCGCCGAGCACGGCCGCCTCGGTCGCGCGGGTCAGCCCCTCGAGCCCCATCATCCGGACGTAGGTCCACGTGATGGGCAGGATGCTCGGGCTGCCGTACGGCGCCGACGACACCGGACTGCCGGCGTGCGCGAGGCGCCCGTCGGCCGCCTCCGTCGTCGTGCCGGTGCGACGGTCGTCCTGCTGGGCCATCGGGTGGCCGGGCAGGAACGGTGCGAGGTGTGCCTTCGCCGCGACCGGGCCGACGCCGGGGCCGCCGCCGCCGTGCGGGATGCAGAAGGTCTTGTGCAGGTTCAGGTGCGACACGTCGCCGCCGAAGTCGCCGAAGCGCGCGTGGCCGAGCAGGGCGTTGAGGTTCGCGCCGTCGACGTAGACCTGGCCGCCGGCGTCGTGCACGGCGTCGCAGACCTCGCGGATGTCGTGCTCGTAGACGCCGTGGGTGGACGGGTAGGTGATCATCAGGGCCGCGAGCGTGTCCGCGTGCTGCGCCGTCTTGGCGCGGAGGTCGTCGAGGTCGACGTTGCCGTCGTCGTCGCACGCCACCACGACCACGCGCATCCCGGCGAGCACCGCCGACGCCGCGTTGGTGCCGTGGGCGCTCGACGGGATCAGGCACACGGTCCGCTCGGTGTCGCCGTTCGACCGGTGGTACCCGCGGATGGCCAGCAGGCCCGCGAGTTCGCCCTGGCTGCCCGCGTTGGGCTGCAGCGAGACGGTGTCGTAGCCGGTGACCTCGGCGAGCCAGGTCCCGAGGTCGCCGATCATGTCGAGGTACCCCGCGACGTCCTCGCGCGGGGCGAACGGGTGCACGTTCGCGAACTCCGGCCAGGTCACCGCCGCCATCTCGGTCGCCGCGTTGAGCTTCATCGTGCAGCTGCCGAGCGGGATCATGCCGCGGTCGAGCGCGTAGTCCTTGTCGGACAGGTGCTTCAGGTACCGCATCATCCGGGTCTCGCTGCGGTGCGCGCTGAAGACGGGGTGCGTCAGGTACTCGCTGCTGCGCAGCAGGGCGGACGGGAGGCCCGTGGCTGCGTCCCGGACGGCGGTCTCCGTCCCGGGGACGGTCGCGTCCACGGCACCGAACACGACGGCGAGGGCCGTCACGTCGTCCGGGGTGGTCGTCTCGTCGACGGACACCTGGAGGGTGTCGGCGTCGACGCGGTGCAGCAGGTACGAGGCGCTCCGGGCGGCGTCGACGATCGCACCGGCCCGACCCGGCGCGCGGAGGGTGAGGGTGTCGAAGAACGCCTCGTGTACCACCTGGAGTCCGGCACCACGTGCCGCGTCGGCGAGCGCCGTCGTCGTCCGGGCGACCCGGTCGGCGATGAAGCGCAGCCCCTCGGGCCCGTGGTAGACGGCGTACATCGAGGCCATCACGGCGAGCAGCACCTGCGCGGTGCAGATGTTGCTCGTCGCCTTCTCGCGGCGGATGTGCTGCTCGCGGGTCTGCAGGCTGAGGCGGTAGGCCATCTGTCCGTCGGCGTCGAAGGACACCCCGACGAGTCGGCCCGGCAGCTGGCGCTCGAGACCGGCACGGACGGCGAGGTAGCCGGCGTGCGGGCCGCCGAAGCCGAGCGGGACGCCGAAGCGCTGGCTCGTGCCCACGGCGACGTCGGCGCCGAGGTCCCCCGGGCTGGCGAGCAGCGTCATGGCGAGCAGGTCCGCGGCGACGACCGCGATGCCGCCGCCCGCGTGGACGCGCTCGATGGTGGCGGTCGGGTCGACGATGCGTCCGGAGGCTCCGGGGTACTGCAGGACGACCCCGAACGCGCCGTCGAGCTGCTCGTCGGTGGGGCCGTCGACCGCGTCGAAGGTGCGCAGGGCGATCCCCACGGCGTCCGCACGGTGGTCGAGGAGCGCACGGGTCTGCGGCAGCAGGTCGGCGTCCACGAGGAACGCGTCCCCCTTGACCTTCGACGCGCGGCGGGCGAGGAGCATGCCCTCGACCACGGCGGTGCCCTCGTCGAGCATCGACGCGCCCGCGGTCGCCATGCCGGTCAGGTCGGACACCATCGTCTGGAAGTTGATGAGCGCCTCGAGCCGGCCCTGCGAGATCTCCGGCTGGTACGGCGTGTAGGCCGTGTACCAGCTCGGGTTCTCGAGCACGTTCCGCTGGATCACCGCGGGTGTGTGCGTGCCGTGGTAGCCGAGGCCGATCATCGCGCGGCGGACGGTGTTGCGCCCGGCCTTGGCACGGAGTTCCGCGAGGGCCTCGGTCTCGCCGACCGCAGCGGGGATCGCGGAGTGCGTGACCGGGACGGCGTGGATCGACTCAGGGATCGCGGTGCGGACGAGCGCGTCGAGCGACGGCTGCCCGACGGTCTCGAGCATGGTGCGCTGGTCGGCGGCCGTCGTGCCGATGTGACGGTCGGCGAAGGACGTCTGCAGGTTCTGGTCGGCGGTCGTCATGCGATGGAGGCCCGGTACGCGTCGTGGTCCATGAGGTCCTCGGGGAAGGAGGTCCCGTCGACCTTGAGCTTGACGAGCCAGCCCGCGCCGAAGGGGTCCTGGTTCACGGTGTCGGGGGCGTCGACGACGGCGTCGTTCACCGCGATGACCTGCCCCTCGATCGGCGCGAAGAGCTCGCCGACGCTCTTGGTGGACTCGATCTCGCCGATCTGCTGACCCGCGGTCGTGGTGGTGCCCACGGCGGGGAGCTCGACGTAGACGACGTCCCCGAGCTGCTCGGCGGCGTGGTCGGTGATGCCCACGGTGACGGTGTCGCCCTCGACGAGGATCCACTCGTGGTCGGCGGTGTACTGGAGTGCGGTCTGGTCGGTCACGGGCTCAGCCTCTCGGAGTGCGGCGGTAGAAGGGGAACGGGGTGACGGTGCTGGGGACGGCGGTCCCGCGGACGTCGATGTGGAGGACGGTGCCCTCGGTGGTGAGGGCCGGGTCGACGAAGGCCATCGCGACCGGGTGCCCGAGCGTCGGGGAGAGCGCCCCGGAGGTGACGGTCCCGACGACGGTGCCGTCGTGCAGCACGTCGTAGCCGGCGCGGGGAGCGCGACGACCCTCGGTCACGAGTCCGACGAGCACCCGGGCGTCGTCGGCGGGCTGCACACCGGCGTCCCCGACGAACGAGCCCGAGGTCGCGACGACCCGGCCGAGTCCGGCCTGGGCGGGACGCACGGTGGTGTCGAGCTCGTGCCCGTACAGCGGCATGCCGGCCTCGAGCCGGAGCGTGTCGCGCGCGGCGAGCCCCGCCGGGACGACACCGCGGTCGGCGCCGGCGTCCAGGAGTGCGTCCCAGATCGCCGTCGCGACGTCGGTGTCGCTGTAGATCTCGAAGCCGTCCTCGCCCGTGTAGCCCGTGCGGGCGACGAGGACCTCGGCGCCGTCGAACAGCGCGTGGAGCACCCGGTAGTACCGGAGCTCGTCGAGCGGCGTCTCCGGCTGCAGGCGGTCGGCGACGACGAGCGCGTCGAGCGTCCCGGCGGCGGCGGGCCCCTGGATCGCGACGAGCGCGGTGCTGTCCGAGTCGTCGGAGACCGCGACGTCGAACCCGGCGGCGCGGGCGGTCAGCGCGTCCACGGCGACGGATCGGTTCGCGGCGTTCGCGACGACGAGGAACACGTCCTCGCCGGTGCGGTAGACGACGAGGTCGTCGAGGATGCCGCCGTCCTCGGCGAGCAGGAGCGAGTACTTCGCCCGGCCGACGGGCATCGCGCCGAAGGAGCCGGCGAGCGCGTGGTCGAGGAAGGCCACCGCCTGCGGACCGGTGACCCCGACCTCGGCCATGTGCGAGAGGTCGAAGACCCCCGCGGCCGTGCGGACGGCGTGGTGCTCGGCGAGGTCGGAGGAGTAGCGCACGGGCATCCGGTACCCGGCGAAGTCGGTGAAGGAGGCGCCCGCGGCTTCGTGGGCGGACTCGAGTGGCGAGGAACGCATGAGGGAGTTCTCCTGGCATCGGCAGGACCCGACGGCCATCGTCGGGCGGAACTCCCCCTCTGTCATGGGCCTGAGAGTTTCACCGCGGCCCGTGAGGTCCGGCGGCTTTCACCGTGGGCGAGACGGCGGACCACCCGGCGGGGGCACGTCGTCTGCTTTTCAGAGTGGCCTGTCCGCTGCGGTGTGGGACCTGAGAGATTGGCGGGGGGGATTGCTCCTTCGGTGTCGCGCGTGCCCGTGGGCACCGCACGACGTCTCCCGCGACGGATGAGCGGCCGGTGTTCAGTTGTCCGGTGCCGAGTGTACCGACACCGCGTTTCCGGCATGTGTCGCAGCCGGGGCTTCGACGTCTCGTAGAATGCACCGGTGGCAGGACAGCGATCGCGCCCCCGCGGGCAGCTCGAACAGGCGGTGCTCGAGGCGCTGTGGGCCGCTGACGACGACAGGGCCGCCGACGCGGACGCCGGGCTCACCGCCCGCCAGGTCCTCGACGCGTTCCCCGAGCCGCGCCCCGCGCTGACCACGGTCCTCACCGTGCTCGACCGGCTCGGCCGCAAGGGCCAGGTGGACCGACAGGAGCACGACGACGCGCCCCTGACCTTCCGCGCCGCGCACAGCCGCGAGCAGCAGACCGCCTCGCTGATGTCGAACGCGCTCGCCGCCGCCTCCGACCGCGAGGCCGCCCTGCTGCAGTTCACAGGCTCGCTCGCCTCGGACGACCTCGACGTCCTCCGCCGCGCCCTCGACGCCCGAGCCCGCTCCTGATCCCGAGCCGCCCGTGGTCGTCGCCGGAGTCGCCCTCATCGCCCTCGCGCTCGTCGTGGTGGTCGTCGCGCCGCGGGTCCTGACCCGCTCGGCCTGGACCATCGACCACCCCCGGACCGCCCTGGTCTCGTGGTCGGTCGCCGTCCTGCTCGGCGTGGTCGGCTTCGTGGTCGGCATCGCCCTCGTCGTCCTGACCGACCGCCCGCTCACCGATCCGCTGCGCCTCGGCGACTCCCCCACGCACGGCCTGAACCTCGGGGTCGCCCTGCTCGGCGTGCTCGCGTTCGTCGTCGCGGTGCGGGTCCGTCCCGGGGCGGAGCACGAGGCCGTCCGCGACGCCATACGGTCCGGCGCGGCACCGCAGCGCGAGATCGTCGGCACGCGCGTCGCGCTGGTCGAGGCGGACCACGCACTGGCGTGCGCGGTCCCCGGCAGGTCCGGCGGGGTGCTGGTGAGCACCGGGCTCGCGGACCTGCTGCGGACGGACGAACTGGAGGCGGTGGTCGCCCACGAACGCGCCCACCTGACCCAGCACCACGCGTGGGCGGTCGCGGTCGCCGAGTCGATCGAGCGTGCGGTCCCGTGGGTGCCCGGGGCGCGCGCCATGGCGCGCTCGACGCGCGTCCTCGTCGAGTTCGCGGCGGACGACGCGGCGGCACGTCGCGTCGGACGCGACGCGCTGCGCCGGGCGGTGCTCGTGGCGGACGGGACGAGCGCGCTCGGAGCGATCCGTGCCTCCAGGCTGGGGTGACGGCGTCTGTCGGGGGCGAGGCATAGGGTGACAAGCACCGTGAAGCCACTGACCGAAGCAGACATCCGTTCGTCGTTCGTCAACGCCACCCCGGACGAGCTCGAGCAGCTCCCGATCCCGGGGCTGCACGAGATGCTCTGGGACGACCGCGAGTTCCTCGGCTGGCGCGACCCGCAGGCCGCGCGCCGGGGGTACATCGTGTCCTGGATCGACGACCGCCCCGTCGGGATCGTCGTGCGCTCCGCCGGCGGCTCCCTTCGACCCGGCATCGCGGCCATGTGCTCGTTCTGCCACTCCCCGCAGCCCGCGACCCAGGTCCGCCTGTTCTCCGCGGCGCGCGCCGGCGAGTCCGGCCGCAACGGGAACACCATCGGGTCGTACATCTGCGAGGACCTCGGGTGCTCGATGCTCATCCGCACCGCGCCGCCGCACCTCAACCCGCCGGCGACGATCGCCATGCGCGGCGAAGCGCTGCAGCAGCGCGTGCGGAACTTCACCGAGGACGTCGCGAAGACCGCGTGAGCCGCTTCGACACCGCTCGCTGGGCCGTCGTCGAGGAGCTCGGTGACGGCCGCTGGCGCCTGAGCCTGCGCGACGAGGCCGACGACGAGCTCGGGGCGTTCGGCCTCGGGGTCGAGGGCGCCTGGGACCCGGACGTCGAACCGCACGTGGGGTTCGTGCTCGTGCAGCTCGGGCTCACGCTCCGTGGTGCCCGGCCCTGGCGGGAGGACGAGCTCGGCGACCAGCGGGCGGCGGTGCTGCCACCGGGCTGACCGACTCTGTGTCCCCGGGCACAGTGCGGGGCGACGATCCGCTGGCGGCCGCGCGCTGTTCCTAGGGTCGGCCCGTGACCACCATCCGGCCGACCGTCCTCGCCACCCTGCTCGCCCTGGTGACGGTGCTGCTGCTCGGCGGATGCACCCGGGGGTTCCTCGAGACGCCGTCGCCGAAGGGGTCCGAGGACGCGCTCGCCGCACTGCTCGACGACCTCCGTGCGCTGCCCGGCGTCGCCCTGGCTGAGGGCGACGTCGACCAGGTCGACGCGAAGGACGACCCGACGCACTGGCTCGCCCGTGTCGACGTGCGTGCCCGGACCAGCGACCTCGACGTGGCCGCTGCCGTGCGCGGCGTGGTGTCGGACCGGGGGCCGTCACCCGTGCCCGGCACGACGCTCGTCGTCGGGCTCACCGTCCCCGCCGGTGACGGTCGCGCCGCGGTCGTCGTCGACCCGGTCGACCCGGGCTTGGTCGACACGGCGGCACGGCTCCGCGCCGAGTCGTTCGTCCGGACCGTCGACGCGGACCGGTACGGCACCCGGGTCGAGGCGCACGCCCTGCCCTCGTGGACGGAGACCGTCCGCCGGGTCCGGACCGACGCCGGGGACCGCACCGTGACGGTGGTGGCGGGCGACTCCTCGGTCGAGGTCGACGCGCTGCACCCCGGAGCCGCCCTGCTCGCAGCGCTCGACCAGGCCGGAGCCCGCGACGTCCGGTCGGAGGTCGGGACCCGCTACGACCGGACCGACCGCGGTGGACCCGCTCGCCCCTTCCTGCGCGCGGCCGTCCCGGATCCGCGCGGTACCGCGACGGTGCTCGCCGGCACCCGGGACGAGGCGGCCCAGGACGGCGTGACCCCGCGCACCGCGTTCTCGCTGACGGGGCCGGACGGCACCGGTGCGACGATCGTGGGTCTGCTCGGACTCCCCCTCGGCTCCGCCGAGCCGCAGGACCTCGAGGGTCCGGCGCTGCCGTGGGTGTCGGCGGACGTCAGCGCCGAGACGGAGGCCGTGCGGTCCCTCGCGGCGGAGTCCGTGGCGCGGACCGGGGTCGACGCCACGGTGACGACGACCGTCGAGCCCTGCGCGGTGGGTCGGGAGGCACTGGGGAACGAGCAGGGCACGCGGGCCGTGGCGACCGTCCTCGTGCCCGTCTACAGCCGGTACCCGGACGCGCAGGTGCCGTTCGACCGGGTCACGGCGACCTGGACCGCCGCGGGACTGGCGATGAGCGGTCGGGCGATGGGACTCGACGAGTGGACCGCCGACGACCCGGCACCGCACGGCGTCGCGAGCGCGGACATCCGCGGGACCGCCGAGGGGCTGTCGCTGCGCGTCCGGTCCGTCTGCGTGGGCTGACGGCGCGTGGTCGGCGCCGTGCGGGTGCGGTCGGTGACGGTCGGTGTCGGTCGGTGTCGGTCGGTGTCGAACCACCGATCCGACATCGAACCAGCCCCGCGCGCTGGTTCGATGTCGGGTGCCTGGTTCGATCCGGACCCCCGGACATCGGGCGCCGTGCGGGTTCGGCAGCGCACCGCGCGGGTCAGGGCTCCGTCGCGGCGATGAAGTTGCGGAGGATCTCGCGGTCGTCGTCGGCCCGGACGGCCCACACCAGTTCGCTCCGGTGCGGATCGTCCCGCAGCGGGAGCAGCACGACCGTGTCCGGCGCGGCGAGCGTGGCGCTCTCCGGCGCGACCGTGACCCCGAGCCCCGCGCCGACCAGGTGGAGCACGGTCGCCCAGGTCGTCGCCTCCTGCACGACCCGCGGCCGGCGCCCCTCGACGACGACGGGCGCGAGGTTCCGCTCGGTCGCGACCGAACCGGCGACGGCGGGGAAGAAGACGAACGGGTCGTCCACGAGCTCCGCGCCGCGGATCGCCTTCCGGTCCGCGAGCCGGTGTCCGCGCGGGACCGCGGCCACGAAGGGTTCGGACCGGAAGGGCCGGAAGCGAACGGCGGGCGTCGGGTCGGGATCCCGCAGGACGGCGAGGTCCAGCTCGCCGCGGACGATCCGGGCGAGGAGCGTCGACGAGTAGCCCTCGGACAGCTCGACGCGGACGAGCGGGTACCGCTGCCGGAACGCCTGGACTCGCTCGATCGGCCCGAGGGGCAGCGCCGAGACGACGAACCCGACGTCGAGCCGACCGGCCTCACCCCGACCGACCCGGACGACCTCGTCCAGGTCGCGCTCCACCTGGTCGAGGAGCGACCTCGCCCGACCCTGCAGCACGTGACCCGCCGGCGTCAGCGCCACACTGCGCGAGGTCCGGACGAACAGGTCGACACCGAGGTCGCGTTCGGTGCGCCGGATCTGCTGCGACAGGGCGGGCTGCGCGAGCCGCAGTCGGGACGCTGCCCGACCGAAGTGCAGTTCGTCCGCGACGGCCAGGAAGGCGCGCAGCTGACGGAGGTCGACATCCATGCAGTCAGGTTATCGATGTGCACGAACGAGTATTGGACGTGACTGCATCGCCCGCCGAGGATGGAGGCATGCCCGAAGCGACGCCCACCCTGACCATCGCCGAACTCGACTCCCCCGCCGACGCCACCGCGTTCCGGACCCTCAACGAGGCGTGGATCGAGCGGTACTTCACGCTCGAGGACGAGGACCGGGCGATCCTCGGCGACCCGGTCGGCCGCATCGTCGAACCCGGCGGTGCGGTGTTCGTCGCCCGCCTGGACGACGAGGTGATCGGCTGCGTCGGCCTGATGCCCGTCGGCGAGCGCGTGTACGAGCTCGTCAAGATGGCGGTGTCGCCCGAGCACCAGGGGCACGGCACCGGCCGGAAGCTCATCGCCACAGCCCTGGACCGCGCGCGGGCACTGGGTTCCCAGCGCGTGGCACTCGAGAGCGCCAGCAGCCTGGCGAACGCGGTGCACCTGTACGAGGCGTTCGGCTTCCGGCACCTCGAACACGACGAGATCGCCCCGAGCCCCTACGCCCGCGCCGACGTGCACATGGTGCTCGACCTGGTGTGATCCCCGCCCGGAGACGTCGCGGCCGCGGTAGCGTCGCGGTCGTGCACATCCGACCGCGCCGCAACGACGACCTGGAGCACCTGGTCGAGGTGCTCCGGCGCACGCACGACGAGGACGGCTACCCGGCGCGCTGGCCCGACGACCCCGCGTCGTGGCTGACGCCGCCCGGGCACCTCGCCGCCTGGACAGCGTGGTCGTCCGGCAGCGTGGTGGGGCACGTCGGGCTGGCCGCTCCCGACCCGGACGCGGCCCCGCTGGTCACCCGGCTCGTCGTCCACCGGGACCACCGCGGGCTCGGGATCGCCGACGCCCTCCTCGCGACCGCCGAAGCGGCCGCCGGAGCAGCAGCTGCCACCGCCGCAGCCGCAGCCGCAGCCGCAGCCGCAGCCAAGGCGACCGCCGAGCCCGCCGCCGACGCCGCCGCCGACGCCCCCGACGTGCCGACCCTCCGGCTCGACGTGACCGAGGAGACCCCGGGCGCGTGGCGGCTGTACGAACGCCGCGGGTGGCGGTTGACCCACCGGTCCCCCGCCGACTGGGCGAAGCCGGACGGGACCGTCCCGACCATGCGGTGGTACGAGAAGCGCCTGCGGTGAGCCGGTACGCTCGCGGCATGGCGACGTACGAGGTGCAGGCCGTCCGCGAGCGCGGCGTGTGGCAGGTGTTCATCGAGGGGACCCCGATCACCGAGGTCCTGCGCTGGTCGTCCGTCGGGCCGGTCGCACGGGAGTTCCTCGCCATGGACCGCACCGACGACCTGCGCATCCGCGTCGTCGGGCGCAACCAGTACGTCGACGACTGAGCCCGCCGCGCGAGCCCGTGCCCGAGACTCGGCCCAGGCCGCCGGCACTCACGCCACGTGCCAGACCAACCCCTCCTGCGCACTCGACGGGTACGCCGCCGCGATGCGGAACACCGCCTCGCGCAGGGTCTCCGGTGAGCACGCCAGGTTGAGCCGCGCGAACCCCCGCCCCTGCGACCCGAACCCGAGGCCCGAGTTCAGCGCCACGTAGGCGTTCTCGCGCAGCGGCACCGCCGGGTCGTCGCCCAGGCCGATCCCCCGGAAGTCCAGCCACGCCAGGTACCCGGCCCGCGGACGCGTGTAGACCACCCCGGGCAGGTGCTCGGCGAGCAGCGAGCCGAGCAGCCGCTCGTTCGCCACGATCCGCGCGACGACGTCGTCGAGCCAGTCCGTGGCGAGCGTGAACGCAGCGAGGTTCGCGTGCAGCCCCAGGATGCTCGTCCGGCAGGCCACCTCCTCCCACAGCGTGTCGAGGAGCGCCTCGGTCCGGTCGTCCCCCGCGACGATCACCGAGCACTTCACCCCCGCGAGGTTCCACCCCTTGCTCGCGCTCGTCACGCAGACGCTGCGGGCACCGGCGGCCTCGGCGACCATCGCGAACGGGGTGAAGCGGACGCCGGGGTGCGTCAGCGGCGCGTGGATCTCGTCGCTGATGACGAGCACGTCGTACCGCGCGGCGAGTTCGGCGAGCGCCACCAGGTCGGCCCGGTCGTGCACCAGACCCATCGGGTTGTGCGGGTTGCAGAGCAGGAAGACGCGGACGCCGTCGGCGAACGCTCGCTCGAGCCCCTCGAGGTCGAGCCGGTAGACGCCCCACTGCTCGGCGAGCGGCACCTCCTCGACCTGACATCGCGCCTCTTCGACGAGCTCGAAGAACGGCGGGTACACCGGCGGCGTGATGGCGACGCGCCCACCGTCGGGCAGCGCGAGACGCAGCGACTCGACGATCCCGACGCTGACGTCCGTCGCCAGGTGCACGCGTGCCGGGTCGACGTCCCAGCCCCACCGCTCGCGGGCGAACTGCGCGAACGCGGGCGCGAGCGGGCCCGGGCCGTCGAGGTACCCGAGGTCGGACTGCTGCACCCGCTCGATCAGCGCCTGCCGGATCGCCGGTGCAACGTCGTGGTCCATCTCCGCGACGAACAGGGGCAGCACGTCGGGCGCGTACCGCGTCCACTTGATGCTCGTGCGGACCCCGCGGAGCGAGCCGACCGGGTCCTGTTCGTCGTCAGCCATGCGTATCAGCATGCATCGGAGAGGAGGCACGGTGCGAGTCCGACCGTCATCCCGCGTCGCAGGGGTGGTCACTTCATCAGGCTGCCCGCACCGGCCACGCCCCGACAGACTGCAGGTATTCGGTCGCCTCTGCGTCCTCCCGGAACTCGAGAAGGGCGCCCACCTTCTGCATGAGCACCTCGCGAACCTCTGCCGGAGTCGCGAAGAAGAACTCCTTGCGCGGGTTCGCCTGGTTGAGCGCGCGAGAGGCGAAGTGTCGGTGCAGCTCGGTCTCGAGGGACACAGCGTCCTCGGAGAAGTAGATGGTGTGCACGTCGAATCGGAACGGGACCGAAGCACCTCCGAGCTCGTTCACTCGATCGGAGGGCTCGAGCCTCCGAGTGAGCCCGATCTTGACGACATCGGGTCCGAAGGCGCCGCGATTGGATATGACGTAGACGTACCCCGCTCGGATGTTCGCCGCACGGAAGTCGTTCTGCTGGATTGCGGCGTCGATCTGACCGAGGCGGGCTTCGAGTACTGCGTCCACCTCGCCGTTCTCACGCAGGCGCTCGATCGTCTGCTCGATCAGTGCGCGTTCCTTGTCGAGGCGCTCGCGTTCTGCCTCGAGTTCCTGCTGGACGCGTTTCTCCTCACGCAGTCGGGCACGCTCGTCTCGCTCGAGTTCCCGCTCCTCTTGCTTCCGCATGAGCCAGTCCGACGTCAACTCGACCTCTTCAACGCGGAGGTCGTGGTACTCGGCCGCGATGCGCATCTCCATCATCGCTCCCAGTCGTGCGATGGCCTCTCGTGACTTCTCAAGCCGTCGTTTGGCGGTTTCGACGTTCCCGGCGCGCAGGGACCGAACCGCGTTGTCTGCTTCGGCGTTGTACGCGCGGAGCATGAGCTTGGAGAGATCGTCACTCATCTTCCGCCCCTTGGCGAGCGAGTTGTCGAACGTGAACATGTTCGACCGCTCGATCGCTCGTCCCTCGCGGACGAGCGCCGCGATCTCCGCTTCGATGACGGTCAGACGATCTTTGTAAGCGACTGCGTTCTCCAGCGGGTGGTGGTACCGGTAGATCCCGACTGACTGCAGGACCTGCTGATCATCGAGGGGAACCGCGCCGTTCGACGGCGCCGTCGTGCTGCTGCGAAGTCGCAGCACCTCAGCTTCGAGCGACGCGATCCGCTGATCCCGAGGATCCACGACGGCACGTTCGGTCGACCGGCTGCCGATCGCACGGTCTTGCACCTCGGACGGCTCGACCGTCGGCCGGTCACCGCTGCCTCCAGTCCAGGACGAACGCGGGATCGTCACGACCGGGGATCCCGCTCCCCTCCCTACCGGAAGGACGACGAACACGACACCGTCGCGTTCGATCTCCGTCACCGTCAGCTGTGAGTCGGCGACGGGTGATGAAGCCGTTGCGTCCGTAGTCGGCGGCGGCACGTCCTCGGAAGCGAACACCGGATCGATCGGCTCGTCCTCGATCCACAACGACCATCCGGCCGGAAGCGCTGGCCAGTCAGAGGGAGGCACCCACGATGTCGGCGGTTCCCATCCCGCCGGCACCGGCGGCCACGACGGAGGCGGGTTGAACCGTCGAGTACTCATGATCGGCGCACCCCGCCAGGATCGACGACACTGAGCGACAACGGGTTCTTCGAGATCGCAGCACCGAGGTGCTGCAGTGTCGAGGACGGCACGACTGCCGAAAGGTCGAATCCGGTGAAGTGCTCCCGCGAGGCTCCGACGGCCACCAGGGGGAAGAACCGGTCGAGCCCGGTCGCCGGATCCTTGGTGGCGGGTCCGACCTCGAGCGAGATCGACTGAACGATACCGCGGCGGTCAGCCTCGAACACCTCGTGGAGCGTGCGGAGGGCGACTTGCGCGAGTGCGTCCCCGTACCGCTCCGTCTGATCCTTCTTGGTGAGCGGAGAGCCGACGATCTCGTCCGACGCCTTCACCCAGCGGTAAGCCTTGACGGTCGGGATCGTCTCAGGTGCCGGCACGACGGCGCGGATGCGCGCCTCGCTCGAAGCGGCGTCGAAGGACGCTTCATGCCGCACCTCGAAGTCTTCCGGGTAGATCGAGTTCGCGAGGACGATGTCGAGGTACTCCTGGACTGCCTCGGGTACGCCGTACCCGAGCCCCGCGATGAGGGCATCGATCTCCGCGTTGTGCTCGTCGACATCGCGCTGGCGGACGTTGCACGCCGCTTCGTAGCGACGTCGCTCCGCAGCGAGCTGGTCACGGCGCCGCTGCTCGAGGCCTTCGTACTGTCGGTCCGCCTCTGCTTGTCGCCCAGGAAGAGAATCGCGGAGACGCTCCCACTCGGCTCCATTCGCTTGGAAGGTAGCCCACGCTTCCTGCTTCAGCTCTTCGTGCTTCTTCCGCTTTCCGAACAGACCCTTCGGAGCGGGCGGCTCTTGCCACATCGGTGCCGGCGGGAGAGCCAGAGGCATCGGGCGAGGAATCGGCGCTTCGAGATCCGGGTGCGGGAACGGCGGATGCTCGGCCGTTCGCTTCAGTTGCTCGAGGTCGACGTAGTCGTCGACCTCGAGCGTTGCCGAGAGGAGATTCGCGATCGATTCGTTCGTCAGCCTGAGCGCTTCGTTCTGGTCATCAGCCTCAGCCTTGCGGGCCTCCGCGTAGGCGGCCTGCGCTTCGCGTTCGGCGCGCTTGCGCTCTGCTTCGGTCGCCCGGGCGGATGCCGCCGCCGATCGGGCGGCCTGTGCACGAGCTCGCTCGACCTGGACGCGAGAACGTTCCACGGCTGCAAGCGCGGCAGCACGTTCCCGCCGGGCGCGAGCTGCGCGCTGATCCGCGAGCCGCTGCTGGTGCTGGATCTCCGCGAAGAAACCGCGTCTACGTGCCAAGGTCATCCCTCTCGTTCAGCGCCGATCAGCCACTGATCGGGCATGAGTCTGGCGAGTGATCCTCGGAGAATCGTAGGGCGTGCCGACGACACCGAGATTCCCCGCCTTCGGGGCTGACGCGCCTCACGGACACGCTCGCCGTCCCGCCCGTAGGTTCGGGTCATGAGCACGAGCACCGCCGACAAGGCGACCACCCTCAAGCAGCTGCACGAAGCCCCCGAGATCCTCCGCGTCGTGAACGTCTGGGACGCCATCAGCGCCAAGGTCGTCAGCGACCTGCCGGAGACGAAGGCGATCGCGACCGCCGGGCACTCGATCGCCGCGAGCCACGGCTACGACGACGGCGGGATGCCCCTCGACGTCGCCCTCGCCGGCGCCGCGACGATCAGGAGCGCGACCGACCTGCCGGTGACCGCAGACCTCGACGACGGCTACGAGGACCCGGCCGAGACGATCCGGCGGGCAATCGGCGCGGGCATCGTCGGCGCGAACGTCGAGGACCGGCTCCGCCCCTTCGACGAGGCCGTGGCCCGCGTCGCCGCGATCACCGCCGCCGCCCAGGCCGAGGGCATCGACTTCCAGCTCAACGCCCGCACGGACGCGATCGCCCGCGGTGGAGACCGCCCGATCGACGAGAGCATCGAGGACGCGATCGCCCGCGGCAAGGCCTTCCTGGACAACGGCGCGGCGCTCGTGTTCGTCCCCGGCGCGATCCAGCGCGACGTGGTCGAGCGACTCGTCGCGGGCCTCGGACGCGGCAAGCTCTCGGTCATCGGCCTGCCGGGCGCCCTGCCCGCCGCCGAGTACCAGGAACTCGGCGTCGCACGCATCTCCTACGGCCCGCTCACGCAGCGCGTCGCGCTGCGCGCGCTCCGCGACCTGGCGACCGACCTCTACGGCGGCGGCGTGGTCCCCGAGGACACCCCCGTCCTCAACTGACGGTCACCACCCGGCCACGTGACGGACGGGAGGCGCGACACCAGCTGGTGCCGCGCCTCCCGTCCGGTGTGGGGTCGCGTCGCGACCGACCGACGGCCGCTCCCGGTCAGCCGACCGGCCCGTAGAGGGCCGGTGTGGTGCGCGCGTGCGTCGCCTGCTCGAAGGCGTAGCCGAGTCCGATGACCGTGGCCTCGTCGAACGAACGGCCGAGGAACTCGAGGTTCACGCCGCCGCCGGTGACGGTGCCGTCCGCTGCCGTGGCCTGGCCCATCGGAACGGTGATCGCCGGCATGCCGGTGTTCGGGCTGAGCCGCATGTTCGTCGACTGGGTGCCGTACGGCGTCCCGGACGGGTACACGAGGGCGTCGAGGTCCTGGTCCTGCAGCATCTGCGTGACGAGCTGCTTGCCGGTCGCGAGCTGCGTCGTGTGCGAACCGCTCGGACCCGCCCACGCCTGGTACTGCGCGTCGGTGACCGCGTTCCGCGACTCGTAGGTCGCCTTCCGGCTCGGGACGTACCTGCCGGAGTCGAGGATGCCCTGCAGCGACCGCGCACTCACGTCGGGGTCGAGGTGCTTCGCCACGTACTCGTCCAGGTCGTGCCCGAACTCGTTCGTGCTGCCGCTCCCCTCGGAGAGTACGCGGTTGAAGCCCGTCGTCGCGGTGATCGGGACGACGGTCGCGCCGGCGGCCTGCAGCTCGGCGACCGACTGGTCGAAGAGTCGCTTCGTCGTCGCGTTCGTGCCGACCATGCTCGTGACGTAGCCGATCCGGGCGCCCTGCAGCGCGGTCGGGTCGAGCGACGCGGTGTACGACGTGGGCACCTTGCCGACCTGCGCGCTCGTCGCCGGGTCGGCGGCGTCCACGCCCGTGACGGCGTCGAGGGCCACCGCGGCGTCGGTCACGGAGCGGGCGATCGGCCCGCCGGTGTCCTGCGACAGCGCGAGCGGGATGATCCCGTCGCGGCTGGTCAGGCCGACGGTCGGGCGGATGCCGACCAGCTGGTTGTAGGTCGATGGGATGCGGATCGATCCGCCGGTGTCGGTGCCGAACCCGATGCCGGCGAGGTTCGCCGCGATCGCCGCGCCGGTGCCGCCGCTCGAGCCACCGGCGCTCTGCGCGGTGACGTACGGGCTCGCGACGAGGAGCGAGGAGCCAGCCGGCTGGCCGGCCGAGAACTCCGACACGAAGCCGTAGGCGAACTCGTCCAGGCTGGCCTTCGCGAGGATCACCGCGCCGGCGTCCCGGAGCCCGGCGACCATGGTCGCGTCGGTGGTGGTCTGGTTGCCGTCCCAGCAGCCGCAGCCACCGGTGGTCGGCATGTCCTTGGTGTCGTAGTTGTCCTTCACGGCGATCGGGACCCCGAGGAGCATGCTCGTCATGCCGTGCGCGGCACGCTCGGCGTCGGCGGCCTTCGCGGCGGTCAGCGCGGCGGCGTTCGTCGTGATGATCGAGTTGAGCGGGCGGCCGATCGACGCCGGGTCGACCTTGGTGCGGTCGTAGGCGGCGATCCGGTCGAGGTACTCCTGCGTGATGGCGGCCGAGGTGGTGACCCCGGCGTTCATCGCGGCCTGCATGTCGATCGTCGACGCCTCGACGAGCTGGAACGGGCCGTCGTCGTAGATCATCCGCTGCGAGAGCGCGGCGACGTCGGCGACGGTGATCGTGCCGTCCTGGTCGGTGTCCGCCGCCGCGACCGTCGACCAGTCGGGGTCGGTGCTGCTCGTCGCACCGAGGTGGGCGGTGAGGAGTGCCACGTCGTCACGGGTGACCTGGTCGTCGCCGGTCAGGTCGAGCTGCGTGTAGTACGGCGCGAGCATCGCGGCGGGGCTCGCATCGACCGTCGGCGCGGCGGTGGCGGTGAGGGCGGGCGCGGCGGCGAGCGCCGTGCCGACGAGGGCGATCAGGGCGACGCCGGACGCGGCGGTGCGCGTCCGGGAGGTCCGTGCTGCCTGCTTGCTGCCGACGGTGGCTGCCCGCTTGCTGTCGGTGGTGGCTGCCTGCTTGCTGTCGGTGGTGGTCATGCGGCGGCTCCCTCGCGCTCGCGGCGTGCACGACGGGCGCGCACGGTGAACAGGGCGGCACCGAGGCCGAGGAGTGCCAGCGACGCGGCCGCCCACGGCAGGACGTCGGCGCCGGTCCAGGCCAGCGCGCCGCCGGTCGGTCGGCCGCCGTCGGTACCGACGGGCGTGACCCCGGCAGGCGTCGTGGCGCTGCCGGACGGCTCGCTGGTCGGGGTGCCGGTGGGGTCGGCACCGGCGGTCGGGCCGCTCGTCGGGGGCGTGCTGGGCGAGGGTCCGGCGACGGCGACCGTGGCGGAGGCCGGGTCGGCGAGGGTCGTGGTCGACCCGTCCGAGCCGACGAGCACGAGGCGCGTGACCGTGAGGGTCGTCTCGCCGGCGGCCTCGGGCGTGAGGGACACCTCGGCGTCGAGGTCACCGTTCAGCGCCGGCGAGGTGCCGAGCCGCGTGTGCACGATCATGATCGCGTCGGCGTCCTGGTCGGCGCGGTCGAAGCCGCCGTCCGGGCCGGTGACGCTGTCGTCGACGAGCGACACCGCGTCGGGGTCGGCGTCGAGGGTGATCTCGTACGCGTAGACGTCCGTGGCGGCCGGGATCGTGACGTCGAGGTCGAACGGCTGGCCGACGGTCGCGGCCGTCGGAGCCGCGACGCGGACGGTGGACGCGGTCGGAGCCGCCGACGCCGGTGCGGCGACGAGGAGGCTGAGGCCGATGGCCCCGGCAGCGGCGATCGTCGCGGAGACGACCGTGGCGCGGGGACACCGGAGGGTTCGGTGCTGCATGCAGGCAGGCCCTTCGGGTGCGGGATGACTGAGCGGGTACTCAGTGATCCGCACGCTAACGACGTGCTGTTTCGCGGACGGGCGCGGGGCGTTTCGTCGGCGTTACGTCGTGCCCACCGAGCGCGGTCGTGGGATCTTGCTGGACGTTCCGCACCACCTGACGTATAGTTTCTTGTTGGTGCACTGCAGCGAACCCATCTGACTCGCGCACACCGAACCGTCTCGACACCGATCCGCCGGATCGCATTCCACCGAGACCACCGCTCGATCCGAACGGACGAGCTGCACGTCGAGACACGACGTGCGCGCCACGCCCCGATGCGTCGGGCCGGACTGGGATGTCCGCGCCGACACCGGGAGCCCCTGGCGCCGAACGACCAGGAAGTACCGCACCACCATGACCAGCACCATCGACCGCATCTCCATCTCCGGGACCGCACTCGCGGCGCCCGTGATCACCCCCGACCGCATCGCCGAGTTCCCGGTGCGCGAGGACCGCTCGCAGCGCGAGTACCTCGTCCGCATCCCGGCCGACGACCTCCGGACCTTCGTCACCCGTGACGCCCGCGTGGCCGTCGACGGCGAGGCCGCCTGGACCGTCCCCGGACGCTCCTGGCGGGGCGAGGCGAGCCGGACCATCCTGCTCGCCGGGTCCGTCCACCAGGGCGAACTGGCCCTCGCGGCCTGACCGCACCCGCTCGACACCGAACGCCGCCGGCTCCGTGCCGGCGGCGTTCGTCGTGTCGGGGCTCGGTGCCCCGGTGGTCTTTCCCCCCCTCCGGCGGCCTGTCCGCCTGCCCGTCGGCTCGGCCGTCCGTCGATGGAGCAGCAACCGTCGAGTGCCGGCGGGACGCCCGACGTCTTCTGCTCCATCGAGCGGGCTGCGCGCGTCTGGCTCCCGGTCAGCGGTCGTCGGCGCCGCGGAAGTGCGCACGGCCGTCGGCGTTCACCGGGACCGCGGGGCCAGCGCGCCGAGCGGCGTCGCGGAGCCGACGGATGAACGCCGGGTCCTCGGGCTCGAGTTCGTCGTCCGGCGCCACGGTGACCGTGAGCTCACTCGCCGGCCCGATGAGCACGAGGGCGGTGGAAACCGAACCGTCGTCGCCGACGATCGGCACCGTGATCGCGTCCGTCCGGGCGTTCGCGCCGAGCACTGCTGCGTAGTCGACGACCGCGTCGGCGATCAGGTCCCCCGTCAGGATCAGGTTGGCGTCGTAGTGGATGTACTTCACGTGCCCTCCCGCTCTGTCCCCGTCGACGCTAGGTGGGCGGTGTGCGAGGCCGTTCGGACTCTGCGTTCCCTGGCCAGCGGGGACCGGTATAGTCCGGGTCTATGGGGACGCACCATGCGCATCGATCGGGCCGCTGACCTCCTGCGTGCCGCGCGCGAGGACGTCGGCATGTCGCAGAGCGCGCTCGCCTCGGCTGCCGGGATGCAGCAGCCGACCATCTCCGCGTACGAGAGTGGCCGCAAGCAACCCCGCGGTGAGACGCTGGCACGACTGCTGCGCGCCGCCCGCGTCCGTCCGAGCATCCCGCTCGCGGTGTACGCGGACGACATCCTGCGCGCCGCTGAACGGCACCACCTCACGAACGTCCGCGTGTTCGGCTCTGCTGTGCGCGGTCAGGACCACGAGGACAGCGACATCGACCTGCTCGTGTCCCTGACCCCGGACGCCTCGTTGTTCGATCTCGGTGGGTTCGCCCACGAGGTCGAGACGATCACCGGATTCACGACCGACCTGCTCACCGACGACCTCGACGGTGACGACGCGTTCCGGCACGTGCTCGACGAGGCGGTGCCGTTGTGAGCGACGAACGGTTCCGTCCGCGTCCGCGAGATCCGCACACGGCGGACCTGAATCGCTGGCCCGCCGTCCGCGACGGCCTGTTGGACCTGCTCGCGGAGTGTTCCATGATCGTCGACCGCGGCCGCTCGGAGTTCGACGAAGCACGCAGCCTGACCTACCGCGCCGCCGAAGCCGTCGTCATCCACTTCGATGATCTGCTGGGACGCCTTCCGGACGACCGGCTCGCGATGCTCCCGGCAGATCTCTCGCTGGCAGCGGTGCGCCGGACTCGGAACATCTTGTCGCACGACGACCGACGCGCGAGGAAAGAGATCGTCTGGGACGTCGTGGAGCACCGAATCCCGGCCGTCATCCTGGCGGTCGTCGGCTGACGTCGGGTCAGTACTCGTTCTTGATGACGAAGTACGAGCCGCGGATCGTCCCGGCGAGCTTCGACCGCTGCCGCGCGAACTTGAACGCGCTCAATTCCTCGGGCTCGTCCATGCCGTCGGAGAGCTTGAAGCCGACCGCCCGTTTCCCGCCGGGCTCGAGAGCGTAGAGGACGTTGATCGACAGGCCCGACTCGTGGAACACGTAGGTCCACCGGAGTCCCTCGACCTCGAACTGCGTCGCCTCGAGCACGGGCGACGAGATCTCGATGCTCCGCTCCTCGCGCAGGATCCGGGCGACGTACTCGACGAGCTCGGGAACCTCTGCCGCCGGCTCCGTCGTGAACACGTGGTCGTACTTGTTCCGGAAGTACCGCGCCTCGTTCGCCCGGAGTCCGGCGAGGGCCTCGGCGTGCGGTGAGGACTCCAGGCCCGCGGTGGAGACGGTGACGAAGTCGACGACGTACGACATGGCGACACCGTAGCGGAACGGCGCCCGCCGGGGCAGGTCAGGGGGTGGGCGGCTGCGTGCGGAGCTTCCGCGCCTCGGGCTCGTCGGAGTGCGACGAGGCGGCGTCGGCGAAGCGTCCCCCACCGACCGCAGCCGTACGACGGACCAGCTCGTTGACCAGGTCCTCGTCCTCCGGCTCGAGCTCGTCGTCGGGTGCGTCCTCGACCATGATCTGCGACGCCGGGCCGAGCAGGACCTCAGCGGTCGTGCTGAACCCCTCGGCGTCGGCACTCGGGATCTCGACGATGTCCGTCGTCCCGTTCTCACCGAGCGCAGCGGCGTAGGCGAGCACCGCTTCGGCGATCGCAGTGCCGGTCATCACCCGGTTGTCTCCGTAGACCACGTACTTCATGCCACCATCCAACGCCCCCACTTCCGGGCGTCCCCAGGTTCGTCCCCCACTCGGGCACGGCCTGTTCTGGGGGTAGCTCCCCGGACGGACACCGGGTGGACTGGTGACATGCTCCCCGTCGCCCCCGCCGATGCTGCCGCGCGCCTCCGAGTCGAGGTGGTCGGGGCGATGATCCGCGTGCTCCGCGTCCGCGCCCTGCACGAGGTCGCGTTCGAGCACGTCGCGACGGAGTCCGGTCACCCGATCGACATCGTGACCGAGGTGTTCCCCACGTGGGACGGGCTCCTGCTCGCGACGATCGACCAGTGGAACGAGCAGCGGACCCTGCCGCTCATGCCGATCGCGGAGCGCAGCGGCACCGTCGTGTTCCTGCGCGCGATCGTCGGAGCGAACGTGGCCGATCCGTCGCTCATGCGCTTCCTGACGTCCACGCTCAACATCGCCGCGACGCCGCACCACCCGCTCGCACCGATGCTGTACGTGCGGTGGCGGCGCTTCCACGCGTTCGTGCAGCAGGCGCTGCAGCACGACGTCGAGGTCGGGCGCGAGCCGGACACCATGGAGCCGGCGCGGGGCGCCGAGCAGCTGCTCGCGACCTACGAGGGACTGCAGCTGCAGTCGATGGTCCGGCCGGAGATGGACCTGCTCGAGTCGTTCGACCGGGCGGTCACCCGGCTGCGCGAGGGGTGGTCACGCGCGTACGTGCCGCCGGTGTGGGACCTGGACGCGCTCGAGACGGTCTGACCCCGCGCAACCGCACCCAGGTCGCCCGCTCGATCAGTTGTTGAAGCGGAACTCCACCACGTCGCCGTCCTGCATGACGTAGTCCTTGCCCTCGATCCGGGCCTTGCCGGCAGCGCGCGCCTCGGCGATCGAGCCGGTCGCCATGAGGTCCTCGAACGAGATGACCTCGGCCTTGATGAAGCCCTTCTCGAAGTCGGTGTGGATCACGCCGGCAGCCTGGGGCGCCTTCCACCCCTTGCCGATCGTCCACGCCCGCGACTCCTTCGGCCCGGCCGTCAGGTAGGTCTGCAGCCCGAGGGTGTCGAAGCCGATGCGCGCGAGCTGGTCGAGCCCGGACTCGGTCTGCCCGGTGGACTCCAGCAGCTCGGCGGCGTCGGCGGGGTCGAGGTCGATCAGCTCCGACTCGACCTGGGCGTCGAGGAACACGGCCTGCGCGGGGGCGACGAGCGCGGCGAGCTCGGCCTTGCGGGACTCGTCGGTCAGGATCGCCTCGTCGACGTTGAAGACGAAGATGAACGGCTTGGCCGAGAGCAGCCCGAGTTCGGCGATCGGCGCGAGGTCGATCGTCGCGGCGGACAGCAGCGTGCCCTGCTCGAGGATCTCCTTCGCGGCGCGCGCGGTCTCGAGCACGATCGGCTCGGCCTGCTTGAGCTTGACGATCTTCTCGTACCGGGGCAGCGCCTTCTCGATGGTCTCGAGGTCGGCGAGGATCAGCTCGGTGTTGATGACCTCGAGGTCGTCCTTCGGCGAGACCTTGTTCGCCACGTGCACGACGTCGTCGTCGGTGAAGCCGCGGACGACCTGCGCGATGGCGTCGGCCTCGCGGATGTTCGCGAGGAACTTGTTGCCGAGCCCCTCCCCCTCGCTGGCGCCCTTGACGATGCCGGCGATGTCGACGAACGACACCGGCGCGGGCACGGTCTTCTCGGACCCGAAGAGCGTCGCGAGCTGGTCGAGCCGCGGGTCGGGCAGGTTCACCACGCCGACGTTCGGTTCGATCGTCGCGAAGGGGTAGTTCGCGGCGAGGACCTGGTTCTTGGTCAGGGCGTTGAACAGGGTCGACTTGCCGACGTTCGGGAGACCGACGATTCCGATGGTGAGAGCCACGGGAGGACAGCCTACCGGCGGCCGCCCGCCGGAGCCGACCCCGATCCTCCAGGCCGGTCGGTCAGGACGGCCAAGCGGACATGAGGAGCCCCCAGAAGGTGATCCAGAGTCCGTACGCCGTCCCCGAGACGATCACCGCGATGGTGACCCCGCTCGCGACGAGCGCCGTCCCGAGACCCACCGCGCGTCGCGCGGTCCGCGGTTCCGCCTCGACGCGTCGGGCGCGCGCCAGCAGCTCGTCGATGCCGTCAGACTCCCCCATGCGCTGAATCTACGACGGGTCGCCTCCGGACGCCAGGGTGCGGATCCGGCGGTCCACGAGTTCCAGGACGTCGGACTGGAGGCGCTGCGAGCGTCGCCAGTCACCGGTCACCTCGAGCGCGTGGTCGGCCCCGTCGACGGTGTGCAGCCCGGCACGGGTCGTGCCGACCGCGGACGGCACCCAGAGCGGGTCGGCGGAGCCGCCGACCGCGAGGGATCCAGAGCCGCATCCGGCGAGGGCGGCGGCCACCGTGCCGTCGGTGAGGACAGGGGTCAGCCAGACGCAGTCGACGCCGTGGCGGACCGCCCACGGGAGCGCGTACGAGCCGAAGGACTTCGCGACGACCAGGTCGGGCATGCGGCCGTCGAGCGCAGTCACGATGGCGCCCTCGACGAACGCGACCGGGTCGGCCTTCGCGGCGGCGTCGACCGCCCAGGTGGGCGCGACGACCTCGGCGCCGTACCCGGCGGCTATCGCGTGCGACCACCACAGCAGCGGCGCCTGACGGCCGTAGCCGGCGCCGGGCAGCAGCAGGACGAGCGGGGGCGTGGTGGTCGCGGTCACGCTCCGGACGCTACCGCCCGGTGGCCGCAACGCCGAGGGCACGACGGGGGGATGTCGGAACCCCGTGCGACGATCGGGCCCGTGCCGTTGAACTTCACCGCGATCGACTTCGAGACCGCGAACAGCTCGCCCGCCAGCGCCTGCTCCGTCGGACTCGTCAAGGTCCGCGGCGGCCGGGTCGTCGATCGGGCGTCGTGGTTCATCCAGCCGCCGACCGGGCACGACGCCTTCCTGGAGTGGAACACGCGCATCCACGGCATCGTCGCGTCGGACGTCGTCGGCGCGAAGGGCTGGGCGGAGCAGTACGCGGACATCGTGGCCTTCGCCGAGGGGGACGTCCTCGTCGCGCACAACGCCCGCTTCGACATGGGCGTGATCGCCGGCGGGTGCTCCGCCACGGGCACCGAGCTGGCCGAGCACCACTCGCTGTGCTCCCTGCAGGTGGCCCGCAAGACCTACGCGCTCGAGTCCTACCGCCTGCCGATGGCCGCCCGGGCAGCGGGGTACGTCGGTTTCCAGCACCACGACGCGGCCGCGGACGCCGAGGCCTGCGCCGCGATCGTCGTGCACGCCGCCGGCCAGCACGGGTGCGACACGGTCGAGGCGCTCGGGGCGGCGACGCGCGTGCACATCGCGCCGGTCCGACCGCGTGCCGAGCAGCCACGGGCGACGACGCAGCCGCGGCAGCCGCGCCTGTCGAACCGCCCGATGATCTTCGCCGACTGACGCCAGCGGGCCGCCGAGGAGCCGCACAGCGCGGTGGTATTGTCACGACAATCCGTCCGGCGCTGTCGCCGACCCCGTCTTCCCGAAGGACCGCGATGACCAACGAGGGCCAGCTGCCGTCCGACCTGTTCCTGGACCTGGACCGGTCGGGTCCGATGCCCCTGTACTTCCAGGTCGCCTCGCGCATCGAGGAGACGATCCGCTCGGGTGTCCTGCCCCCCGGTGCTCGGCTCGAGAACGAGATCGCCCTCGGGGAACGCCTGGGCCTGTCGCGGCCGACGATCCGCAGGGCGATCCAGGACCTCGTCGACAAGGGGCTGCTCGTGCGTCGGCGCGGCATCGGCACGCAGGTCGTGCACGGCCCGGTCACGCGCAAGGTCGAGCTGACGAGCCTGTACGACGACCTGGCGCAGGGGTCGCAGGTGCCGACGACGAAGCTGCTGGAACGGAACGACGTGCCGGCCTCGGACGTCGTGGCCGAGGCGCTCGGCGTCGCCCCCGGCACGGTCGTCGCCCACATCCGCCGGGTGCGGTTCGCCGAGGACGTGCCGATGGCGGTGCTCGAGAACTACCTGCCGCCGGAGTTCACCGACATCACCGACACCGACCTGCAGGCGCACGGCCTGTACCAGCTGCTGCGCGGCCGGGGCGTGACGATGCGGGTCGCGAAGCAGCGGATCGGTGCCCGTGCGGCGACCGGCGACGAGGCCGACCTGCTCGAGATCGAGGACGGCGACCCGGTGCTCACGATGAGCCGGACGGCGTACGACGCGTCGGGCCGGGCGGTGGAGTACGGCGTGCACTGCTACCGCCCGGACCGCTACTCGTTCGAGGTCACCCTCGTCGACAAGTAGGTCGTGCGACGGTCCCGACAGAGCCGGGACGGGTCAGCTCGCGGAGGGGACGCCGAGCTCGCCGGTGACGTACTGGGCGCGGCCGAACCCGAACGACCAGTCCTGCGGGCCGTTCTCGACGTAGCCGATGAAGACGTCCTCGCTCGCGACGCCGGCCTCGGTGAGCCGGTCGTGCACGGCACGGTAGAGGCCCTGCTTCGCCTCGTCGCTGCGGCCGCGCTGCGTGAAGACCTGGATGATCACGACGCCCTCGGTGCGCTCGAAGCCGAGGCCGGCGTCCTGCGCGATGATCTGCTGTGCCGGGTGCTCGGTGATCACCTGGAAGCGGTCGCGCTCCGGGATGCCGTACTCCGAGACGATGGCGGTGTGGATCGCGTCGGCGATCGCGCGGACCTGCTCGGGGGTGCGGCCGGTGGCGAGGTCGATACGGACGAGCGGCATGGTGCCTCCTGGTTCGGGACTTTGTCATTACATACTAACAAGCGCCGGTCCAGAAGTCTCCCCGAGACGGACTGGAGGCGCGGTGCCAGCCTGCACCACGCCTTCAGTCCGCTTCTCGGTGCGTCTCCAGCACCGGTGTCGCCGCCCGGTAGGTGAGCGGCCCGTCGACGCGCGCCACGTCGTGCCACGCCCCGTCGGCGAGCGAGGCCTCCGCCGCCTCCACGATCGACGCGGCCGCCAGGCCGTCGGCGACCGACGGTGCGAGCTGCTCCCCGCGGCGGACGCTCGCGACGAACTGCGCGGCCTCGATCGTCTTGAGGTCGTCGTACCCCATCGCGGTCCCGGCGCCCGGCTGGAAGCGGGCGAACTCGCCGTCCCCCGGAGCGACGAGGTGCGTCGTGTAGCCCGCCACCTCTTGTCCGTCGAGGAAGACGTCGAGTTCGTTCAGGCGTTGGAAGTCCCAGCGGACGGACCCCTTCGTCCCGTACACCTCGAGCGCGTACTCGGCGTGCGGCCCGCGCATCACCCGGCTCGAGTCCATCGTGCCGACCGCGCCGTCCTCGAAGCGGAACAGCAGGGCGGCGTAGTCCTCGTTCTCGACCGGGCCGTGCTCACCCGTCGCCGCCGCCGTCCGGTCCACGATCCCCCGCCCGGGGCGCGGACGGGTCTCGATGAACGTCTCGGCGAGGGCGGTCACGCTCGCGATCCGACCGACGACGTACTGCGCCAGGTCGAGGCCGTGCGACAGCAGGTCGCCGAGGACCCCGGAGCCGGCCCGTTCACGCTCGAAGCGCCAGGTGAGCGGCGCTGCGGGGTCGGACGAGTAGTCGGCGAGGAGCGCCCCGCGGACGTTCGTGATCCGTCCGAGCCGACCGCTCCGGACGAGCTCGCGGGCCCGTTGGATCGCGGGGGCGTGCCGGTAGTTGAAGCCGACGCTCGTGATCACGCCCGCGCGTTGGACGGCCTCGTGGATCTGCCGCGAGTCGCTCGCGTACCGGCCCATCGGCTTCTCGATCCAGAACGGCTTGTCCGCCTCCGCCGCGGCGACGGCCACCTCGCGGTGCAGGAAGTTCGGCGAGCAGATCGACACCACGTCGACCTCGGGGTCGGCGAGGACCTCGCGCCAGTCGGCGACCGCGCGCTCGTACCCCAGCCGCTCGAGCGCCTGGTCGCGGGCGGCCTCGACGGGATCCGCCGCGACGACGAGCCGCGGCTGCACACCGAGCTCTGGGAAGTGGTCGGGCAGGGCGCGGTAGGCGCGGGAGTGCAACCGCCCCATCCACCCGACCGAGACCAGGCCGACGCCGATCGTGTCCGCGGTCATGCCGCCGGGACCACGATGTCGCGCACCAGGGCGTCGAGCTTCGCGTCGGCGTCCAGGAACTGCCGCAGCGTCGTGACGGTCGCGCCGAAGCGGTCGAACTCGTCGATCGTCATGCCGTCGACGTCGTACCCGCGGGCGAACTCCGGCGTGGCCGCACGCAGGGCGTCGAGGACGTGTGCGGGGACCTCGTCGTCGATCGCGTCCGGACGCCAGGGGAACGCGTTGTCGTTGATGTCCTTCGTCCACTGGAACGGCGGCGAGACGACGAGGTCCCCGCCCTGGAACTCCGACCACTGCAGGGCGTTCCGGAAGGCCGCGACGAGCACCCGCGACCGGAACCCGCGCTCGCGGAACACCCGGTACGCCTGCTTGACGGCGGCGACCCCGGCCCACTCGAGGATCCCCGGGTCGACGAGCACGTGGTCGCGCCCCACGACGGTCTTCAGCCAGTCGTCGAAGCGGCCGGCCATGAGCGTCACGACGTGCCCGAACTCCTGCTCCGGCAGTCCGTCGGCGGCCCGGCGGTCCAGGGCGCGCTCGATCGCCTCACCGACGGCGACCACCTGCGGCACCGTGAACGACACGGTCGCGTTGATCGAGACCCCGCGGTACGCGGCCTCCTCGATCGCGGCGATCCCGACCTTCGTGGCGGGGATCTTCACGATGATGTTCGGCGCGAGCCCGGAGAACCGGACGGCCTGCTCCACCAGCGCGTCACGGTCACGGTGCAGTCGCGGGTCGGTCTGCATGCTGAGGCGACCGTTGCGGCCGCCGGAGGCCTCGAACGCCGGGAGCAGCTGCTCGGCGGCCGCGATCGAGAGCTCCTCGACCGCCTTCCAGCCGATCCAGGACTCCCCCGCGGTCGGGTGCTCCGCGGCGATCTCGCGGATGCGGGGCACCCACCGGTCGGGGTCCTGCTGGATGCAGGTGAACGCGATGACCGGGTTGCAGGTGGCGCCGACCGCGCCGTACTCGTGGATCGCGGTGGACAGCTCGCGCGGGTCGGCGGAGTCGTTCCAGAGCGCCGTCGGCGTGGCGGTCGCGGCCTGCAGGGTGACCGGACGGGGGTCCGCGGCGGCCCGGTCGGCGGCCGTCTCGAGCGTGCTGGTCATCGGGTGAGTCCCTTCGTGATCGCGTCGAGCTGGGAGCGGGACACCGCGTCGGCGTTCTCGTCCTCGGCGAAGACGCTCGACACGGCGACGGTGTCGTCCCGGTCGGTGAAACCGATGCGTGCCAGCCCGGCCCAGAAGGCGTCGAAGTCGACGTCGGCCTGTCCGACCGGCAGGTGCTGGTGCACGCGCGCGGTGTTCCCCGGCGGGTTCGAGATGTACCGGAGGCCGTGCGAGCGACGGTGGTCGTACGCGTCGGCGACGTGCACGAGCTGGAGCGCGTCCCCCGCGGCGTCCATGATCGCGTCCATGTCGCCGCCGTAGTGGAAGGTGTGGCAGGCGACGTAGACGAAGCCGACGTGCTTCGAGTTGAGCCCGCGGATCACCCGCAGGGCCTCGAGGCCGTCCTCGACGAAGTCGTCGGGGTGCGGGTCGATGAGGACGCGCAGGTCGGACGACTCGATGATCGGCAGGAGCTCCTCCATCGAGCGGTAGAAGGCGTCCTCGGACTCCTCCGCACGCTCCGGTCGCCCGGAGAACTCGGTGTTGATCGTGTCGACGCCGAGCCGCTTCGTGATCTCGATGACCCGCTTCCACTTGGTCACCGCGGCCTCGCGGGCGTCGCGGTCCGGGCCGGACCAGCGGAGCACCGGCAGGACGCTCGCCACCTGCACCCCGGCGTCGCGGCACGCTGCGGCGAACGCGTCGACGAGGTCGTCGTCCGCCTTCGGGTGCCGGTAGAACGGGATGAAGTCCTTGTGCGGTGTCAGCTGGAGGTACTCGTACCCGAGGTCCGCGACCTTCTGCGGGAACTCCAGCAGCGACAGGTCGTGGTGGAACGGAGTGGGGTCGAGGGCGATCTTCGGCATCAGGCCTCCGCGGTCGCCGGCTCGCGCTCGGCCGCGGTGTCGTAGAACGCGGGCTTCGTCAGCGCGTACTCGACCGTCTCGAGCGCGCCCGACTGCTGGGCGCGCACGGCGACCTCGGCCACGACGGACGCCGTGTACCCGTCCCAGGCGCTCGGCCCGTCGATGCCGCCGTTCCGCGCGGCGTCCACCCAGCGTTGCACCTCTTCGTCGTAGGCGGCACCAAAGCGCTCCTTGTACGACGGCGTGACGCCCTGCGACGACTGGCCGGCGGACACGATGGTCTGCGAGGTGTCCCGGCCGATGTACGCGACCCCGGACTCGAAGACCGCGTCGGTCGTGACCTGGTAGCCGAACTGAGCGTTCACGTTGATCTCGACGATCGCCATCGTCCCCGACTCCGTGGTGAACAGCACGAACTGCGGCTCGGGAAGGTCCGCCGGCGCGAGCGAGTTCTTCCGCGGCTTCTTGACCTCGACGCTCGTGATCGCCTCGCCGGTCAGGAAGGGGATGATGTCGATCTCGTGGATCACCGAGTCGTGGATGAGCATCGACTCGCTGAAGTTCGGCGGGGTCGTCGGGTTGCGGTGGGCGTGGTGCAGGGCCAGCAGTGCGCCGTTCGCCCCGGACTCCCGGAGCGCCCGGAGCTCCTGGTAGCCGGCGTCGAACCGGCGCATGAAGCCGACCTGGATGACCGGGTGGTCGGCGTGCTGCTGCTCGAGCTCGACGATGCGCAGCGAGTCCTCGGCGCTCGTCGTCAGGGGCTTCTCGCACAGCACGGTGAGCCCGCGCTCGAGCGCGGTCACCAGGATCGGCTCGTGCAGGAAGCCCGGCGTCGCGATCACGACGGCGTCGATCTCGGTCGCGGCGAGCGCCTCGTCGAAGGACGCGGCCGTGACCGCGCCGGGGGCGAGGGCGGCCGCGGCCTGTGCGCGCACCTGGTCGGGCTCGACGACGGCGACGACGTCGGCGTTCGAGATCTTCGCGGTGATCCGACGGACGTGGTCGGCGCCCATCATGCCGGCGCCGACGACGGCGACGCGGAGGTTCTGGTTGCTGCTCATGGGGTGCTCCTGGAGGGGTTGGACGCGGTGCTGGCGGTGCGTCAGGAGACGCGGGCGGCGGCGGTCGAGCCGAAGATGTGCTGGAACGTGCGCTCGGCGATCGGGCCGGGGGCGTCGACCGAGCAGCCGTACATGTCCTGCTCGACGATCCCGAAGATCTGCGGGTTGATCGCGGCGACGGCCTCGATGATCGGTGCCAGCTCGGGGGTGCCGTGCGGGGGCTCGGTCATGATCCCCTGCGCGACGGCGTCGCCGAACGGGACGTCGTTCTTCAGGACGTCGAACAGCAGGTCGGTGTCGACCTGCTTGAGGTGCAGGTAGCCGATGCGCTCGGGGTGTTCGGCGATGAGCTCGAGGTTGTCGCCGCCGTAGTAGGCGAAGTGACCCGTGTCCAGGCAGAGGTTCGTGTACGCGGGGTCCGTCTCCGACAGGAACCGCACGGTCTCGCGGTAGGTCCCGACGTGGCTGTCGGCGTGGGTGTGGAACTGCTGGTGGACGCCGTACTCCTCGAGCAGCGCCTTGCCGAGCTGGTCGTGCCCCTTGCCGAGCCGCTGCCACTGCTCGTCGGTCAGCGTGCGGGACTCGAGCACCTCGGCGGTGGCGTCCGAGCGCCACAGGTCGGGGATCGTCACCAGGTGCTCGGCACCGAGCGCTGCGGCGAGCCCGGCGACCTTGACCGCCTGGTCCCACGCGCGCTGGAACTGGTCCTCGCCCTTGTGGAAGCCCGTGAACACGGTGCCGGCGGACAGCCGGAGTCCGCGGGACTCGAGCTCGTCGGACAGCTGCGCGGGGTCGGTCGGCAGGTAGCCGTAGGGGCCGAGCTCGATCCACCGGTACCCGGCGGCGGCGGCTTCGTCCAGGAAGCGCTGCCACGGCACCTGGTTCGGGTCGTCCGCGAACCACACGCCCCACGAGTCGGGAGCGGTGCCGATGCGGATCGAGGCGGCAGGGGTTTCGGTCATGGCGGGTGGTGTCTCTCTGCAGTGGTGGGCGGGTGTCTCAGCCGAGCAGCGGGCGCTGGGCGGCGACCTGCTGCTCGTACTCGGCGCGGGCCTGCCGGGTGCTCGGCAGGGTCGAGGTCTGGGCGACCGGGACGTCCCACCAGCCGTGGCCGTCCGGGGCGTAGACGAGCGGGTCGGAGTCGACGTGCACGAGCGTGGTGTGGTCGTTCGCCTTGGCCTGGCGGACGGCGGCCTCGAGGTCGGCGATCACGTCCGGCCCCGGCTGCACCTCGATCACGTCCACGCCGTACGAGCGGGCGTTCGCGGCGAGGTCGACGGGCAGCGGGTCGCCGTTCTCGAACGACTGCGTCTCGTCCAGGTAGCGGTACTTCGTGCCGTACCGCTCGGACCCGACGGTCTCGGACAGGTGCCCGATCGACGCGTACCCGTGGTTCTGGATGAGGACGACGACGATCTTGATGCCCTCGGCCACGGCGGTGACGAGCTCGGTGTGCAGCATCAGGTACGAGCCGTCGCCGACCATCACGATCGCGTCGCGGTCGGGGGCGGCACGTCGGACACCGATCCCGCCGGCGATCTCGTAGCCCATGCACGAGAACGCGTACTCGACGTGGTAGCCGAGCTCGTCGCGCACCCGCCACAGCTTGTGCAGGTCGCCCGGGAGCGACCCGGCCGCCTGGATGACGACGTCCCGCGGGTCGGACGCGCGCTGGACGGCGCCGATGATCTCGGCCTGCCCGGGCAACGCGTTGCCGGACGGCGCGAGTGCGGCGTCGACGACCGCGTCCCACTCGGCCTTGCGCGTCGCGATCTCGTCGGCGTACCCGGCGTCCACCGAGTACGACGCGAGCTCGGCCGTCAGGGCGGTCAGGGTCTCGCGGGCGTCGGCGATCACCGGCAGCTGCGACCCGTGCTTGTAGGCGTCGAAGGACGCCACGTTCACGTTGACGAAGGTGACGTCGGGGTCCTGGAACGCGGTCCGGGACGCGGTCGTGAAGTCGCTGTAGCGCGTGCCGATCCCGATCACGACGTCGGCCTGCGCCGCGACGGCGTTGGCCGCGGCCGTGCCCGTCGCGCCGATGCCGCCGAGGTACTGCGGGTGGTCCCACGCGAGGGCACCACCGCCGGCCTGGGACGTGCCGACCGGGATGCCCGTCGCCTCGACGAACTCCCGCAGCGCGTCGACCGCGTCGGCGTAGAGCACGCCGCCGCCGGCGACGACCACGGGGCGCTCCGCCGCCCGGATGGCCGCGACCGCGCGGGCGAGCGGCCCGCGCTCGGGCAGCGGCCGTCGGATGTGCCACTCGCGGGGCTGCAGGAACGCGACCGGGACGTCGAGCGCCTCGGCCTGGACGTCCTCGGGCAGCGCGATGGTCACGGCGCCGGTCTCGGCCGGGTCGGTCAGCACGCGCATCGCCGCGAGGGCGATCGAGAACAGCTGCTCGGGTCGCTCCACCCGGTCGAAGTAGCGCGACAGCGGGCGGAACGCGTCCGTCACCTGGAGCGAGGTGTCGTGCGGCAGCTCGATCTGCTGCAGCACGGGGTCGGTGGTCCGCGTGGCGAAGGTGTCCGACGGCAGCAGCAGCGCCGGGAGCCGGTTCGTCGTGGCGAGCGCCGCGGCGGTCAGCATGTTCGCCGCTCCGGGGCCGACCGAGGCCGTCGCGGCGAAGGTCGCGCGGCGGCGGTGCATGCGGGCGAAGCCGACGGCCTGGTGCACCATCGCCTGCTCGTTGCGCGCCTGGTGGTACGGCAGCAGACCGGGTTGCTCGACGTGCAGCTGCTTGATCGCCTGCCCGAGCCCGGCGACGTTGCCGTGCCCGAAGATCCCGAAGATCCCGGGGACGGTCCGCTCGCGGTGGTCGCCGTCGACGGTCCACTGGTTCGCCAGGAACTCGACCAGGGCCTGGCCGACGGTCATCCGACGGGTGTTCATCGGGCGGTGTCCTCTCCGTAGGGCAGGCGCGGGTCGATCGTCTCGGTGTCCCACACCTGGCGGACCCAGCCGTGCGCGGGGTCGTCGGTGATGTTCCAGACGCGCTCCGGGTCGGGCCCGGCCATCACGTTCAGGTAGTACATGTCGTAGCCCGGTGCGGCGACCGCGGGTCCGTGCCAGCCGTACGGCACCAGGGCGACGTCGCCGGTGCGGACCTGACGGAACTCGTCGATGGGCCGGTCGTCCGACGCGTAGGTGCGGTGCAGCGCGAAGGGCTCGGCGCCGGCGGGGGCGTCCACACCGCGGGCCACGTCGACCTCGTAGTAGTAGATCTCCTCGAGGTTCGACTCCTCGCCGTCACGGTGCGTGTCGTGCTTGTGCGGCGGGTACGACGACCAGTTGCCGGCCGGCGTGATCACCTCGCACGCCAGGAGCTTCACCGCGTCGAGCCCGGCCGGGGTGCCGAAGTTGTGCACCTGCCGCGACGACTGTCCGGCCCCACGGAGCTCGACGGGGACGTCGGCCTTCGCGATGTACGCGACCGGCTTGACGACGTCGGTGGGCGCCTCGGCCACCGCGACCCGTCCGGATCCGGTGATCTGCGCCTGCAGTCCGGACCCCAGGTACAGGACGTCGGTCGGTCCCTCGAAGACCCCGCCACGTCCCTCCAGGCCCTGCTCGCCGTTCTCGGCACCGGACCAGGTGACGTGGAAGCTCCCCGAGAGCGGCACGACCATGCGCTCCACGGGAGCGGCCGGGAGGCGCAGCTCGCCTCCGTCGGTCAGCTCACCCGTGCGGATGCCGGTGTGGGTCCAGCCGTCGACGCGGCCGTCGACCACGTCGGTCCAGCCGTCCTCGGGGCGACTGCCCTTCGGGTTGAACCAGTTGTCGTTCGTCATGCGTCGGCTCAGCCGTTCGACGGGAATCCGAGGTTGATCCCGCCGTGCGAGGGACCACCCCTCTCGGCTGGATCTGCCCATCGGGAGGTGATCGCCTTCTGCCGCGTGAAGAAGCTCACGCCGTCGGCGCCGTACGCCTTGTGGTCGCCGAACAGCGAGTTCTTCCAGCCGCCGAACGAGTAGTACGCGACCGGCACGGGGATCGGGACGTTGATGCCGATCATGCCGACCTGCACGTCGCGCTGGAAGCGCCGGGCGGCGCCGCCGTCGTTCGTGAAGATCGCCGTGCCGTTGCCGTACGCGCCGGAGTTGATGAGCTCGAGGCCCTCCTCGTAGGACCGCACGCGGACGACCGACAGCACCGGGCCGAAGATCTCCTCGGTGTAGACGCGGCTGGTCGTGGGCACCCGGTCGATCAGCGTCGGGCCGAGCCAGAAGCCGTTCTCGTCGCCGTCGGGTCGGACGGTGCGGCCGTCCACCACGATCACCGCACCGTCCTGCTCGGCGACCTCGATGTACGAGGCGACCTTGTCGCGGTGCTGCTCGGTGACGAGCGGGCCCATGTCGCAGCCACGGCGCCCGTCCCCGATGCGCAGCGTCGCCGCGCGCTCCGTGATCTTCGCGATGAGCTCGTCGGCGACCGGCTCGACCGCGACGACGACCGAGATCGCCATGCAGCGCTCACCCGCGGAGCCGAAGCCCGCGTTGATCGCGTTGTCCGCGACGAGGTCGAGGTCGGCGTCCGGCAACACGAGCATGTGGTTCTTCGCGCCGCCGAGGGCCTGCACGCGCTTGCCGTGCTTCGTGCCCGTCTCGTAGACGTACTGCGCGATGGGCGTCGAACCGACGAACGAGATCGACTCGACGTCGGGGCTCGTGAGCAGGCCATCGACCGACTCCTTGTCGCCGTTCAGCACGGTGAAGACACCGTCGGGCAGCCCGGCCTCCTGGAACTTCCGCGCGAGCCAGATCGCCGCGGACGGGTCCTTCTCGCTCGGCTTCAGCACGACGGTGTTGCCGGCTGCGATCGCGATCGGCAGGAACCAGAGCGGGACCATCGCCGGGAAGTTGAACGGCGAGATGATGCCGACGACGCCGAGCGGCTGCCGGATCGAGTAGACGTCGATCCCGGTCGAGACCTGGTCGGAGAACTCGCCCTTCATGAGCGACGGGATGTTCGTCGCGAGCTCCACGACCTCCTGTCCGCGGGCGATCTCGCCGAGCGCGTCCGAGACGACCTTGCCGTGCTCGCTGGTGATGATCTCGGCCAGCTCGGCCTTGTCGCGGTTCAGGATCTCGCGGAAGGCGAAGAGGACCTGCTGGCGCTTGGTGAGCGACAGGTCGGCCCACGCCGGGAAGGCCGCCTTGGCGCTGGCGATCGCGCGCTGGATCTCGGCCTGGTCCGCGAGGGCGACCTGCTTCGTCACGACGCCGAGCGCCGGGTCGTACACGGGCGCCGTCCGACCGGAGGTCGAGGTGACGTGCTCCCCGTCGATCCAGTGGCCGACGGTCGTGGTGCCGGACCGCTGGTCGGTCGACTCGGTGGTGGTCATGCGTTGCTTCCTTCCGGGACGGACAGGGGCGGGATCTGCTGGGCGGGTGCCGGGGTCGAGGAGTGCGGGACGTGCGCCGGTGCGGCGGACCGGCCCCGGTCCTCCTGGCCGTGGACGAGGGACGCGGCGACGTCGACGGCCGCGGCCACGTCGCCGTCCCGGGGGTAGAGGAGGGTGCGCCCGACGACCAGTCCGCGGACCCCGGGGAGCGCGAGGGCGTCGGCCCACGTCGCGTACGTCTCGTCCGGGCTGCCGGAGGGGTCGCCGCCGAGCAGCAACGTCGGCAGCGTGGTCGCCGCCATCACGCGCGCCATGTCGTCGACGACCGGGATCTTCAGCCAGCTGTAGGCACTCGACTCGCCGAGTCCGGCGGCGATGGCCATCGACGTGATCACCGCGTCGGCCGACAGGTCGTTGACGACCCTGCCGTCGCGCCACGAGGACATGAACGGCTCGAGCATGATCGGCAGCTGCAGCGCGGCGGCCTCGCTGACCGCCTTCGCCGTCGCCTCGAGGGTCGCGACGGTGCCGGCGTCCTCGAGGGCCACGCGGACCAGCAGCTTCGCGAAGTCGAGCCCGGCGTCCTTGATCGCCTGCGCGGAGTACGCGGTGTAGCGGTCGTCGAGCTCGAACGTCGCGCCGCGGAGTCCGCCGCGGTTCATCGACCCGACGACGACCTTGCCGTCGAGTGCGCCGAGGAGCGCGAGGTCCTCGAGGACGTCCGGCGTCCCGAGCACCCCGTCGACGCCCGGCCGGCCGAGGGCGACGACGAGCCGCTCGAGCAGGTCGTAGCGGTCGGCCATGGCCGTGGCGTCCGACCCGACCGCCAGGGCGCCGCGCGCCGGATGGTCGGCGGCGACGATGAAGAGCTTGCCGTCGTCGGCGAGCAGCGGGCGACGGGTGCGGGTGCGGAGCACGTCCGCGACCCGCTCCGGTGCACCGGCCCGCAGGTCGCGCAGGCGGGCGAAGTCGGCGGAGCTGATCTCAGGCATCGACGTCCTCCTTGGTGGGCTGCACGGGGTTCTCCTGCAGGAACTGCTCGATCTCGTCGCTCGTCGGCATCGCCGTCGAGCACTCGAAGCGGGTGGCGACGATGGCCCCGGCAGCGTTCGCGAACGCGAGGGTGCGGTCGAGCGACCACCCCTGCAGCAGGCCGTGCACGAGCGCGCCCCCGAACCCGTCGCCCGACCCCAGGCCGTTGACGACGTCGATGGTGTGCGGGCGGAACTCGACCACCTCGTCGCGGGTCTTGGCGAGCACGCCCTTGGGGCCCTGCTTCACGATCGCGACCTCGACGCCCCGTTCGAGCAGGGCGTCGGCCGCGCGGACCGGGTCGGTCTCCCCCACCGCGACCTCGCACTCCTCGCGGTTGCCGACGGCGACGGTCGCGTGCTCCAGGGCGACGGCGACCTCGCGCGTCGCCGCCGCGGGGTTCGACCAGAACATCGCCCGGTAGTCCAGGTCGAGCACTGTATACATCCCTCGGGCAAGCTCCGCTTCGCTCCGCGCCCTCAATGCCGCGTGGTGGGCGCTGCGGCTCGGCTCCTCGCTGAGGCCCGTGACCGTGGTCCAGAAGACCCGCGCGCGCTCGATCTCGTGCAGCGGAAGGGACTTCGTGGTGATCATCAGGTCCGGCGCCTTCGGGGCCCGGTAGAAGTACAGCGGGAAGTCGTCCGGCGGGAACACCTCGCAGAACGCGACGGGGGTGTTGAGCCCCGCGACGGTCTCCACGAACGTGTTCGCGACGCCGAACTCGGGCAGTGTCCGAGCGATGTAGCGACCGAACGGGTCGTCGCCCGTGCGGGTGATCACGGCGGCGTCGGCACCGTGCCGTGCGGCGGCGATGGCGACGTTCGTGGCGCTGCCTCCGACCGACTTCGAGAAGGTCGTGACGTCCTCGAGCGGGCCGGTCTGCTGCGGGTAGATGTCGACGGACACGCGGCCCATGGTGATCACGTCGTGTGCGTGGGGCGCTTCATCGGTCATGCGACGCGGGGACCTTCCGTGCGGCTTCATCGTCGGACGGTCACGACTGTACACCGCGTTTGGCCGAATGTCATTACATGGATCGGTGCGGGTTGACGACGCCACACCGCCGGCCTGGAGGCACGGTGTCGGTGGGCACTGCCACGGTTGCGTCATGCAGATCCTCGCGCTGGTCATCGGTCTCGTGCTCGGCGCCGCCGTCGGCGCCGTCGTCGCCTGGTCGCTCGCCCGCTCCCGGGCCGGCGTCGACGCGGCCGCCGCACATGCGACGGCCGACGCGCTGCGCGCGCAGCTCGACACGGTCCGCTCCGACGCCGAGGAGCGGCTCGACGCGCAGGACGCCCAGTACCGGCGGCAGGTCGACTCGCTCGAACGCCGAACCGCCGAGCTCGAGCACCTGCTGCAGCGGATGCACGGGGTGGACGCGGCGCGCCAGCAGGGCGAGTCGAAGGTGCTCTCGGCGCTGAGCCCCGTCGCGCAGACCCTCGACGTGATGCGCGCCAAGATCGCCGAGCTCGAGCAGTCCCGCAGCGAGCAGTACGGCGCGCTCTCCGCACAGCTCCGGTCCGCCGCCGAGTCCGAGGAACGGCTGCGCGCCACCGCCGACACGCTCGCGAGCGCCCTGTCCTCGAACAGCACGCGGGGCGTCTGGGGCGAGACCCAGCTGCGGAACGTGGTCGAGGCGGCCGGGCTGCTCGAACGCGTGGACTTCGACGTGCAGTCCGCCGTCACCACGTCGGCCGGCGCCGCTCGACCCGACATGGTCGTGCACCTGCCCGGCGGCAAGACGATCGCCGTCGACGCCAAGGTGCCCTTCAGCGCCTACCTGCAGGCGGCGGAGATCCCGGCGGGAGCCACCGGCGCCGAGGGCGCACGGCGCGACCAGCTCGTCGCACAGCACGTCAAGGCGCTCCGGGCGCACGTCGACGCCCTCGCGGCGCGCGAGTACTGGTCCGGGTACGACGCCTCCCCCGAGCTCACCATCGCGTTCATCCCGTCCGAGTCCCTCATCTCGAGCGCCCTCGCCGCCGACCCCGGGCTGCTCGACCACGCGTTCCGGAAGCGGATCGCACTCGCCTCGCCCGTCACGCTCTGGTCGGTCCTGAAGACCGTGGCGTTCTCGTGGCAGCAGGACGTCGTCACGGCCGAGGCGCGCGAGCTCTTCACGGTGTCGCGCGAGCTGTACGGCCGACTCGCGACCCTCGGCGGGCACGTGGACAAGCTCGGACGGGCCATCCGGGGGTCCGTGGTCGACTACAACCGGTTCGTGGGGTCGCTCGAGCGGCAGGTGCTGCCGAGTGCCAGGCGGCTGTCGCTGCTCGACGAGTCGAAGGTCATCGCCGACCCGGTGTCGATCGAGGACGAGCCGCGGTTGCTCACGGCGCCGGAGCTGGTCGGGGCGCTCGACGAGGACTGAGCGGCCGCTGCGGCGCGTTGCACCCGGGAACGAACATCGCACCCCGCCGAGACGGGGTGCGATGTCAGCCTGGGGGTGCGATCCCCGTCACGTGCGGCGGATCAGAACCACTTCTCGGCGCGGTGGTCGGCCTGGATCCGGCGGATCGTGTTCGAGCGGGACCGCAGCACGAGCGAGTCCGTGTGGATGACACCGCGTGAACGGCGGACACCGTCGACGAGGACACCGTCGGTGACACCGGTCGCGACGAAGAACGTGTTGTCGCCCGTGACGAGGTCGTCCTGGTCGAGGACCTTGTCCAGGTCGTGCCCGGCGTCGATCGCCTTCTGGCGCTCCTCGTCGTCCTTGGGCTGGAGCTTGCCGAGGATCACGCCGCCGAGCGCCTTGATCGCGCACGCGGTGATGATGCCCTCCGGGGTCCCGCCGACACCGACGCACATGTCGATCTTCGAGCCGGGCAGCGCCGCCGAGATGCCGCCCGCGACGTCACCGTCGAGCAGCAGGCGCGTGCCGGCACCGGTCGCACGGATCGCGCGGATCAGCTCGTCGTGGCGGGGCCGGTCGAGGACGGCGATCTGCATGTCCTCGATGTCCTTGTGCTTCGCCTTCGCCAGGGCGCGGATGTTCTCGCCGATCGGCTTCTCCAGGTCGAGGACCCCACGGCCCTCGGGCCCGGCGGCGATCTTGTCCATGTAGAACACGGCCGACGGGTCGTACATCGAACCGCGGTCCGAGACGGCCATCACCGAGATCGCGTTCTGTCGACCGGCGGCGGTGAGCGAGGTGCCGTCGATCGGGTCGACCGCGATGTCGCAGGCCGGGCCGTGGCCGTTGCCGACGTGCTCGCCGTTGTAGAGCATCGGGGCGTTGTCCTTCTCGCCCTCACCGATGACGACCACGCCGTCGAAGTTCACGGTGCCGAGGAACTTGCGCATCGCGTCGACGGCGGCACCGTCCGCGAGGTTCTTCTCACCCCGACCCACCCACGGCTGCGCACGGATCGCGGCGGCCTCCGTCGCACGCACGAGCTCGAGCGCCAGGTTGCGGTCGGGCTGGAGGAACAGGGAACCGGTCTCAGTGCTGGGAGTCACGACCAGAGCCTACCCACCGCCCTCACAGGAGCTACACCGGGTGCACGGACGTGCACCCGTAACGCCTCCAGTCCGCCTGACTAGGCTCGGCGTGGACACCACCACGTCGAAGGAGATCGCAGTGCCCATCGCAACGCCGGAACAGTACGCCGAGATGCTCGAACGAGCGAAGGCCGGCAAGTTCGCCTACCCCGCGGTGAACGTGTCCTCCTCGCAGACGATCAACGCCGTCCTCCAGGGACTCCAGGAAGCCGGCTCGGACGGCATCCTCCAGGTGACGACGGGCGGCGCCGACTACTTCGCCGGCCACACCGTGAAGAACCGCGCTGCCGGCGCCCTCGCGATGGCGCGCTTCGCCCACGAGGTCGCGAAGAACTACGACATCACGGTCGCGCTGCACACCGACCACTGCCCGAAGGACGCCCTCGACGGCTTCGTCCTGCCGCTCATCGCCGCGAGCGAGGAAGAGGTCCGCCAGGGCCGCAACCCGATCTTCCAGTCGCACATGTGGGACGGCTCCGCGGTGCCGCTCGACGAGAACATCGAGATCGCCAAGACCATGATCGAGAAGACGCGGAACATCAACGCGATCCTCGAGGTCGAGATCGGCGTCGTCGGCGGCGAGGAGGACGGCGTCCAGCACGAGGGCACGAACGACGCGCTCTACACGACCCCGAACGACGTCGAGAAGGTCGTCGACGCGCTCGGCCTGGGCGACCAGGGTCGCTGGATCGCGGCGCTCACCTTCGGCAACGTGCACGGCGTGTACAAGCCGGGGGGCGTCAAGCTGCGTCCGGAGCTCCTCGGCGAGATCCAGCGTTCCGTCGCCGAGAAGCACGGCACCGGCGAGAACCCGCTCGACCTGGTCTTCCACGGCGGCTCCGGCTCGACCGACGACGAGATCCACGAGGCCGTCCGCAACGGCGTCATCAAGATGAACATCGACACGGACACGCAGTACGCGTTCACGCGCTCGATCGCCGACTCGATGTTCCGGAACTACGAGGGCGTGTTGAAGGTCGACGGCGAGGTCGGCAACAAGAAGCAGTACGACCCCCGCGCCTGGGGCAAGGTGGCCGAGACGGCCATGGCGGCCCGCGTCGGCGAGGCGGCGAAGGTCCTCGGCTCGGCCGGGCACACCAAGGGCTAGTCCACACCGGACGGGAGGCACGGGGCGCGTCCGACGGACGCGCCCCGTCCTGCGTCCGGTCACCACTGGGCGTCGTGCACCGCGGGCCGTGCCACGATGGTCGGGTGACCGCCGACGCCATCGCCTCCGAGTTCGCCCAGTACGTCACCGAGTCCCCCACCGCGTTCCACGCGGCAGCGGCGGCCCGCGACCGACTCGTCGCGGCGGGCTTCACCGAGCTGTCCGAGCTCGACGCGTGGCCGACCGAGGCCGGCGCCTACGTCGTCGTCCGTGACGGCGCACTCATCGCCTGGCGACTGCCGGAGGGCGCGACCGCGACGACCCCGTTCCGCATCCTCGGCGCGCACACCGACTCCCCCACGTTCCGCGTCAAGCCGAACCCCGCCGTGCGGACCCTCGGGTGGGAGCAGCTCAACGTCGAGGTCTACGGCGGAGCGCTCCTGTCGACGTGGTTCGACCGCGACCTGCAGATCGCCGGCCGGGTGGTCGACGCCGACGGCAGCGTGCGGCTCGTGTCCACCGGGCCCGTCGCGCGCATCCCGAACCTCGCGATCCACCTCGACCGCGGGGTGAACGACGGCAAGGAGATCGACCGGCAGCGCCACACGATCCCGATCGTCGGCGTGGGCGGCGACGACGGCGGCACGGACGTCACCGCGTGGCTGCGTGCCCGGGTGGGCGACGCGGTGTCGTGGGACCTCTTCCTGGCCGACACGCAGGCCCCGGCGCGGATCGGCATCGAGCGGGAGTTCCTGGCGTCCGGACGGATGGACAACCTGACGAGCGTGCACGCGGGACTCCGCGGGATCGTCGACGCCCCCGCGGACGGCGCGCACATCCCCGTGTTCGCCGCGTTCGACCACGAGGAGATCGGCTCCTCGACGCCGTCCGGTGCCGGTGGTCCGTTCCTCGAGGACGTGCTCGGACGCTTGCAGGAGGGCCTCGGCGCCTCGCGGTCCGAGGCTGCCCGGGCGTTCCGTGCCTCGTGGCTGCTGTCGAGCGACGCCGGGCACCTCGTGCACCCGAACCAGCCGGAGAAGCACGACCCGACGAACCGCCCGCGTCCCGGCGGCGGTCCGCTCCTGAAGACCAGCGCGAACCAGCGCTACATGACCGAGGCGAAGGGCGAGGCGGTCTGGGCTGCCGCGTGCGACACCGCCGGCGTGCCGTGGCAGCCGTTCGTCAACGTGAACACGATCCCGGGCGGCTCGACGATCGGCCCGATCGCGGCGACGCGGCTCGGCATCCCGACGATCGACATCGGCGTCGGCCTGCTGTCGATGCACTCGGTCCGTGAGCTCGTGCACGTCGACGACCTCGCGGCACTGCACGGCGCGGTCGCCGCCTTCCTGGCCGGGTAGGGCTCGTCGGGCGCACTCGTCGGGCGGGCTCAGCCGCCGGAGTGCTGCATCACGGCCTGCAGGAACCTGGGGTCCTGCAGCACGACCACGATGAACGCGGTGACGCTGATCGCCGTGGCGACGACCCCGCCGAGGAGCGGCACCCAGAAGGTCCGTCGGCGTGCCCGGAGGCGACGGATCGACCACCACGTCACCAGCGCGAACACGACGACGCTGCCGATCGCACCGACCACGGCCGCGGTGGACAGGGCTGCTGGGTCCGCGAAGGTCGTGTACTGCTGCTCGAAGGTCTCGCGCACCGAGGACGCGACCTGCGACACCGAGAGCGACTGCACGGTCGAGAACAGCCCGGTGACGAGCAGTCCGACCGTCAGCACGAAGTCGAGCGGGGACGCGCCGAACCGGCTGCGCGGTACCTGCTGGGCGGCCGCCGCGGACTTCGCCGTCGCGATCGGCTGCTCCTCGCGGCGCTCCTGGGCTCGACGCTCGTCCTCGCGGCGCTGGGCCTCCAGGACCGGGTTCACCCACCCCTCCGGGGCGTACTCGCCGTACTCCGGTGCCGGACGGCCGTGGACCCGGCCGACCGCGGGACCGGCAGCCGACCCGGCGGAGGCGGGGCGTGCCTCCCGGCCGAGCGCCGTCTCGTCGACGTGACCCGGCTCGCGGGCCGGGGCCGCGGACCAGTCCCCGCCGCTCACCGGCGACGCCCGCCGAGCGCACGCGTCGGGTTGCCCGACGCGTCGGTGCGGAGCTCCTTCGGGAGCGAGAACATGAGGTCCTCGTGCGCGGTGACGATCTCCTCGACGGTGCCGTAGCCGGCGTCCGCGAGCTGCTCGAGCACCTCGGCGACGAGTTCCTCGGGCACCGAGGCGCCGCTCGTCACACCGACCGTGGCGACGCCGTGGAGCCACTCCTGGCGGATCTCCTCGGCGTAGTCGACCCGGTGCGCGGCCTTCGCGCCGTGCTCGAGCGCGACCTCGACCAGTCGGACGCTGTTCGAGGAGTTCGCCGAGCCGACCACGATGACCAGGTCGGCGGCGGGGGCGACCTTCTTCACCGCGACCTGGCGGTTCTGGGTGGCGTAGCAGATGTCGTCCGACGGCGGGTTCTCGATGGACGGGAACTTCTCGCGGAGCCGGCGGACGGTCTCCATGGTCTCGTCGACGCTCAGCGTGGTCTGCGACAGCCAGACGAGGTTGTCAGGGTCCGGGACCTCGAGCGCGGCGACGTCCTCGGGGCCGTTCACCAGGATGGTGCGTTCGGGGGCGTGGCCCATCGTGCCCTCGACCTCCTCGTGCCCGGCGTGGCCGATGAGGATGATCGTGCGCTCGGCCTTCGCGAACCGGGTGGCCTCGCGGTGCACCTTCGTGACGAGCGGGCAGGTCGCGTCGATGGCGTGCAGGTCGCGCTCGGCGGCGCCGGCGACGACCGCCGGGGACACTCCGTGGGCGCTGAAGACGACGTGGGCGCCGTGCGGGACCTCGGTGACGTCGTCGACGAACACCGCACCGCGCTGCTCGAGCGTGGAGACGACGTGCACGTTGTGGACGATCTGCTTGCGCACGTAGACGGGTTCGCCGTACTGCTCCAGGGCCTTCTCGACCGCGACGACGGCCCGGTCGACCCCGGCGCAGTAGCCGCGCGGGGCGGCGAGCAGGACCTTCTTGTCGCCCGGGACCGGCTCGTCCCGCAGGCGACCCCGCGCTGCGTGCACGCGCGGCGGGGCGAGCGGGACCGTTCGGCCGTTGGTGATCGTCACGCCCCCGATGATAGGTGCGCGGGCGGCACGGGGCCTGGGACGGCGGGGTGCGCGGCCCGGCATCGCCGACGGTCGCGCGGCCACGCGGTGTCGCCGGTCGGCGGTCGCTCGGCCCGGCGGTGTCGCCGGGATGCGGCAGCATGGGGGCATGGCGATCGAGCAGGGCCCACCGACGGCCGACAACCCGTGGCCCGTCGCGCTGCTCGGCGCGAAGATCCGCGACTGGATCGACCGGCTCGGCGTCGCCTGGGTCGAGGGCGAGATCACCCAGTGGAACGTCGCCGGCGGCAACGTCTACGGCAAGCTCAAGGACGTCGAGGTCGACGCGACCGTGTCCTTCTCGATCTGGTCGAGCGTGCGCTCCCGCGTGCCGGCGGACCTGAAGCAGGGCGCCCGGGTGGTCGCGGCCGTCAAACCGAACTACTGGGTCAAGGGCGGCTCGCTGACCATGCAGGTCGTCGAGATGAAGCACGTCGGGCTCGGTGACCTGCTCGAGCGCCTCGAACGGCTGCGCCGGACCCTGGCGGCCGAGGGGTTGTTCGACCCCGCCCGCAAGAAGCGCCTGCCGTTCCTGCCGCACCGCATCGGCCTGATCACCGGCAAGGACTCCGACGCCGAGAAGGACGTCAAGCGGAACGCGCAGCTGCGGTGGCCGCAGGTGGAGTTCCGCACGGTGCACACCGCCGTGCAGGGCGAACGCGCGGTGGGCGAGGTCACGGCCGCGATCGTCGAGCTCGACGCCGACCCGACCGTCGACGTCATCATCGTGGCCCGCGGTGGCGGAGACTTCCAGAACCTGCTCGGCTTCAGCGACGAGGGGCTGGTCCGCACCGCGGCGGCCGCGTCGACGCCGATCGTCTCGGCGATCGGGCACGAGGCCGACCGGCCGATCCTCGACGAGGTCGCTGACCTCCGCGCCTCGACCCCGACCGACGCGGCGAAGCGGGTCGTGCCGGACGTGGCCGAGGAGCTCGCCAACGTCCGGCAGGCCCGGGCACGCCTGGGCCTGCGGCTGTCGCACACCCTGTCGGTCGAGGCCGACCGGATCGCCGCGCTCCGCTCCCGCCCCGCCCTGGCGTCGACCGCGTGGCTCGTCGACACCCGGGCAGAGGAGGTGGCGCGCGACCTCTCCCGCGCCCGCGAGCTGCTCGACCGTCGGCTCGAGCGCTCGCACAGCGACGTCGGGCACCTGACCGGCCGGCTCCGCGCGCTCTCCCCGCGGGACACGCTGCGGCGGGGCTACGCCATCGTGCAGACCGCGGACGGCGGGGTCGTCCGCGGCACCGACGACCTGTCGGGGCCGACGCCCGTGCACGTGACGCTCGGGGCGGGCACGGCGACCGGCACGCTCGAGCCGGACGGGCCGGGGCCGGACGGGTCCGGAGCCTGACGGGTCCGGGGCCTGACGGGTTCGGGGCCTGCCGCCGAGCCGGACGCGCCCGGCGCCGCGGGCCGCGGGATCCGGCGCCGCACCGTTCTCCACCGGTCCGGCCGCCGGTACGCCGCGTCGGAGGGTGCTCGGTAGGATCGAGTGGTGTCGACCCAGCAGGAACCCGTGCCGTCCGACGTGCAGTCGCTGAGCTACGAAGCGGCGCGCGACGAACTCGTGCGCGTCGTCACGGAGCTCGAGCAGGGGTCCGCGACGCTCGAGCGTTCGCTGGCGCTGTGGGAGCGCGGGGAGTCCCTCGCCGCCCGGTGCGAGGAGTGGCTGGTCGGCGCCCGCGCCCGGCTCGACGCCGCCCGTGCCTCCACCGCCGGTGCGAACGCGGACGGAGCGGGCGACCAGGACGGAGCGGACCGGTGACCGACGCCGACGGCCGCCCGATCGTCGCCGAGCTCGGCCGCCCCGAGACGGCTGAGGAGACCTGGGCGCGCAAGGACGCCGCACGCCGCACCCGTCGTGAGCACCAGACGGCGTTCAACCTCGTGCTCGCCCTCATCGCCTCACTCGGCATCGTGCTGTTCCTGGTGCTCGTCGTGGTCCGCCCCGACCAGACCGTGGACCGGACCGTCGACTACCAGCAGATCGCGTCGCAGGCGAACGTCCCCGGCGTGACCCTCGCCGCCCCGGACCTGCCGAAGGACTACAGCGCCAACCGCGCCGACTTCCAGGACAAGACCTCCGACGAGGTCAAGGTCTGGACGGTCGGCCTGATCACGCCCGACAAGCAGTACATCGGCCTGCAGCAGGGCATCGACGCGAACGCCTCGTGGGTCGCGAACCAGCTCGACCAGAAGCCGTCCACCGGTGACCGCACCATCGCGGGCACGAAGTGGACCGTGTACGACCGGCGAGCCGAGGGCAAGGACGCGGGCAACCACGCGTACTCGCTGGTCGGTACCTTCGACCGGAACACCATCGTCCTGTCCGGCACCGCCGACGACGCGTCCTTCACGACCGTCGCCACGGCCGTGTCGAAGCAGTTCGCGCAGCAGTGACCCACCCGACGCAGCCCACCCGACCCCGAGGAAGCCCATGCCCGACCGCGCCGCCGCCACCCCGTCCGAGGCCCTCCGCCTGCTCGTCGAGGGCAACGCCCGCTTCGCCGCCGACAAGCGCCGCACCGGCCGGATCGACCCGGACCGCCGTGGTGAGCTCACCGGTTCGCAGGCTCCGTTCGCCACCGTCCTCGGGTGCTCCGACTCGCGCGTGCCGTTCGAGCACGTCTTCGACGCCGGTATCGGCGACCTCTTCGCGATCCGCAACGCCGGGCAGATCGTCGACGACGTCGTCCTCGGCTCGATCGAGTTCGCGGTCGTGGCGCTCGGCACGCCGCTCGTCGTCGTGCTCCGCCACACCCGCTGCGGAGCGGTCGCCGCCGCCCGCTCCGGTGAGCCGGTGCCCGCGCCGCACCTGCAGGCCCTCGTCGACGCCATCGCGCCGAGTGTCGAGCAGGTCCGCACCACCGACGCCGACCTGCCGCAGGAAGCCGTCGGCGCCGCCCATCTCGAGGCCACGCTCCGCCAGGTGATCGAGCGCTCCGGCGCCGTCTCGGACGCGATCGCCGAGGGACGGCTCGCGGTCGTCGGCGCGACCTACGACCTGGGGACCGGCGAGGTCTCCATCGACACCGTAGTCGGACAGGCCTGACCGGCGCCGACGACGCAGGCCCCGACACCGACGGGACCGTACGACCGCGTCGACGCGACCGCGCCGGCGAGCACGACAGGAAGGACCACGACGACGTGACCGACACCACCGCGACCACCGCCCCGGACAGCACCCCCGAGGGCGACTACCGCATCGAGCACGACACCATGGGCGAGGTCCGGGTACCGGCGTCGGCGCTCTACCGCGCCCAGACCCAGCGTGCCGTCGAGAACTTCCCGATCTCCGGTGCCGGCCTCGAGTCGGCGCAGATCGTCGCGCTCGCCCGGATCAAGCGCGCCGCCGCGGTCGTCAACGGCGAGCTCGGCATCGTCGACCCGGCCGTCTCGGACGCGATCGCGCAGGCCGCGGACGCTGTCATCGGCGGGCAGCACCACGACCAGTTCCCGGTCGACGTCTACCAGACCGGCAGCGGCACCTCGTCGAACATGAACATGAACGAGGTCCTCGCGACGCTCGCCACCCGGATCGCCGGGTCGGACGTGCACCCGAACGACCACGTCAACGCGTCGCAGTCCTCGAACGACGTGTTCCCGACCTCCGTGCACGTCGCCGTGACCGAGGCGCTCATCCGCACCCTCGTCCCGGCGCTCGAGCACCTCGCCGAGTCCCTCGAGGCCAAGGCGACGCTCTGGGCCGACGCGGTGAAGTCCGGCCGCACGCACCTGATGGACGCGACGCCGGTCACCCTCGGCCAGGAGTTCGGCGGCTACGCGCGCCAGGTCCGGCTCGGGGTCGAGCGGGTGCAGGCGACGCTCCCCCGCGTCGCCGAGGTCCCGCTCGGCGGCACCGCGGTCGGCACCGGCATCAACACCCCGAAGGGCTTCCCGCAGCGCGTCATCGCGCAGCTGGCGTCCGACACCGGGCTGCCGATCACCGAGGCGCTCGACCACTTCGAGGCGCAGGGCGCGCGTGACGCCCTGGTCGAGGCGTCCGGCGCGCTCAAGGTCATCGCGGTCAGCCTGACGAAGATCAACAACGACCTGCGCTGGATGGGCTCCGGTCCGAACACCGGCCTGGGCGAGCTGCACATCCCCGACCTGCAGCCGGGGTCGTCGATCATGCCCGGCAAGGTCAACCCGGTCATCCCCGAGGCCACGCTCATGGTCGCCGCGCGCGTGATCGGCAACGACGCCACCATCGCGTGGGCCGGGGCCTCGGGCGCGTTCGAGCTGAACGTCGCGATCCCGGTGATGGGCACCGCGCTCCTCGAGTCGATCCGCCTGCTCGCGAACAGCTCGCGGGTCCTCGCCGACAAGACGATCGACGGGCTGCAGGCGAACCTCGAGCGCGCGCGGGCCTTCGCCGAGTCGTCGCCGTCGATCGTGACGCCGCTCAACCGGGTCATCGGCTACGAGGCCGCCGCGAAGGTCGCGAAGTACGCCGTCGCCGAGGGCATCACCGTGCGTGAGGCCGTCGTGGCCCTCGGCCACGTCGAGCGGGGCGAGGTCACCGAGGAGCAGCTCGACAGCGCTCTGGACGTGCTGTCGATGACGCACCCGAACTGACGGGCGCACCCACCGACGGACGGGAGGCACGGTGCCGGCTGGCACCGTGCCTCCCGTCCGTCCCGGGGTCGCGTCCGCCCCGCGCGCTACACCAGGTCCGGCGAGTCGAGCAGGTCCGTCACGAGCGCTGCGATCGCCGAACGCTCGGAGCGCGTCAGCGTGACGTGCGCGAACAGCGGGTGCCCCTTCAGCCGCTCGATGACCGACGCGACCCCGTCGTGCCGCCCGACGCGCAGGTTGTCCCGCTGCGCCACGTCGTGCGTCAGGACCACCCGCGAGTTCTGCCCGATGCGCGAGAGCATGGTGAGCAGGACGTTGCGCTCGAGGGACTGTGCCTCGTCGACGATCACGAACGCGTCGTGCAGGGAGCGCCCGCGGATGTGGGTCAGCGGGAGCACCTCGAGCATGCCGCGCTCGACGACCTCGTCCAGGACGTTGTCGGACACCAGCGCGCCGAGGGTGTCGAACACCGCCTGCGCCCACGGGTTCATCTTCTCGTTGGCGTCGCCGGGCAGGAAGCCGAGCTCCTGGCCGCCCACCGCGTAGAGCGGCCGGAACACCATGATCTTCTTGTGCTGCTGCCGTTCGAGGACGGCCTCGAGCCCGGCGCAGAGCGCGAGCGCCGACTTGCCGGTGCCCGCTGACCCGCCGAGCGAGACGATGCCGATCTCCGGGTCGAGCAGGGCGTCGATCGCGAGCCGCTGCTCCGCCGAGCGCCCACGGAGCCCGAAGACCTCGCGGTCCCCGCGCACCAGGGCGACGGACCCGGCGGTGTGCACCCGGCCGAGGGCCGACCCGCGCTCCGAGTGGATGACGACCCCCGTGTTGACCGGGACACCGGCGAGCTGCGACGACGGGACCTCCTCGCGCTCGTACAGGTCGGCCATCTGCTCGCCCGACACCTGCAGGTCGGTGATGCCCGTGTAGCCGGAGTCGACGGCGAGCTCGGCGCGGTACTCCTCCGCCGCCATGCCGATCGACGACGCCTTGACCCGGAGCGGCAGGTCCTTCGACACGACGACGACGTCGAGTCCGTCGTTCGCCAGGTTCATCGCGACCGCGAGGATCCGGGAGTCGTTGTCACCGAGCTGCAGGCCCGAGGGCAGCACCGACTGGTTGGAGTGGTTCAGCTCGACCCGGAACGACCCGCCGTCGGCGAGGGCGATCGGGAAGTCGAGTCGTTCGTGTTCGATGCGCAGCTCGTCGAGGAGTCGGAGGGCCTGCCGCGCGAAGTACCCGATCTCCGGGTCGTTGCGCTTGGCCTCCAGTTCGCTGACGACGACGACGGGCAGGACGACCGCGTGCTCGGCGAAGCGGAACAACGCCCGCGGATCGCTGAGGAGCACCGATGTGTCGAGCACGAACGTGCGCTGGGCGACCGAGGTGGACGAGTCCGCGGTGTGGTGCTGCTGGGTTCCGCGAGAGACGTTCTGAGAGGTCACGACCACTCCATCCCCGGGCCGCGCGCGGCCCGGTCACTGTCCTCGACGCGGCCGTGGAGCGGGTCCCGAAGCACCGACTGTGGCCGCTTCGATCGGGCGCGGTGCCCGATGGGGCCAAGCTACGTCCGCCCTCCGACAGCGGCATCCCGACACGCTGTTCGGCAGGTTACGGTCACGTGAACGGGACAGTTCCGGCCTGGAGGCTCGAGGCGACGCCGCCGCGCGGCTCGCGTCCGTCCGCGCGCACCTGCGCGACCGGCATCACTGCATGGTCGCGTAGGACAGGCAGGCGTCGCGGAACATGTCGAGCGTCTCGTCCGTCGTGGACGCGAACACCGACACCCGGGCGACCCCGAGCCGCGTCGTGGCGGTGACCCCGTGGTTGTGGAAGGCGGCGGACAGCGCCGTGAGACGGCCCTGCGGCGGCCGGAGCACGACGATCCCGGCGCGCTCGCGCGGGTCGCGGCTCGACTCGACGGACAGCCCGAACTCGTCGGCGATGTCGAAGACCCGCTCGACCCGCTCGGCGACCTGCTCCTGCACCGCGGCCACGCCGACGGACACGAGCCGTTCGAGCGCGACGGCCGTGCGGGCCTGGGCGACCGGATCGGTCCTGGTCATCTGGAACCCGGCGGCCCCGGGCTTCACCGAGGGCACCTCGGTCGGCCAACCGGTGGTGCCCTGCGGGCCGGACAGCGCCGGGCGCAGGCGGTTCAGGGCGCGGTCGCTGAAGGCCGTGAAGCCCGTGCCCCAGCCGGCGTGCAGCCACTTCTGCCCGCCGGTCGCGACGACGTCCGCGAGCTCGTACGGGGCGTCCACGACGCCGAAGCCCTGGATCGCGTCGACGATCAGGAGCCGGTCGCCGATGACCTCGCGGATCGCGGCGAGGTCGGCGAGGTACCCGGTCTGCCAGTCCACGAGGGACACGGCGACCGCGGTGACGTCGTCCGAGAGCCGCGACGCGATGAGCGACGGCGTCATCCACCCGGCGCCGGACTCGACGACGACGGGCTGCACGCGGCCGCCCGTGGCCGAGGCGGCGCTCGCGAGGGCGAGGGGCAGCGACGGGTACTCGTCCGCGGCGACGAGCACGCCACCGGTCAGGCCGAACGCGGTGTGCAGCAGCCCCGGGGTCGTCGCGGTCTGGGAGACGACCTGGTCCTCACGCCGGCCGACCAGCCGCGCGGCGACCGTCCGGACACGGGCGTCCTGCTCGTCGAGCGTCTCCATGGCGCCGAAGCGCATGTGCTCCTGGATGGTCCCGAGCACGCGCTGCTCCTCGAGCACCGCGGTCTGCACGGGACCGAACGCGGCGTGGTCGAGGTAGCCGGGCTCCTCGGCGAAGCCGGCGGCGTACTCGGTGGTGTTCACAGGGGCAACCTTCCGTGGGTGGAGAACCCTGTGAGTGTACTGGGATGCCCGGGCGCGGGCGAACGCAGGCCGCCGGACGCACCGGAGGACGCGGCGCGAGCGGCGACCGCAGGACGGCTCCGGCGCGCCCTCAGCCGCCGAAGCGTCGGGACCGCAGGCCGAAGTCGCGGACGGCGCGCAGGAAGTCCACCTCGCGCAGGTCCGGGTAGAAGGCCTCGACGAAGTAGAACTCGCTGTGCGCGCTCTGCCACAGCATGAAGTCGGAGAGCCGCTGCTCGCCCGACGTCCGGATCACGAGGTCCGGGTCCGGCTGCCCCTGCGTGTACAGGTGGTCGCCGATGAGCTCCGGGGTCAGCACCTCGGCCAGGGTGTCGAGCGTGCCGCCGCCCTCGCCGTGCGCCCGCACGATGCTCCGCATGGCGTCCGCGATCTCGCGGCGGCCGCCGTAGCCGACCGCCAGGTTGACGTGCAGGCCGGTGTGCTCCGCGGTCTTCGCCTCGGCGGTCTCGAGCGCGTCGACGAGCGCCGTGGGCAGCCCCTCGTTCGCCCCGACGTGCTGGACGCGCCAGTCGCGGTGGTCGGCGAGCGTGCCGGCCAGGTCGGCGATGATGCCGATGAGCTGCTCGAGTTCCTCGCCGCCACGGCCGGTCAGGTTGTCCGACGACAGCAGGTACAGCGTCACGACCTCGATGCCGAGGTCGTCGCACCAGTCCAGGAACTCGGGGATCTTCGCCGCGCCGGCCCGGTGTCCGTGCGCCGCGGACTCGAGTCCGAGCTGCTTCGCCCAGCGGCGGTTTCCGTCGACGATCATGGCGACGTGCTTCGGCATCGCCTGTCCGTCGATCTGGCGGCGGATACGACGCTGGTAGGCGCGGTAGAGGATCCCGCGCCCGGCCCACTGCACCCTGCCGCTCACGGCACGACTGTAGTGCACCGATCCTCCGATGTTCGGCTGCCGTTCGGGCAGTGGCCCTACTGTCGCCCCATGCAGGACGAGACCGCGACCCTCCCCCACGTCCCGTTCACCGAGGAAGCCGTCACCGAGCCGCCCCGTCCGGCCTGGCGCGGGTGGATCCACCTCGGCACGTTCCCGTTCGCCGTCGCGATGGGCGTCGTGCTCATCACGCTCGCCGACAGTGCGGCCGCGAAGGCCGGGAGCGCCGTCTTCATGGCGTCGTCCCTGCTGCTGTTCGGCGTCTCCGCGACGTACCACCGGTTCCCGTGGGGGCCGACGGTCAAGAAGGTCCTCAAGCGGATCGACCACACGAACATCCTGCTGCTCATCGCCGGCACGTACACGCCGATCGCGATCTGCGCCCTGCCGCACACGCTGATGGTCGTCGTGCTCTGGGTGATGTGGTCCGGCGCCGCGCTGGGCATCGCGTTCCGCGTGCTGTGGATCGGTGCGCCGCGCTGGCTGTACGTCCCGATCTACCTCGTGCTCGGATGCGCCGCGCTGGGGCTGCTGCCGCAGTTCTTCGCCGCGAGCGTCCCGATGACGGTCCTGGTGCTCTCCGGCGGGCTCGCCTACATCCTCGGTGCGCTCGTGTACGGCTTCAAGCGTCCCGACCCCGCCCCGACGGTGTTCGGGTTCCACGAGGTCTTCCACGCCCTGACGGTCGTGGCCTTCGCCGCCCAGTGGGTGGGTGTGCTCATCGTGGCGCTGCACCCGGTGCGCTGACCGTTCCGGGGCGCGTCACGGACGCGAGGCGCGTGGCGGTCCCGCCACGCCTCCCTCGCAAGCTCGGTCGGCGCGGCCCGCGTGCCGCTGGCGCGTCACCGCTGAGCGGGCCGCGCCAGTCCGTCGGTGGTGCCTTCTACCCGCGTTCGGTGTCGTCGCCCACGTCGGTGCGGCCGTCCTCGGCCGACCGCCGCTCCGGCTCGTCCGTCGCGGTCCCGGCGTCGCCCTGCTCCAGGCGCTCCCGGATCTCGGCGCGGTAGCGCGTCCGCCGGATGCGACGCGTCATGTCGACCACGAGCAGGATCGTCACCACGGCGACGACCGCGATGGCGATGAAGCCCGCGACGCCGGGGGTGACGTCGACGTCCGGGACGGTCGACGGGCTCGGGCTGGGGTTCGTGGCGGCGATGATCGTCGCCGTGATGGTGCTCACGCGGTGGTGTCCTCGTCCTCGGGGATCCCCGCGAACAGGTCGGACTCCGGCAGGTCGGTGGGCACGCGTGCCTCGACGAGCTGGTAGTCCTCGGTGGGCCACACCGTCGCGAGGAGGTCGTTCGGCCAGGAGAAGAAGGCGCTGTCCGGCGGCACCTGGCTCGCGTGCGCACGGAGCGCGGCGTCACGGGCGTCGAAGTGGTCGCGGACGTCGACGTGCGACGTGGACAGGTCCGGTCGGTCCGCGAAGCGCTCGACCCACTCGCCGAGCTGCACGAGCGCCGTGTCCTCCGGGTTCCGCTCCCGCATGGCGTCGTAGATCGTCCGGAAGCGCCGTGGGTTCATCGTCCGCTCGTAGTAGAGCTTCGACACCGCCCACGCCGGGCCGGCCGCCGGGTACTTCGTCGGGTCCGCGGCGTCGCGCCAGGCGGCGACCGAGACCTCGTGCGTGCGGATGTGGTCCGGGTGCGGGTAGCCGCCGTTCTCGTCGTAGGTGACGAGCACGTGCGGACGGAACCGACGGACCACGCGGACGAGCGTCTCGGTCGAGTACTCGAGCGGGACGGTGGAGAACGTGCCCGGACGGACCGTCTCGCCCTGCTCGGCGTCGGGCAACCCGGAGTCGTGGTACCCGAGCCAGACGTGCTCGATCCCGAGCGCGGCCTGCGCGGCGGCCATCTCGGTGCGGCGGTACCCGGCCATGTCGCGGTGCGCGCGGCTCGTCGCCGGCTCGCCGAGGTGGTCGTTGAGGATGTCCCCGGCCTCGCCGCCCGTGCACGAGACGACCATGACCTGGTGGCCCTCGGCGACGTACTTCGCCGCGGTGGCCGCTCCCTTGCTCGACTCGTCGTCGGGGTGGGCGTGGACGGCCAGCAGGCGGAACGGCACGGGGGTCCCTTCGGAGACGAGTGGGATTCGGGCGGTGCACAGCGGGGCGTGGCCTACCCTGGGACCAGGATAATCACCCCAGGAGCCCCGAACTGTCCGAACCGCTTCCCCCCGTCGCCCCCGACGCCACCCGCACCGCTCCGGCCGGCGCCACCGCGGCGACCCTGGACGACCGCTACGGTCGCACCGCGGGCAACCGGAAGCGCTCCCGACTGCTCGCGATCGTGGCCGCCGCCGCCGTGGTCGTGGTGTTCGCCGCCTGGGTGGTCTGGGCCGGGCTCGACCAGAGCTCGCACGGGCTCGACAGCACGGACGTCGGTTACCAGGTCGTCTCCGACCACGAGACCGTCGTGCACTCCCAGGTGTCCGTCGACCCCGGGACCGAGGCGAAGTGCGCCGTGCAGGCCCTCGACAAGTCGTACTCGATCGTCGGGTGGAAGGTCGTCACGCTGCCGCCGTCGAACGAACGCACCCGCAGCATCACGACGCCTGTGAACACCACGACGCGCGGCGTGACCGGCTTGATCCACGACTGCTGGGTTCCCTAGACTCGTCTGATTCGCGAGCGAGACCGGCCACACCGGCCGGTCTCGTTCTCTGTCGAAGGGAACCCACATGAGCAACGACCCCCAGGTCACCTGGCTGACCCAGGAGGCGCACGACCGCTTGACGGCCGAGCTCGAGCAGCTCTCCGGCCCCGCCCGCAAGGAGATCGCGGACCGCATCGAGGCGGCACGTGAAGAGGGCGACCTGAAGGAGAACGGCGGCTACCACGCCGCGAAGGACGAGCAGGGCAAGATCGAGGCGCGCATCCGCCAGCTCACCGAGCTCCTCAAGCACGCCACGGTCGGCGAAGCGGACTTCGACGGCACCGTCGAACCCGGCACGGTCGTCACCGCCGTGATCGCCGGCGACGAGTCGACGTTCCTCGTCGGCAACCGCGAGATCGTCGCGGACGGCTCGGACCTCACCGTCTACAGCCCGGTCAGCCCGGTCGGCGCGGCCATCGTGGGCATGCGTGCCGGCGACGAGACCACGTACACGGCGCCCAACGGCAAGGAGATCGCCGTCACGGTAACGAAGGTCGATCGCTACGAGCCGTAGCCCGATCGGCCCCGCACCGTGCGGGACGTGACGAACCACAGAACCGACGTCGAACCGGGCACCCGCCCCGGTTCCACGTCGGTTCTCTGGTTCGACGGGCATCTCCGGTTCGACGGGCATCGACGCGGGAGCGTCGGCGCCCGGCGCCCGGCGCGCGCGTCAGAGCGTCGCGACCTCGCGGTGCGTCAGCGCTCGGGCGCACGGGAAGCACACCAGGTCCCCCACCGCGACGTCCCCGGGCAGCACCGCATCGCGACCGGCCGTCCCCGTCGGGTTCGTCGTCACGGTGACCGCCGCAGCCGGAGCCACCGACCGGCGGCCGATCAGTCGGGCCTCGGCGAGCACGGCGCAGTCGGGCAGCACCGCGTCGAGCTCGACGAGCAGCACGCCCCAGGGCCGCCGGACCCGGGCGACCGCGGCCACGGCGACGCAGACGTCCCGCGGCACCCAGTCGCGCGGGCGGTACCGCGGCGGTGCCTGCTCCGCGGTGTGCACGCAGGGTGTCCCCGCGACCGCCGCGAGTCGCTGCATGGACACCGCACGCACCCGGACGTCGTCGGTCGTCGCCTCGGTGCTCGCCGGCCAGAGCACCGGGTCGAGGGGATCGGGGAGCGAAGCGCGGAGCGAGGGGAGGATCGACGTGAGGGTCATGACGGCAGCATCACGCGCCTCCCGGCCGTCCGCCCCGTCGCAGACGGAACCCTGACGGTCACGCGCGCGGTCCGTGCGGACCGCTGACGGGTTCTCTAGTGCTCGAGGAGCTCGGGGCGGAACCCGACCTCGTGCAGGCGCTTGATGACCTCTTGCGCGTGCTCGGGGCCGCGGGCCTCGATCGACAGGTCGAGCGCGACCTCGTTGATGACGAGGCCCTGGCCGTGCCGGGTGTGCAGCACCTCGACGACGTTCGCGCCGGCCTCGGAGATGACCTGCGCGACACGGGCGAGCTGTCCCGGACGGTCCGGCAGCATGATCCGGATGCCGATGTACCGCGACGCCGCGACGAGCCCGCGGGTGATCACGCGCTCCATCATGAGCGGGTCGATGTTGCCGCCGCTCAGCAGCACGACCGTGCGGCCGGTGTCCTTGACCGCGCCGGACATGATCGCCGCGACGCCGACCGCGCCCGCTGCCTCGACGACGAGCTTCGCCCGCTCGAGCAGCACGAGCAGCGCGCGGGCGGTGTCGTCATCGGAGACCGTGACGATCTCGTCGACGTGGTCGCGGATGATCGGGAAGTTGAGGTCGCCCGGGCGGGCCACGGCGATGCCGTCGGCGATCGTCGGCGTGGTCGCGACCGTGACCGGCTCCCCCGCTCGGATCGACGACGGGTAGGCGGCGGCGTTCTCGGCCTGCACGCCGATGACCTTGATCTCGCGGCCGAGCCGCTCCGCCGTGCCCTTCACGGCCAGGGCGATGCCGGCGATCACGCCGCCGCCGCCGATCGGCACGACCACGGTGTCGACGTCCGGCACCTGGTCGATGATCTCGAGGCCGAGCGTGCCCTGGCCCGCGATCACGGCGGGGTGGTCGAACGGCGGGATGAACACGGCGCCGGTCCGGGCGGCGAAGTCCTTCGCGGCCGAGAGCGCCTCCTCGACGGAGTGCCCGCGCAGGACGACCTCGGCGCCGTAGTGTCTGGTCGCCTGCAGCTTCGGCAGGGCGACGCCGACCGGGGTGAAGATGGTGGCGGGGATGCCGAGCTCCCGGGCGGCGAGCGCGACCCCCTGCGCGTGGTTGCCGGCGCTGGCGGCGACGACTCCCGCTGCACGCTGCTCGGGACTGAGCGTGGAGAGACGGTTGTACGCGCCGCGGACCTTGTACGCGCCGGTGCGCTGCAGGTTCTCGCACTTCAGGTGCACCGGTGAGCCGAGCAGCTCGGCGAGGAACTGCGACGTCTCCATCGGCGTGACGCGTGCGACCCCGGCGATGGTCTCCCGCGCTGCCTCGATGTCCGCGAGCGTCGGGTACGCGGCGGTCTGCGGTCGGGGCGTGGTGGTGTCGGTCACGGGACCATCATCGTCGCTCCCGGGCCGCACGGCGAACTCGTGACGAGCGGCCTGTGGAGGCGCTCAGCCCGCGGTGCCCTTCGCCGCGGTCGGCTGCTCGTCGCTGCCGGGAGCGGGCACGCCGTCGGGGTGCCGCTTCCGCCAGCGCCGCTTCCGCTTCGCCTCGACACTCGCGTGGTGGTCGCGCTGCTTCGCCTCGAGCACGTGGTCCGAGTCGAGGCCCTTCCACCGCCCGCTCGCGATCGTCGTCACCATGGAGTTGACGGTCGCGATGAGCGGCACCGCGAAGAACGCCCCCGCGATGCCCGCGAGCCCGGACGCCGCCGTCACACCGAGCACGACGGCCAGCGGGTGCACCTTGACCGCGCTGCCCATCACGAGCGGCTGCAGGATGTGCCCCTCGACCTGCTGCACGACGAGGATCACGCCGAGCATGATCACCGCGGCGACCCAGCCGTTGAAGATGAGCGCGATGAAGACGGCGAGGAAGCCGGTGACGATCGCGCCGACGACCGGGATGAACGCGCCGAGGAACACGAACACCGCGATCGGGATGACGAGCGGCAGCTGCAGGGCGGCCGCACCGATGCCGATGCCGACGGCGTCGACGAACGCCACGAAGATCTGCACGCGGATGAAGCTCGTCAGGGTGGTCCACCCCGCGACCCCGGCGCCGTCGATGGCCGCGCGCGCCTTCTTCGGGAAGAGCCGGACGGTCCAGCGCCAGACGTTCTTGCCGTCGATCAGCAGGAAGATCACGGTGAAGATCACGACGAAGAGCCCGGCGAGCAGGTGCGTCAGCGACGACCCGGCACTGGCGACGCCGGACAGGATCGACCCCGAGTTGCTCGAGAGCCAGTCGGTGGCCTGGCTGAGGTACTTGTTGAGGTCGCCCTGGCTGATCCCGAGTCCGGAGTTGGTGACGAACTCGCGGATGGTGTCGTACTGCGACAGCGTCCGGTCGCGCAGGGAGGGGTAGGACGCGGCGATCTGGTCGACGACGAGCCAGATCAGACCAGCGACCGCCGCGAGCCCGCCGACCAGGCTGACCACGACCGCGATCCACTTCGGGACGTGGTGCCGCTGCATCCAGTTCGACAGCGGGACGAGGAGCGCCGCCACGACGATGCCGATGAGGAACGGGATGAGCACCTCGCTGAACAGCGTGACGAGGTAGATGACCACCGCGACGACCCCGAGCACGACGAGCACGCGCCACGACCAAGCGCCGGCGATCCGCATGCCGGTGGGCACCGAGTCCTCGACGACGGGATCGGGATGCGTCTTCTTGCCCCAGGCCATGCCAGCGAGTGTACCGACGCGGCACATCGGACGTTCCAGATGCGGCATACGCGTCAGCGGGCCGTGTCGGCGCGGCTCGGTAGCGTCGTCCTCATGGTCAGGACGACGCTCTCCGCCGCCGAGGCACGACGGGTCGCGCTCGCGGCGCAGGGTTTCGGCGCCGCCCCCGCCGACACCGTGTCGACCCGGACGCTCACGGCCGGGTTCGCGCGGCTCGGGCTGTTGCAGATCGACTCCGTGAACGTGTTCGAGCGGAGCCACTACCTGCCGCTGTTCGCCAGGCTCGGGTCGTACGACCGGGCCACGCTGGACCGTCTGACCATGACCCGTCGCGGTCCGTACGCCGAGTACTGGGCGCACGAGGCGGCGTTCGTCGCCCGGACCGACCTGCCGCTGTTCCGCTGGCGCATGGACGCGTTCCGGGAGCGTGACGCTCGCCCGAACCGGATCGAGGGCGTCGAGCGGACCGCCGGTGTCCGACGCGAGCTGCTCGCCCTGCTCCGGGTCGAGGGGCCGATGCCCGCGAGCGCCGTCGAGCACGAGGCGAACGTCCGCCGAGGCCCGTGGTGGGGGTGGAGCGACGTGAAGACCGGGCTCGAGCAGCTGTTCCGCTGGGGCGAGGTCGTGAGCGCCGGACGGTCCGGTTTCGAACGCGTCTACGCGCTGCCCGAGCAGGTCCTGGCACCCGGGGCCCTCGAGACCGCCCCCGACCGGACCACCGCCGTCACCGAACTCGTGCGGCGCGCGGGCCGTGCGCTCGGGGTCGCGACGCGCGCGGACCTCGCCGACTACTTCCGACTGCGCTCGGACGACACCGCCGCGGCCGTGGCCGAGCTCGTCGAACGCGGCGAGCTCGTGCCGGTGACGGTCGAGGGCTGGAAGGAGCGGGCCTGGCTGCACGCCGACGCCCGGGTGCCCCGACGCCTGACCGCAGACGCTGTGCTGAGCCCCTTCGACCCGGTCGTGTGGTTCCGTCGCCGGGCCGAGCGGATGTACGGCTTCCACTACCGGATCGAGATCTACACGCCGGCACCGAAGCGGGTGTTCGGCTACTACGTGCTGCCGGTCCTGCAGGACGACCGGCTGACCGGGCGGATCGACCTGAAGAGCGACCGGCAACGCGGGCTGCTCCGGGTCCGGACGGCCTGGCAGGAGCCCGGAGAGCACCTGGACGCCGAGCGGCTCGCGGAGACCCTGCGGCGGACCGCGACCTGGCAGGGACTCGACGGCGTCGAGGTCACCGCCCGCGGCACCGCTGCGGCAGCCGTCGCCGGGGCGCTCGGTGTGCCGCTCGTGCCGCACGTCGCAGCGGACGACGTTGACGCTCCCGAGTCGACGCCGACGGACGACGCGGCCTGACGGTCACCGGTCGCGCTGCGGGGCGACCGAGCCGACGCGGTCAGAACTGGACGCGCGGGGGTTCGGCGATGGCCGAGGGCTCGGCGGTCTCGAAGAACGACGCCTCCTGCACGCCCTTGCTCTTCGCGAACGTCGACGTGGGGAAGTGCTTGATCTTGGTGTTGAGCTCGCGGACGCCGCCGTTGTACGAGCGTCGCGCGGCCTGGATGCGGTCCTCGGTCTCGACGAGCTCGGACTGCAGCTGCAGGAACGCCTGGCTCGACTGGAGCTGCGGGTAGCCCTCGGCGACGGAGAACACGCTCTTCAGGGCCTTCTGCATGTGGCCCTCGGCCACCGAGGCGCTCGGGGCGTCCGCGGCACTGAGCGTCTCCGCCCGGGCCTTGCTGACGTCCGCGAAGACGGCCTTCTCGTGCGTGGCGTAGCCCTGCACGGTCTCGACGATCGTGGGGATGAGGTCCGCGCGACGCTGCAGGTGGGTGGCGACGTCGTTCCACGAGGCGTCGACCCGTCCCGTGAGGGACATCAGCGACCGGTAGCTCGACCAGAGGGCGATCCCGACCACGACGAGCAGGACCACCACCACGGCGACGACGATGAGCGTCGTGACGAGTCCGGTGTCCATCGGGCGTACTCCTTTGCGCGTCGGGTACCGCGCGGCGTGCCGCGGGCGGTGCGTGGCCGTGCGAGGGCCGCCCACGATCCTACCGAGGCGCTCCCGGGAGGACCGACCGCGGCCACGGTTCACGGGTGATTCCCGAGTGGCGTCCACCGGGCGTCCGGGCGCCGTGCGGGCTCGTGCACCGTCGGACACATCATCCGTGCGGCGGATTGACCGCGGCGCGCGGATCACGTCTGATGGAGGCGGTGAACACGCTCGGGGACAACGTGGACGAGACGGCCGTCGGGGGCGACGGCCGCGCCCGGCGACTCGTCGGCACGGTCGCCGCCCTGTCCGCGGCGGCGGCGCTCGCCCTGTCCGGCGCACTCGTGCTGGGCACCCCGGCTGAGGCGACGGCCGCCACCTCGTCCATGTCCACGTCCACGACCGCGACCAGCACCGCGAAGCCAGGCGTGGCCACGCCGGACGCCGCCGCGCCCGCAGCCACCACCACCACCGAGACCGACGGCACAGCCGACACGACAGCCGCAACAGCCGCACCCGCCGAGCGCACCGCCACCAAGGCCACCCCCGCCCCCACGGGCACCCCGGCACCCCTGCTCGGCTCGCTCCCGCCCGACGCCGGCGGCTCGGGCTCCGACTCCCCGACACCGACCCCCACCGACCGCCCCGCCGTCCGCCCGACCATCGCCGACCCGGGCGACGTCACGACCGCGACCGTCCGCCTGCACGGGACCGGCACCCCCCGACACACCGTCCGGATCACCGGTCCGGGCGGGACGGGCTGCACGGGCACGGTGGGCGCCGACGGTACCTGGGCCTGCATGGCGACGGTCCGCTCGGGGCCGCAGCAGGTGTTCAGCGTCACGGACCGCGACGCCCCCGCACTGGGCTCGTCGAACGCCCCCGCCTCGGACGTCGTCGTCCCGCCGTCCGTCACCACCGCCGGTCCGACCGCGGGTCCGCTCTCGGGCACGGGCCTGCCCGGCGCGACGGTCACCGTCGGCGTCGTCGGCGCCCGCGGCGAGGCGGTCGCCACCGTGCGCGCCGACGGCACCTGGACCGTGGCGCTCGGGTCGGTCGCCGCGCAGGACGGCCGCCTCACGGTGACGGCCTCGCAGACGGCGAGCACCGCGGGCGGCTACCGATCGGACCTCCGCAGTGCTGCGTCCACGCCGCGGACCGTCACGCTCGACCGCACGCCGCCGTCGGCCCCGCGCATCGAGACACCGCGATCCGGGTCCACCGTCGACGCCGGGGGGACCACGATCGCGGGCTCGGGCGAGCCGGGCGCCACCGTCACGGCGTACGTCGACCGCGCTCCGGTCTGCCGGACCCGGGTCGGCGACGACGGCCGCTGGCGCTGCTCGACCGAGGGTTCGGTCCTGAGCGGGGGCACGCACGCGGTCACCGCCCTGCAGCAGGACGCCGCGGGCAACGTCTCCCCGTCCTCCCCCACGATCCGCGTCCGGGCGAGCGGCTCCACCACGTCCCCGAGCACGGCACCGGGCACCCCGTCGGGCACGGCGTCGAACGCATCGCCGACCGGTACCCCTGGACGGACCGCGGGCGCCACGCCCGGCACGACGCCGAGCGCGGGCGGCGGCGGGGCGCCGGGCAGCGCGGGCAGCGGCCCCGGCGGCACGACGGACGGCAGCGCCGGCACCGCGGGCGGCCCCGGGGGCCGCGGCGTCCCGGACTGGTCCGGTCCCGCGGGCGACTGGGCGGCCGCGACGACCTACGACCGCGGAGTGCCGTCGCTGGCAGCGTCGTTCTCGTGGGGCACCGTCCTCGTGGCGACCGCGGTCGCCGCCGGGTTCCTGGTCCTCGTCACGACGCCGCTCGCCCTCGTCGGTGCGGCGGCGCGGGGACGCCTCCGGACCTCGTGGCTCCGCAACCCCTTCGCCGGCGTCCTCGGCCGGAACCGCACGCGCGCCGAGCGTCGCCTCGGCGACGACGTGCTGCCCACCTGGGCAGCCGTCGCGCTCGGTGTCGGGATCGTCACGGTCGCGACGCTGCTCGGCGTCGGGGTCGGTCTCGAGGCCCGCTACGTCCGCCTCGCCGTCGCCGTGCTCTCCGGCTCGGCCGTGCTCACCGCGGCCGTGGTGGTCGCGACCCGCTGGGCTGCGGGGCGCGACCGCGGCACGGTCGGCTTCCGCGTCTCGCCGTGGCTCGTCCTCGCCGCGCTCGTCGCCTGCGCGCTCACCCGGACGACGGACGTCTCCCCCGCCCTGGTCGTGGGCGCCGTCCTCGTCCCGGTCGGCCGCCCGGGAGCCGACACCGGCGCACTCCGTCTCGGGTCCGGTCTGGCCGCGGGTGTCCGCAGCGCCACCGCCCGCACCGGCGCACTCCTCGTGGTCACCGTGGTCGGCTGGGTGCTGCACTCCGTGACCCCGGACACCGGCTTCTGGACCGCGCTCGGCTCCGAGTTCACCACCACGCTCTGCGTCGGCGGCATCGGTGCGCTGGTCGTCTCGCTCGTCCCGCTCGCCGGCTCCGCGGGTGCCACGCTGCTCGACGCGGCCCGGGGCCGGTACGTCGGTCTCGCGGTCGCGTCCCTCGCCCTGGCGGCCGCGGTCTACGCCGGCTCGGCGATCCGGCCGACGGGTCCCGGGGTCGTCACCACCCTCGCGACGGCCGCGGTGGCCCTCCTGGTCGTCGGCTGGTGGTGGCAGCGCCGACCCGGCGCCGCCGTCGGCGGCGACACGGCACGCTGAACCGCGACGTCCGTCACGTGGTGCGTGGACACCGGACGGGAGGCACGGGGCGGGCCCGTCACGCGCCTCCCGTCCGTCGTCCGTCCCGTCCCGGCGACCGCCGCACTCAGCGGGCCGCGTCGGTCGCGTCCGCGCGCGGGTGTGGTGCGTTACGTGCGAAGAGCCCGGGCAGGAGGCCGCCGATCTTCGTCCCGATGCACAGCGACACGAACGTCGCGAGGGGGACGCCGAGCGCCTGCGGGTCGAACGTCGCGACCGCCACCAGCCCGACCGTCCCGGGGACGAGGAGCAGGAACGCGGGGAAGAACGACACGGTCGCCGGGATCACGGGCACGAGCCGCTCGAGCAGTCGGGTCGCGACGAACAGCAGGGCCGCCGCCGCTCCCGTCGCGACGACGCTTCCCCACACCGGCGTCGTGCCACTCACCACCGCGTAGGCGGTGATCATGACCGCGACGGACACGAGCGTCAGCCGCCACCCGGACCGGAAGACCAGGCCGAGGCCGACCGCGAGCCCGACGACCGCCACCCACGACACCCAGTAGGACGGCACGGCCTCCCACCCGCCGCGGTCCGTGCCGACGCCGGCGACCTCCCCCACGAGCGCCGCGGAGGCCGGGTCGACCCGCAGTCCGGTGAGCGCGCTGCCGGCGGCGATGCCCGCGGCCATGAACCCGAGCGTGATGAGCCCCTGGACGAGCCGCGACGACCCGGTGACGATGTCCGCCGCGGTGAGCTCGAGCAGCGCGTTCGTGATGAGCGCACCCGGGACGAACACCGCGACGGGCGCGCACACGGCGAACAGGGGCACGTGGTCGAAGCCGGTGCCGGCGGCGACGAGGCCGACGATGCTCGTCGAGACGAACGCCCCGAGGAACGGGATGATCGCGACGGCCTCGCGGAAGCGGCGCAGCACGAAGCTGATCACCCCGACGAGGGCGCCGACGCCGAGCGCGAGCAGGACCGCCCACCACGGGCAGCGGAACACCACCGCGAGACCAGCCGAGGTCAGGGCGTTGCCGACGATCCACGGCAGGGCCGGGGGCGGCACGGTGCCCGCGCGGATGGCCCGGACGCGGGCGGGGATCTCGGCGAGGCCGATCGACCCGCTCTCCAGGCCGAGCACGAGCCGGTTCGCGCGGGCTGCCTGGCGCGAGGAGAGCTCGATGCCCTCGGCGTTCACGATCGTGGCGGCGCCCGTCGCGACCTCGCTCACCATCACGAGCGCGGGCAGGACCCCCACGGCGAGGGTCGGCCCCACCCCGGCGGCGTCGCGGGCCTTCTCGAGCGCCGAGCGGACGTCGGTGACGGAGCTGCCGGCGTCGAGGAGCAGGGCGCCGAGCGTGCCGAGGAGCATGCCGGTGGGGACGGTCTCGCCGTCGACGACCTCGACGTGGGCCTCGGGGCGTCCGAGGGCGTTGCGCAGGTTCGCGAGGGCGCTTCCGAGTCCGACCACGGACACGATGCTAGGTGGTCCTCGCAGTGGCGACGTTCCGTACCCCCGGTGGGACTCGAACCCACAACTCGGCGATTTTAAGTCGCATGCCTCTACCGGTTGGGCCACGGGGGCGCAGCCGCAACAGCCTACCGACGCGACGACGGCCGCCGCCCCACCGGGGCGACGGCCGTCGTGTCGTGCGTGCGTGCGGTGCGACGCCTACTTGGCGTCGGCAGCGGCCTCGACCGGCTGCGCGTCCTTCGAGACGTCCTCGGCGGGCGTCGCGTACGCGGGGCCGGCCGCGTCGGCGGGCTTGCCCTCCTCCGGGGCCGGCGCCGCGGCGGCCGGAGCCGACGCCTCGACCGCGGGCTTCGGCCGCGAGGCCCAGGCCTCGAACGAAGCACGAGGGGTCTCGCGGTCGTCGAGCGACGCGATGTCGCGGCCGAGGAAGAAGCCACCCACCCAGTCGCCGATGACGCGCCACTTGCGCTCCCACGACGGCATCGCCAGGCCGTGGTAGCCGCGGTGGGCGCCCCAGGCGAGGAAGCCCTTCATCGCGAACTTGCCGGACTGGAAGACACCGATGCCGAGACCGAGGCCCGCGACGGCGCCGAGGTTCTCGTGCTTGTAGTCGTTCGTCGCCTCGCCACGGAGCACGGCGACGAGGTTCTTCGCGAGCTGCTTGGCCTGACGGACCGCGTGCTGGGCGTTCGGGACGCAGAAGCCGCCCACGCCGCCGCCGGTGAGGTCCGGCACGGCCGCGACATCGCCGCAGGCCCACGCGTCGGCGATGACACCCTCGTCGTCCACGACCCGCAGGTCGGGCTGGACGCGGATGCGGCCGCGCTGCTCGAGCGGGAAGTCGGTGCCCTTGACCATCGGGTTCGCCATGACGCCGGCGGTCCAGATGATGAGGTCGGACTCGATGGTCTCGATCGAGTCGTCCTTCGCCTTGAGCTGGCAGACGCCGCCCTCGGCCGAGGCGAGCTGCGTCTCGAGGTGCACGGTGGCACCGCGGGACGCGAGGTTCTCGAGCACCCAGTGCGAGGTCTCGAGCGACACCTCGGGCATGATGCGGCCCATCGCCTCGACGAGGTGGAAGTGCGTGTCGTCGAAGGACAGCTCGGGGTAGCTCTTGAGCAGGTCGGACGCGAAGGAGCGGAGCTCGGCGAACACCTCGATGCCGGCGAAGCCACCACCGACGACGACGACCGTGAGCAGGCGGTCACGCTCGGGACCGGCCGGCAGGGTCGCTGCCTTGTGGAAGTTCACGAGGATCTTGTCGCGGATCGCCGCGGCTTCCTCGATGGTCTTCAGCCCGATGGCCTCGTCCGCGACGCCCGGGATCGGGAACGTGCGGGAGACGGCACCGGCGGTCATGACGATCTGGTCGTAGGACTCCTCCCACGCCTCGCCCTCGGCCGGGGTGATCGTCGCGGTCTTGGTGGCGTGGTCGACCTTCGTGACCTTCGCCGTGACGACGCGGGTCTTCTTGAGGTGACGACGGTGCGAGACGACCGCGTGACGCGGCTCGATCGAGCCGGCGGCCACCTCGGGCAGGAACGGCTGGTACGTCATGTAGGGCAGCGGGTCCACCATGGTGACCTCGGCTTCGCCCTGACGAAGGTGCTTCTCGAGCTTCCAGGCGGTGTAGAAACCGGCGTAACCGCCGCCGACGACGAGGATCTTGGGCACGGGGGATGATCTCCTTGGAGTGGGGTGGTTGCCGGGAGGCTGGTCAGAGTTCGCCGCCACCCGCCCCGACTCCGGCGTCTGCCATGCCATCATACGCCCGGCACTCGCACCGGGAGGGCGACCACTCGATGCGCTCGAGCGCGAGGTCGCCGATGGGGTTGACGCCGGGTCCGGCAGCGAGGGCGTGGCCGACGAGCGCGTGCAGGCACTTCACGCGGGTGGGCATGCCACCGGCGCTGATGCCGTCGATCTCGTCGACGTGCTCGATCGACTCACGGTCGGCCAGGTAGGACTCGTGCGCGGCACGGTACTGCGCCGCCACGGTATCGTCCTCGAGCAGGGCCGCCAGTTCCGGCATGACCTGGTTCGCCTCGAGGGTGCTCACGGCGGCGGTGGCCGCCGGGTGGCACAGGTAGTAGAGCGTCGGGAACGGGGTGCCGTTGCCCAGCCGCGGCTTCGTGGACACGACGGTGGGGTTGCCGCAGACGCAGCGTGCCGCGATCCCGATGACGTCGCGCGCCGGTCGGCCGAGCTGCGCCGACACGACCTGGACGTCGTGCTCGGAGGGCGGGTCGAAGGGAGGGGTCGTCACGGGCACGTGAGCCTACCCGAGTCCCGGCGCTCGGCCTACTTCGTGTCGCTGGTGGCCGCGCCCGTGGGGTCGCCGGTGCCCGAGACGTCCGGTGCGACGAGCTGGTCGGTGGTCTTCTTCGTCAGCCCGGACTCGAGCACCGAGGACAGCATCGCCTGCACCCAGTCGACCTTCGGCGTCTGCACGGTCGAGCTCACCGGGCTGCCCGAGTCGGTGCGGGCCTTCGTGTCCCCGGAGCCCTCGCCAGACCCCATCACGAGGTAGCTCTCCTCACCCGGGTAGACGTAGAGCAGCCGGTCGCGGGCCTGCGCCTCGATGTACGCCGGGTCGTCCCAGCGGGCCACGTCCTGCTTCTTCTGCGCGACGTCGGCCTTCTGCGCGGCGACCTCGCGCTGCTGCTGGGCGATCTGCTCCTGCTGCTGCACGAGCGTCCGGAGCGAGGGTGCGAGCACCACGACGAACAGCACGATGATCGCGAGCATGAGCAGGCTGAACCCGGAGAACCGGATGGTCCGGTACCAGGGCTGCTCGTGGCCGCCGGTCGCCGGCATGGCCACGGGGACGCGGCGGACGCGGGGCTTCTGGCTGGGCACGTCACGACGATAACCCGATTGGGCGGGTCGGACCGGGACCGGCACGCGGGCGTGGGGTCGCCTCCCAGCCGGCCTGGAGGCGCGGTGCCGGCCCGCCCCGCCGGTCCCGTCCCGGCGTGTGGTCGCTTCCGCCGACCGCGTTCGCCATCGTCCTGTCACCCTGTCGCTCCGTGGCCCGTGCTCCCGCCCGTGCTCCCCGCCGCGCCGTCGCCCCCGTCACCCCCGTCGGCCCGAGCGGGCACAACACGCCGCCGGTGGTCCGTCGAGCGGGCGAAACCTGTCGCCGCTCGGGGCCGAGCGTGCCAGATGTGGCCCGCGCGACGGGCGGGGGCGGAGCCCGGGAACGACGAGACGCCGCCCTCCCGGAGGAGGACGGCGTCTCGGTGGTGTCGTGGGTTACAGCGCGGCTGCACGCGGGAACGCCGTGCGGCCGGCGTAGACCGCGGCGTCGCCGAGCTCCTCTTCGATGCGGAGGAGCTGGTTGTACTTCGCGACACGGTCCGAACGGGCCGGGGCACCGGTCTTGATCTGCCCACCGTCGACGGCGACCGCGATGTCCGCGATCGTGGTGTCCTCGGTCTCGCCCGAGCGGTGCGACAGGATCGCGGTCATGCCGTGGCGGTGCGCCAGGGAGACGGCGTCGAGGGTCTCGGTCAGCGTGCCGATCTGGTTCACCTTGACCAGGATCGAGTTGCCGGCCTGCTCGTCGATGCCGCGCTGGAGGCGCTTCGGGTTCGTGACGTACAGGTCGTCGCCGACGAGCTGGAGCTTCGAGCCGAGCTCGGCCGTGAGGTGCTTCCAGCCCTCCCAGTCGTCCTCGGCCAGGGCGTCCTCGATGGTGACGAGCGGGTAGTTCGCGACGAGGTCCGAGAAGTACCCGGTGAACTCCTCGCTCGAGAGCTGCTTGCCCTCGAACGCGTACTTGCCGTCGTGGAAGAACTCGGTCGCGGCGACGTCGAGGCCGAGCGCGATGTCCTTGCCCGGGGTGAAGCCCGCCTTCTCGATCGCGGCGAGCAGGAAGTCGAGCGCGGCGCGGTTCGAGGCGAGCTCGGGGGCGAAGCCGCCCTCGTCGCCCAGGCCGGTCGCGAGGCCCTGCTTCTTCAGCTCGCCCTTGAGGGCGTGGTACGTCTCGACGCCCCAGCGGAGCGCCTCGGAGAAGCTCTCGGCGCCGTAGGGCACGAGGAAGAACTCCTGGATGTCGACGTTGGTGTCCGCGTGGGCACCACCGTTGACGACGTTCATCAGCGGGACCGGCAGCGTGTGCGCGTTCGGGCCGCCGAGGTAGCGGAACAGCGGCAGGTCGGCCGAGTCGGCGGCGGCGCGGGCGACGGCGAGCGAGGCACCGAGGATCGCGTTCGCACCGAGGCGCGACTTGTTCTCGGTCCCGTCGAGCTCGATGAGCGCGGCGTCGACGAGGCGCTGGTCGGTGGCGTCGAAGCCCTCGAGCGCCGGGCCGATCTCGTCGAGGACGGCGTCGACGGCCTTCAGGACGCCCTTGCCGCCGTAGCGGTTCGCGTCGCCGTCACGGAGCTCGTACGCCTCGAACGCGCCGGTGGATGCACCGGACGGGACGAGCGCGCGCGAGACCACGCCGTCGTCGAGGAGGACCTCGACCTCGACCGTCGGGTTGCCTCGGGAATCGAGGACTTCGCGTGCTCCTACGGCATCGATCTGGGCCACGGGGTACTCCCTACGAGTTCGGTGGTGGTGTTTGCGGGTCCGATCCTACCGACGCGCGGCGGAGCGGAGGTGTCGTGCGTCAGGCCAGTGGACGGAACTCGACGCCGTCGAGCGTCTCGGTGTCGGCGCGCACCGTGGCGAAGGCGTCGAAGCCCTGGGCGGCGAGTCCGGCCAGCAGGTTCTTGGTGTTCTTCGTCCGGCGCTCCAGGCGGACCCGACGGTGCGACCCGAGCGCCTCGGCCTTGAGCGCGGCGAGCCGGACCGGGTCGACGTCCTTGTCGTGCACGAGCACGACGGCGTCGGACTCGGCGGACTCCGGGAGCGTCACGAGGTCGACGAGCCGCTCGAAGCCGAGCGAGAAGCCCACCGCCGGGACGTCCTGGCCGAGGAACCGGCCGATCATGCCGTCGTACCGGCCGCCGCCGCCGAGGCTGTAGCCGAAGTCCGGGTGCGCGACCTCGAAGATCGTCCCCGTGTAGTACCCCATGCCGCGCACGAGCGTCGGGTCGAAGCGCAGGTCGACCCCCGGCAGGGCCTCCCGCAGGCGGAGGAGGTCGGCGAACGCGTCCGGCTCCAGCCAGGCAGCACCCCGGACCGCGTCCCAGTCGGCGGACTCGAGCGCACGGATCGTGTCCTCGAGCCCGGGCAGCTCGGCCCCGACGACCTCGCGCAGTTCGGCTGCGACGCCGTCGGCTCCGATCTTGTCGAGCTTGTCGATCGTGATGAGGGCCCGGTCCGCCGTCGCCGGCTCGGTGATGCCCCACGAGGCGAGGAGCCCGAGCAGGATCCGACGGTCGTTGATCCGGATCGTCGTGCCCGCGATCCCGAGAGCGTCGAGCGCCGCCGTGGTCGCACGGATCAGTTCGATCTCGGCGAGCTGCCCGGGCTCGCCGAGCACGTCGATGTCGCACTGCACGAACTGGCGGTAGCGGCCTTTCTGGGGGCGCTCGGCACGCCAGACGGGCGCGATCTGCACCGAGCGGAAGACCGTGGGCAGCTCCGAACGGTGGGAGGCGTAGAAGCGGGCGAGCGGGACCGTGAGGTCGAACCGCAGCCCGAGGTCGGCGAGGTCGAGCGGCGCCTCAGCCTGCTGCAGGTCCTCGGTGGACAGTCCGCGCTTCATGACCGCGAACGCGAGCTTCTCGTTGTCGCCGCCGAGACCGGAGTGCAGGCGTGCGGCGTCCTCGACCACGGGCGTCTCGATCTCGTCGAACCCGTGTCGCGCGTACACGCCCCGGATCACGCCGAGGACGTGCTCCCGACGGGCCTTCTCCGCGGGGAGGAAGTCACGCATGCCACGGGGAGCCGTCACGGTCGTCGCCATGCCCGCAATCCTGCCAGAGTCCGACGCCGCGCTTGCACGAGTGCCGACCCACTGATACTCTGCATGCAGAACCTCGGTCCGGTGGTCTCCTGATCCGATCACCGGGCCGTTCGCGGGGCCGATGTGCTGCAACAGGCCCCGCGGTTCGAGCGGGTGTCCCTGTCGGCGCGTTCCCTGGCGCGCCGTGGCCCGCTCGCGGGCGTCCTCCTTTTTCGGGTTGGGAGGACGCCCGCTTCTCCGTTCCCGGACGCGTCGTTCCCGGACGCGTCGTTCCCGAGCACGTCGTTCCCGGACGCGTCGTTCCCGAGCACGTCGTTCCCGGGCCCGTCGTTCCCGGACGCGTCAGTCGCCGGCGCGACGCCCGGTCGCGAGCATCGCCCTGGCCTGCACACGCCCGTCACTCCCCCTCGCGCCCGACCTCCTCGAGCCGCGCCACCGCAGCACGGAGTCCCGCCACCGGGTCCACCCCTGCAGCCCGTGCCGCCGCGACCTGCGCGAGCATCTCGATCCCCCACCGCTCGTCCGGGCCGGGGTGAGCAGCAGAACCGCCGGCTCCGACCCGCTCGACCACCGCCCCCGCGTCCCCCCGCTCGTCCAACCGCTCGAGCAGCTTCACGGCCCGCTCGAGCGGCGGCATCGCACGCGGCACCCCGTCGAACGCGCTCCGTCGCCCGGCCTTCTCCGCCGCCTTCGCCGCTCGCCAGACGCGGACGACCTCGTCCTCGGTGTCGGCGCGCTCGTCCCCGAACACGTGCGGGTGCCGGCGGACCATCTTGTCCCGGACCCCGGCGGCCACCTCCTCGAGGTCGAAGCCCCCGGCGGCCGCCGACAGCCCCGCGTGCAACACCACCTGGTACAGCACGTCGCCGAGCTCCTCCCGGAGTTCATCGCGGTCGTCGGCGTCGATCGCGTCGACCAGCTCGTACGACTCCTCGACGACGTACCGCGCGAGCGAGGCGTGGGTCTGCGCCCGGTTCCAGACGCACCCACCCTCTGGCGCGAGCAGTCGGTCGACGACGGTGACGAGGTCCTCCACGGCGGTCATGGCGCCATGCTCGCACGCAGGCCGGTCCGGTAGCCTGGCCATGGTGTGTCGGGAAGTCTGGTCGACGGTCGTCGACCCGTACCCCGAACCCGGAGATCCATGCTGGCACTCGTCCGCTCCCCCCGCTTCAGCGCGATCGCGCTCCTGACCGCCGCCGTCCTCGGCCTCGTCGTCGCGAACACCGCGCTCGGTCCAGGCCTCGAACGACTGCTCGACGCCCACTCGCCGTGGGGTGTGGTCGGTCTCGACCTGTCGGTGTCGCACTGGATCAGCGATGGCCTGCTCGCCGTGTTCTTCCTGCTCGTCGCGATCGAGCTGAAGCACGAACTGCTCGAGGGTGAGCTCTCGAACCCGAGGACGGCGGTGATCCCGGCGATCGCAGCGGTCGGCGGCGTGGTCGTCCCGGCCCTGGTGTACCTCGCCGTGACCACGGGCACGTCGTACCAGCACGGCTGGCCGATCCCCACCGCGACGGACATCGCGTTCGCCCTCGGTGTCCTCGCGATGTTCGGCCGCGGGCTCCCCTCGACCGTCCGGGTGTTCCTGCTCGCGCTGGCGGTGCTCGACGACCTCATCGCGATCGTCATCATCGCCGTGGTGTTCGCACACGGCACTGACTTCGCCGCCCTCGGGGGCGCGGTCGTCGCACTCCTCGTGTTCGCCCTGCTCGGGCGGCTGCTCCGCCCGGGACGCACCGGTCAGTCGTGGATCATCGTCGCGATGGTCGCGGTCGGCGTCGTCACGTGGTGGCTCGTGTACCACTCCGGCGTGCACGCGACGATCGCCGGCGTCGCCCTCGGCCTGGTGCTCCCGCGTCGGCCCGGCCACGTGCTGCACGAGCGCGTGGAGCCGTGGTCGAACGCGGTCGTGCTGCCGCTCTTCGCGTTCGCCTCGGCTGCGGTCGTGGTGCCGAGCGTCGGCCTCGGCGAGCTCTCCCCCACGTTCTGGGCGGTCGTCCTGGCCCTGCCGGTGGGCAAGCTGATCGGCATCACCGTCTTCGGCGCCACCGCGACGCGGGTCTTCCGCGCGCCCGGCCGCTCGACACTGTCGTTCGGCTCGATCGTCACCGTCGGGGTGCTCGGGGGCATCGGCTTCACGGTCTCGCTGCTCATGAACGAACTGGCCTTCGCGCGGAGCGAGGAGGTCCTGGACGAGGGCGTGCTCGCCGTCCTCGTCGGCTCGGGCATCGCGATGGTCGCCTCCGCGGTCGTCGTCAGCCTGCGTGCGCGGCGGTACCGCGCTCGGCGCGAACTGTTCGAGGCGGAGGCGACCGAGTAGCGGTCACGACCCACGGGTGGTGACCCACTGACGGACGGGCGCGCCCCGCTCAGCGGCAACGCGAAGCGTTGCGCGGGGCGCGCCGACCGAGCCTGCGAGGAAGGGGTGCCAGCCGGCACCGTGCCTCCCGGTCGTCCAGAGGTCGCCGCTCAGGCGGCCGGTGCCTCGGCCGGCGTCTTCGACGCCCCGTAGACGGCGGTGAGGATGCTCTCCACCCACTGGATGAGGCCGTCGTCGGGCAGGGACTCGCCGTGCGGCTTGGGGAGCGGGATGCTCGACGCGTTCTGCTGCGGGAACCAGCGCGCACCCGGGAACATCCGCTTGAGCCGGACCTGTGCCGAGTCAGCGAGCTCCTTGCCGGCGACCCGCAGGTTCGAGCCCATCACGACCACGTCGGACAGCCCGACCTGCTGCGCCATCCGGCGGAGCCGGGAGACCTCGACCAGGGTGAGCACGGCCTGCGGCGGCTGGCCGTAGCGGTCGGTGAGCTCGTCGAGCACCATGTCGATCGCCTCGGGTTGCGCCGCCGGGGCCGAGGCGGCGGACAGCTTCTGGTACGCCTCGAGCCGGAGCCGCTCGGACTCGACGTAGTCCTCGGGGATGTGCGCGTCGACCGGGATCTCGAGCCGGAGCTCTGTCTGCCCCTCGGCGACGTCCCCGCGGAACTGCGACACCGCCTCGCCGATCATCCGCAGGTACAGGTCGAACCCGACGCCCGCGATGTGGCCGGACTGCTCGCCACCGAGCAGGTTGCCCGCACCGCGGATCTCGAGGTCCTTCATGGCGACCTGCATGCCCGCACCGAGCTCGTTGTTCGCGGCGATGGTCTCGAGGCGGTCCTGCGCGGTCTCGGACAGCGGCTTGTCGGCGTCGTAGAGGAAGTACGCGTAGCCGCGCTCCCGCCCACGACCGACGCGACCGCGCAGCTGGTGCAGCTGGGACAGGCCGTACTTGTCCGCCTTGTCGATGATGAGCGTGTTCGCGTTCGCGATGTCCAGGCCGGTCTCGACGATCGTGGTCGACACGAGGACGTCGAACTTCCGCTCCCAGAAGTCGACCATGACCTGCTCGAGGGCGCCCTCGGACATCTGCCCGTGGGCGACCTGGATGCGGGCGTCGGGGACGATCTCGGCGAGGTGCGACGCCACGGACTGGATGTCCTTGACGCGGTTGTGCACGTAGAACACCTGGCCCTCGCGCAGCAGTTCACGTCGGATCGCCGCGGCGACCTGCAGGTCGGACTGCGGTCCGACGAAGGTCAGGATCGGGTGGCGGTCCTCCGGCGGGGTGGCCAGGGTGGACATCTCGCGGATGCCCGTGACCGCCATCTCGAGCGAGCGCGGGATCGGCGTCGCGGACATCGCCAGGACGTCGACGTTGGTCTTGAGCTTCTTGAGCTGGTCCTTGTGCTCGACGCCGAACCGCTGCTCCTCGTCGATGATGACGAGGCCGACGTCCTTGAACTGGATGCTCTGCGACAGGATCCGGTGCGTGCCGATGACGATGTCGACGGTGCCGTCGGCGAGACCCGCGATGGTCTCCTTCGACTCCTTCTCGGACTGGAAGCGGCTGAGCGCGCGGAGGTGCACGGGGAACCCGGCGAAGCGCTCCTGGAACGTCTCCATGTGCTGGCGGACGAGCAGGGTCGTCGGGACGAGCACGGCGACCTGCTTGCCGTCCTGCACGGCCTTGAACGCAGCACGGATCGCGACCTCGGTCTTGCCGTAGCCGACGTCGCCGGACAGCAGTCGGTCCATCGGGATCGGGCGCTCCATGTCGCGCTTGATCTCGTCGATGGTCGTCAGCTGGTCGGCGGTCTCGGCGAACGGGAACGCCTCTTCCAGCTCGCGCTGCCACGGGGTGTCGGGGCCGAACGCGTGCCCCTTCGACGCCATGCGCGCGGAGTACAGCTTGACGAGGTCGACGGCGATGTCGCGGACGGCCTTGCGCGCCTTCGACTTCGCGGCCGCCCAGTCCGAGCCGCCCATCTTCGACAGCGTCGGGCTCTCGCCGCCGACGTACCGGGAGAGCTGGTCGAGCTGATCGGTGGGGACGAACAGCTTGTCGCCCGGGTAGCCGCGCTTCGACGGCGCGTACTCGAGCACGAGGTACTCGCGCTGCGTCTTCACGGCGTTGCGGCCGCCGCTCGAGACCTCGCGACTGACGAGCTCCACGAACTTGCCGATGCCGTGCGTGGCGTGCACGACCACGTCGCCGGCCTTGAGCTGCAGCGGGTCGACGACGTTCTTGCGTCGGGCCGCGAGCTTCTTGACGGTGCGGGCGCCCTGCTGGACGCTGCGGCCGTAGAACTCGGCTTCGCTGAGGAGCGCGATCCGGGGGTCCGGGGTGGCGAAGCCGGCCTCGACCGAGGCGGTCGTGACCAGGGCGACGCCCGGCTCCGGCGGGGCGGTGAGCTCACCGGCGCGGGCGGCGACCCCGGCGTCCGCGAGGACCTGCACGGCGCGCTCGACGAGCCCCTTGCCCTGCGCCGTGACGACGACCGCCCAGCCGTCGTCGACCAGGTGCTTGACGTGCTCGACGGCGCCGTCCGCGCTCCCGGCGAAGCTCGGGATGGCCTCGGCGCGCACGCGGATGTACTCCCCCGCCTCGGCCGCTGCCTCGGCGTCGGTGAGCACACGGTCGCGGTCGCCCTCGTCGAGCCCGGAGTCGAAGGGCGTGACCGTCCACCAGGTGCGCTGCCCGCGGCCGTTCTTGAGCTGCTGCACGGTGAGGAAGTTGCCCGCGTCGAGGTCGATCGGCGCCTGTGCCCCGGCGACCGCGGCGCTCCACGCGGCCTGCAGGAACTCGGTGTTCGTCTCGGCCAGGCTGTGCGCGCGCCCGGCGACCCGCTCCGGGGAGAGCACGGCCACGGTCGCGGCGTCCGGCAGGTAGCTCGTGACGGGGACGAGGTCCTGCACGAGCGCCGGCGCGAGCGACTCCATGCCCTCGACCGGGATGCCCTCCGCGATCTTCGCGAGCATCTGGGACAGGTTCGGGAACTCGTGCAGCATCTCGCGCGCCCGCTGCCGCACGTCGTCGCTCAGCAGGAGCTCGCGGGAGGCGGTGAGGTCGACGGCGCCGAGGTCGTCGTCGGTCGTGCGCTGGTCGGCCACGGAGAAGGCCTTGATCGCCTCGATCTCGTCGCCGAAGAAGTCGACGCGCACCGGGTGGTCGGCCCCCGGGGGGAAGACGTCGAGGATGCCACCGCGCACGGCGAACTCACCCCGACGGGTGACCAGGTCGACGCGGGCGTACGCCAGGTCGACGAGCTGCGACGCGATCTGCCCGAGGTCGTTGCCGCGGGAGCCGCTGCGGAGCGCGACGGGTGCGAGCGACGTGAGGTTGCCGGCGATGGGCTGCAGCGCCGCGCGGACGCTCGCGACGACCACGGTCGTGCGGCGCTCGGCCGGCGCGGCGTCCTGCCACGCGGCGAGCTTCCGGAGGGTGGCGATGCGCGTGCCGACGGTCTGCGCGCTCGGGCTGAGCCGCTCGTGCGGCAGGGTCTCCCACGCCGGGAACTCGAGGACCTCGGCGTCGGGCACGGTGCACGTGAAGGCACCGCGGACCGCCTCGGCCTCGCGCCCCGTCGCCGTGATGACGAACAGGCACTGGGGGCCGTCGCGCTCGGCCAGGAGCGCCGCGAGCAGCGGCACGCGGAGGCCGTCGACGACGGAGAAGTCGGCGTCACGCCCGGCGGCGCGGAGGACGCGATCGAACGCGGAGGCGCGCGAGAGCGCAGGGATGATGCCCGAGATCGTCACTCAGACGATGGTACCGGCGCCCTCCGACAGCGGTCGCGACGTCCGCGACCCGCGAACGCAGAGCGCTGCGAGGGCGGGAGGCAGCGTCGGGTCACGAAGGAGCGTGGACGCGCTGCTGCGCGGCGAGGAGCCCGAGCTCAGCGATCGCCTCGACCGCGTCGGCGCCGTCGGCGAGCAGGTTCGGCAGCGTCTTCTTCTCGGTCGGCGAGAAGTCGCGGAGCACGTAGTCGGCGGGGTCCTGGCGTCCCGGGGGCCGGCCGATGCCGATCCGCACCCGGGTGAACTCGTTCGTGCCGGTCGCCTTGATGATGTCGCGGAGGCCGTTGTGCCCGCCGTGCCCGCCGCTGCCCTTGAGCCTGACGGTGTCGAACGGCAGGTCGAGCTCGTCGTGCACGACGACGAGGTCGGCCGGGGTGGCGCTGTAGAACCCGAGCACGCTCGAGACCGGACCACCGGAGGTGTTCATGAACGACCCGGGCTTCGCGAGGACGAGCTTCGGGCCGCCCGGCACCAGGCGCCCCTCGGCGACCTGGTTCGGGGTCTTGTGCTTCTTGAACGTCGCACCCATGCGGGCGGCGAGTTCATCGAGGACCATCTGGCCGACGTTGTGCCGGTTCCCCGCGTAGCCGGGCCCGGGGTTCCCGAGCCCGACCACGACGAGGGTCGTTCCTGTCATCAGCGTCGGCCAGACGTCCTGCGAGGAGTGACTACTCGGAGTCGGCGTCGGTCGACTCGGCGGCCTCGCCCTCGGCACCGGCCTCGGCACCCGCCTCGGCGGACTCCTCGTCGGCGGCGATGTCGTCGGCGGTCGCACGCGGGGTGACGATCTGGACGACGAGCGCCTCGGCGTCGGTCTCGAGCTCGGCACCGGCCGGCAGCTCGAGCTGCGAGGCGAGGACCTGCGTGCCGTCCTCGAGGCCCTCGACGTCGACCGTCACGTGCTCGGGGATCGCGGTCGCCTCGACGAGGAGGGAGACCGAGGAGAGGTCCTGCACGTGGATGGTGCCGGAGAAGGACTCACCGGTGACGACGACGGGCACGTCGACCGTGACCTTCTCGCCACGGCGCACGACGACGAGGTCGATGTGCTCGATGATCTGGCGCACCGGGTCACGCTGGACGTCCTTGACGAGGGCGAGCTGGGCCGCACCCTCGATGTCGAGGTCGACGACCGCGTTGGCGGTACGGACGAGCAGCATCGTCTCGTGGCCCGGGAGGGTGATGTGCTGCGGCTCGGTGCCGTGGCCGTAGACGACCGCGGGGATCTTGTCGGCAGCGCGGAGCTTGCGCGCAGCGCCCTTGCCGAACTTGGTGCGGTTCTCCGCTGCGAGCTTGGTGTAGTCGGCCATGGTGCCTCCTGGTGTCGGGGTCGACGCCGGGGTGCCGGCATCGGGGGGGTCTGTGGTGTTGCAACTCGAACGCGTGCACGCGTGAGGAACGCTCCCAGGACTGGGCCGGGTCTCCCTACCGCGTCGATCACGGCCGCGCGTACGCGGCCCTCGCCGAAGTCGGTTTGCGAGTCTAGCAGGAGCAGCCGGGCGTGTCGCACCAGGACCGGGCTGCGGTCCGCGGGTGCCCACGACCGGACGGGAGGATCGTGGCGGCGCCGCCACGATCCTCCCGTCCGGTGCTCCCCACCCGGCGGACGCGGGCCGGTCCCCCCAGGACCACCTGCCCACGTCCGCCGGTCCGTCGGCGCGACGCGTCAGTCGACGCCCTCGGGTGCCGGCGGCGCGAGCCGCTCGATCGTCGCGGCGACGCGGTCCGCGAGCGCGGCCTGGTCGCCGTCCGCCGACCGGAGCACGGCGGCGTCGGTCGCCGTCACGTGCAGGAGGCGGTTCCACTGCGCGTCGTACAGCGCGGCGCGGTACTCGGACGAGGTCTGGCAGGCCACGTCGTGCTCGGCGAGGGCGATCTCGTCGTCGCCCGCGACCGTCCGCGCCTCGAGTGCGAAGGCCTGCCGCATCGCCGTCGTCGGCATGCCGTGCGGGTCGTCGGGGAGCTCATGCGTCGCCGTCCGCGCGAGGCACTGCCGCCAGCGCGTCGCCGCGGCGCGGACCTCGGGCGTGCGGCGGGCGTCCTCGGCCGCGAGGTACGTCAGGCGCTTCGCGGTCTGCGAGGCGCTCTGTGCCGCACCGTTGCCCGTGCCGAGCGTCCGGCGAGATGCTCGGTAGCAGCGGTCGACCTCCGCCCCGGCAGCCGCGGTGTACGCGGCATTGCGCTCAGGGTCCTGCCCCCACGCCAGGATGCCAGAGGCGTTCGCACCGTCCGTCGACGGCGCGTGGTAGCCGCGGCGAGCGGCATCATCAGCGCTCAGTGGTCGTGACCAGGCGAGCGCCGGCGACGGGTTGCCACGCTCGGGCGTCTCGTCGACGACGGACTGGGCTCGCAGACCGTCGAGCGTCGCCCAGGGCATCGGGGAGTCGATGCCCTGGTCGACCAGGCACGGCTGCACGAGCAGGTTGACGGCGTACGTCTCCTCGGAGGACCCGGGTTGGACGTAGCCGTCGAGCGGCATCGACCAGGTGTCCGGGTCCCGCTCGGCGGTGGGTCGGATCGTCTGGTCGGCCGGCTCGGGCAGCTGGTGCAGGACGGCCGCGCCGAGCCCGGCGACGACGAGGAGCAGGGTGCCGGTCTTCGCGGCACGCTGGGTCGGACGCATGGTTTCCCCCTAGGCGCGGACGAGGCCGCGTTCGTGTGCGGTGATGACGACCTGGATCCGGTTCCGGAGCCCGAGCTTCGTCAGCACCGCGCGGACGTGCGTCTTGACCGTGGCCTCGCTGAGGAACACGGCGGACGCGATCTCCTGGTTGCTCAGGCCCTTGGCGACGAGCAGGAACACCTCGCGCTCGCGGGCGCTCAGGGCGTCGAGCACTGCGTCCGGACGGGGTGTCTCGACGAGGGTCCCGTCGGTGCGGAGCAGGTCGAGTGCCTCGGCCTCGGTCGGCGCCGGGCGCCCCTCGTGCACGTCTCGGATCGTCGCGAGCACGACCTCCGGCAGCGCGTCCTTCGTCAGGAACGCGGCGGCTCCGGCGCGCAGCGCTGCGAGCACCGCTTCGTCACGCCGGATCGTCGTGAGGGCGACCACCCGCGGGCGTTCCCCACCGCGCTCGGCGAGCCGGGCCGTGGTCTCGATGCCGTTCAGCACCGGCATCCGGAGGTCCAGGAGGAGCACGTCGGGGTCCTCGGCGGCACAGAGGTCGAGGGCCGCCTGGCCGTCGCCCGCGGTGCCGACGCAGGACATGTCGTCCTGCGCGTCGACGAGCATCCGCATGCCGGACGCGAACAGGCGCTGGTCGTCGACGACCGCGACGCGGATCGCGCTCACCGGCCGGCCTCGGTCGGGAGCCAGCCCGTCACGACGAACTCGTCGGGGTCGTCGCCGTCCCCCGCGCGGAGCCAGCCGCCGGCGAGCCGGGCGCGCTCACGCATGCCGTCGACCCCGGATCCCGGGCCGTCGAGGGCGACGAGCGGCGCGTCCCCGCGTGAGGTCACGACGACGCCGAGTCCCGGCCCGCGCCAGTCCAGGACGACCCGCGCCTCGGCCGTGCGCCCCTGGTGCTTGAGGACGTTCGTCAGGCTCTCCTGCACGATCCGGTGCACGGCACCGTCCGTCGCGGTCCCGAGCCGGACGGGGTCCCCGTGCTGTTCGAGCGTTGCCCGCATGCCGAGTTCGCGCATGTCCTCGACGAGGTCCGGCACGTCGGCGAGCCCGTGCGCCGCGGCCGGACCGGTGCCCTGGATCCGCTCGACGAGCGACCGGACGTCCCCGAGCGCGCTGCGGCTGACGTCGGCGATGTCGCGCAGGGCCGTCGCCGTCGGGCCGTCCGACCCCGCGACCGCCGCGGCGCCCTGGGCCTGCGAGACCACGACCGCGAGCGAGTGCGCCAGGGAGTCGTGGACGTCGCGGGCGATCCGGGCGCGGTCCTGCTCGGCGCGCAGTTCAGCGGTCGTCACCGCGGTCTCGCGCTCCGCGACGGCGACCCTGGTGCGGGCGAGCCCGATCCGCCACGCGGCACCGATCGCGACGCCCACCGCCCAGGCGATGCCGCTCGCACCCGCGATGGCGAGGGAGAGCAGGACGAGGCTGCCGCGCGTCCCCTCGCCCGAAGCGGTCCAGTTCGACCAGACGTCCGGGTCGGCCACGGTCGGCACGGCCATCGCCCAGGCCGCCGCGACGCTCGCGACACCGAGGACCGGGACCGCGAGCCACCGCAGCAGCCCGGACCGGCCGGCACCGACGACCCCGACGACGATCGCGATCGCCAGGTACTCCGGCCACGTCGTGTCCCGCGGGCGGGCGAGCAGGTGGAGCGCCTGCAGCAGCGGGACGACCACCACGAGGCCGAGGGCCGTCGCGGGCATCCAGGACGCCAGGGCGATCGCGACGGCGAACGCACTGACGACGAGCACGTGGCCGGTCAGGTCGGCGCGTCCGGCCTCGGCGACGATCCAGAGCACGAGGTACACGGCGCCCGCGGCGGGTGCCAGGAGGTGCCGTGCCCGGCGGCGGAGGAAGGAGGTCATGTCGGCGAGCGTAGGGCGGGCTCCGGCGCGGGAGCGAGCGGGAGCGGTGGCTTTCATCCGAGGGGATGAGTGGTCGATCCCGGCCGTCGTCGGGGTTCAGTGCCCGACGTCGCGGCGGTGGCGCTGTGCGGCGCGCAGGAGCTCACGTGCGCGGTCGCTCGCCGCCTCGGCGTCGTCGCGGGTACGGGTGGCGCGCTCGACCTCGGCCGTGGCGTCGGCGAGCTGCCGCTCGAGGTCGGCGCGGTGGTCCTCCACGCGCTCCAGGTCCGTCTCGGCAGCGTCGAGCGCGGCGTCCGCGTCGCGGGACTCCGTGCGGGCGAGGGACTCCGCCTTGCGGGCCGCCCGGCGTTCCGCCGCCGGGTCGACGCGTGGTTCTGGTCCGGGCTGCGGCTCGGACTTCGGCTTCGACTCGGTGGGCGGCTTCGCCGGCCTGGAGGCGCGGCTCGGCTTCCGCGCGCTCCTCGCGCTCCTCGCGCTCGCGATCGGGACCGGCTCCGCGCCGGTGCCGGACCACGCCTCCGGGACCGCGTCGGGATCGGCGAGCGCGCCGTCGAGGTCGACGGCGTCGAACCCGGCGTTCTCGAGGGGACGGACGAGCAACCCCGACCGGACCGCGGCGCCCGCGTGCGGATCGGCCATCGCGGCCTCGATCGTCGCCCGGACCTGCTCGAGGACCGCCGGGGTCACGGGGTGCCCGGCGTCGGCGGCCCGGTCGGCTCCGGTCTCGGCGAGTGCGGCGACGACCGCGGACCGCTGGCGTCGGAGCTGTCGGATCGCGTCCGGGTCGGCGTCCGCCTGGGCCTGCCGGATCGTCGGTCCGAGGGCGACCGCCTCGTCGAGGGCGCCCTCGTGCGCGAGCAGGTCGACCACCCAGGCGGCCGGGGCGGGCTTCCGGAGCCCGCCGATCCGGGTCGCGAGCGCACGGTCGTTCCCGCGGACCGCACGCTGCCGGGCGGTGCGCTCCCGCACGAAGTCCGCGGGCGCGACGAGGAGCAGTTCCCTCGCCACGTCCGCGAACTCCACGCCCCCAGCATGCCCGGGCAGGGCGGGCGCGCTACCAGTCGTGGACGGTGCCGTCGGCCAGTCGGTTGAACGGCAGGTACGCCTGCTCGTACGGGTACTTGCCGGCCTCGTCGACGTCGAGCGTCACGCCGAGGCCCGGCTCGTCGCCCGGGTGCAGGTAGCCGTCCGTGAAGGTGAAGGTCTGCCGGAACACCTGGTTCGTCTGCGGCCCGTGCTGCATGTACTCCTGGATGCCGAAGTTGTGGATCGCCATCCCGAGGTGCATCTGCGCCGCGAGTCCCACCGGGGAGATGTCCGTCGGCCCGTGGAACCCGGACTTGATCTGGTACATCGCGGCGTAGTCCATCGTCTTCCGGAGCGGGGAGATGCCGCCCATGTGCGTCACCGCACCGCGGACGTAGTCGATGAGCTGGTCGCGGATGATGTCCTTGAAGTCCCAGATCGTGTTGAACACCTCGCCGATCGCGAGCGGCGTCGTGGTGTGCTGGCGGACGAGCTTCAGCGCCTCCTGGTTCTCGGCGGGGGTGCAGTCCTCGAGCCAGAACAGGTCGTAGGGCTCGAGGGACTTGCCGAGCTTCGCGGCCTGCAGCGGGGTCATCCGGTGGTGGCCGTCGTGGAGCAGCGGCAGCTCGGGGCCGAACTCGTTGCGGACGGCCTCGAACACGGTCGGCACGTGGCGCAGGTACGCCCGGGTGTCCCAGTCCTCCATCGCGGGGAAGGCCCCGCGCTGCGCCGGCTCGAAGTCGTACCGGACGCCGGCGTTGCCCTCGGTGGTCTTGTTCGACGCGATGCCGTAGATGCTCTCGAGGCCGGGGACCCCCGTCTGGACGCGGATCGACCGGTAGCCCTCCTCCTGGTGCTCGCGGATGGAGTCGAACAGCTCCGGGAGCTCCTTGCCCGAAGCGTGCCCGTACGCCATGAGCCCGGTCCGCGAGGCACCGCCGAGCAGCTGGTAGACGGGCATCCCCGCGACCTTGCCCTTGATGTCCCAGAGGGCCATGTCGACGGCGGCGATCGCGGCCATCGTCACCGGGCCGCGGCGCCAGTAGGACGAGCGGTAGAGGAACTGCCAGGCGTCCTCGATGCGGCTCGCGTCCCGTCCGACGAGCAGCGGGACGACGTGCTCGGTCAGGTACGCGGCGACGGCGAGCTCACGGCCGTTCAGCGTCGCGTCCCCGAGGCCCGTGACTCCGTCGGCGGTGGTGAGCTTCAGCGTGACGAAGTTGCGGTTCGGACTCGTGACGACGACCTCGGCCCGGTCGATGAGCTGCCCGCGGTCGGCCGAGGCCCAGGTGTCCGGGCGGCCGGCGGTCGGGTCGGTCGCCGCTCCCCCGTCGCCGGCGCCGGGCACGGGCGCGGCCGGGTTCGTGGTGCTCGTGCTCATCGGAGGACTCCTTCGTCGACGGTGCCGCGAGCAGGTGCCGCGGCGGTGCGGATGCGGTCGGCCGCCGCGGTGACGGCGTCGACCACGGGGGTGGTGTCGAGGTCGGGCGCGACCACGGCGAGGACGTCGTGCACGTCCGAGTCTGGCCCGGGCGCCCCGGGGTCGTCCACCAGCTCCGGTTGCTCGGTGCAGTGCAGCCACCAGGCCGCGAGGGCGGTCGCGGCGCCGGGTCCGACGCCGGCGGCCGGGTCGCGGTCGAGTCGTCGGCGCAGGACGTCGACCACCCGGACCGGCAGCTTCGCCGCGCTCCCGGCGACGATCTGCCGCAGGGTGTGGCGGATCCGCGGGTTCGCGAAGCGTTCGACGAGGGCGGCCCGGGCGTCGTCGACCTCGGCGGCGGGCAGCGGGAGCTCGGCGGCGGCCTCGTCCCAGAGCTGCTCGACCGCGGCGCGGCAGCGGGGGTCGGCCATCGCCTCGGCCACGGTCTCGTGCCCGAGCAGGAGTCCCAGGGACGCCAGGAGCGAGTGCGAGCCGTTGAGGAGCCAGAGCTTCCGCTGCTCGAACGGGGTGACGTCGGGCACGAGGCGCACCCCGGCGGTCTCCCACGCGGGGCGGTCGATCCCGTCGAAGGCGTCCTCGAGCACCCACTCGACGAAGGGCTCGGCGACGACGGGGACACGGTCGCCGGGCAGGGCGCCCGGCAGGTCGGCGAGCCCGGCCACGTCGTCGTCGGTCGTCGCCGGGGTGATCCGGTCGACCATCGACGATGGGAAGGTCACGTGGTCGTCGATCCAGGCTCGGAGGTCGGGGTCCGCCGTCGCGGCGTGCACGGCGTCCCGGAGGACGTCGCCGTTGTGCGTCAGGTTGTCGAGCGACACCAGGGCGATCCGTCCGCCGTCCGCCGCCCGCCGGGCGGCGAGCCCGTCGACCAACCGGGCGGGGACGTCGGAACCGGCGCGGTACCCGGCCTCGGTGACCGTCAGCGTGACGATGCTCGTCGTCGGGGACGCGACCGCGCGCCTCCAGGCCGTGTCGTCGGTGCCGGGGTGAGCGGCCACGATCGTGTCGACCACCTCGGCGACGTCGCCGTCCGCTGCCCGCGTGACCAGGGTGTACCGACAGTCCTGCGCGGCGAGCGCGTCGGCGGCCGCGGGCGAGCGTCCCGTGAAGGCGGTGATCCCCCACGGTTCGCCGGTGGCGTGCTGCGTGTACCAGGCGAGGTGTGCGCGGGCGAACGCACCCACCCCCAGGTGCACGATGCCGGGTCGACGGTCGGTCATGCCGCCACCGGGACCAGGGAGCGGAGGTAGGCGAGGTTGTCCGCGGTGCGCTCGGCGAGCGGGAGGTCGGTCGAGAAGTCCTCGATCGTGACCCAGCCGTCGTAGCCGACCTGGCGGAGCGCATCGAGGTACTCGGACACGGACGCCTGCCCGTCACGCAGCGGCGCCCACTCGTGCTGCCAGACCCGGCTGCCGTCGGCACGGGTGTCGCCGGTGTCGACCCACCGGGCGTTCTTGACGTGCGCGTGGGCGAGGTACGGGCCGAGGAGCTCGAAGGCCGCGAGGTGGTCCTCGTGTCCCTCGATGACCAGGTTGCCGAGGTCGTGGATGACACCGACGTGCGCGGGGTCGAGGCCGTCGACGAGTCGCAGGGCCGCCGAGGCCGACGGGGTGATCGTCATGTGGTGCAGCTCGACCAGGGCCTTCACCCCGAGCTCCGCCGCGCGACCGGCCGTCCACTCGAGGTCGGCCCGGGTGCGGTCGAACATCTGCCCGTACGTCTCGTGCGTGCGCTCGCGCTCGCGCCGGTACCAGGGCATCGTGACGCGGACCTGACGGGCTCCGAGTTCGCTCGTCACCCGGAGCATCGTCTCGACGCCGGCACGGTCGGACACGGGCTGGTACCCGCCGATGCCCGAGTACTCGAGCCCGGCGGCGTCGGTGGTCCGGGCGATCTCGCCGACCTGCTCGGTGATGCCGCTGTACTGCCAGGTCGACCGGTTGCCGGCCCAGAAGCCGGACGAGCCGTCCTCGGTGCGGTCGTCGACGATGCGCCACTCGATGCCGTCCCAGCCCTGCTCGGCGAGGGTCTCGGCGGCCTGCGACGGGGTCCAGTCCGGGGTGGACGCCGTGAACACGGAGAACTTCATCGGCCTGCTCCTTCACTGGCGGCGGTGGTGGCGGTGGTGGCGGTGGCGACGGTGCGGGACGGCGCTCCGACGACCGGCACGACGTCGTCGTACAGGCCTTCGATCACGTCGTCGATCCGGACCGGCTTGCCGAGCGTGGCGCTGACGTACAGCCCGCGGACGGTCGCGAGCGAGACGAGGGCGGCGTCGACCGTGACGCCGGGGTCCCGGCCCTCGCGGATCGCGGCGACGATGTCGGTGTACTGCCGGGCGTGCCCGGCGGCGAAGTGGTCCGGCTCGACCGGCCCGCCGACGACGTGCTCGGGCGGGACGACCCGGTCCTTCTGGTCGGCGGCGTCGGCCACCGCGGTGGTGTTCGCCGTCGTCGCCGCGGACTCGAGCGTCGCGGTGTCGGGGGCGACGTGGAAGTACGCGAGCCGGTCGTCGTCGACGATCGCGGAACCGTGCGTGCCGTACACGGCCCAGCGCGCGGAGAGGCCCGGGTAGGCGGCCGTCGTGCAGTGGACCACGCCGAGCGCCCCGCCGCGGAACCGGACGGTGGCGACGGCGGTGTCCTCGACCTCGATGCGGTCGTGCGCGAGCAGCCCGACCTGGGCGGAGATCTCCTCCGGACGACCGAGGGCCCACACGAGCAGGTCGACGGTGTGCACGCCCTGGTTCATCACGGCGCCGCCGCCGTCGAGCTCCCAGGTGCCCCGCCAGTCGCCCGAGTCGTAGTACCCCTGCGACCGGTACCACGCCACGCTCGCGACCCCCGAGGTCACGGTCCCGAAGTCGCCGCCGTGTGCCGCACCGGCGACGGCGACCGACGCCGGGTCGAACCGGTGCTGGCTGATGACGCTCGTGACGAGTCCGCGCTCGCGAGCGTCCGCGGCGAGCGCCGCGATCTGCCGGGCTCGCGGCATGGTCGTGTCGAGGGGCTTCTCGATGACGACGTGCTTGCCCGCGGCGAGGGCCGCCTCGGCCAGCTGCACGTGCATGCCCGACGGCGAGCAGATCGCGACGACGTCGATGTCGGTCTGTTCGATGGCCTCCTCGATCGTGGACGTCGTGATCGGACGGGTGGCTCCCGTCGACTCGAGTTCGTCGGCGGCGCTCGTGGCCGCGGCGGGGACGGCGTCGACGAGCGCCACGACCTGCAGGTCCGGGTGCTGGACGGCGACGCGGGCGTGGTGGCGACCGATGACGCCGGCACCGACGACTGCCAGCTTGAGTGGTGTGGTCATCGCAGGGTGACTCCGATCTGGTCGGTGAGGGTGCGGAAGGCGCGACCGGCGCGACCGAAGGCCGCGGGGCCGGAGAACCCGCCGAGGTGGGTGAAGTCGCTGAGGTGCGGTTCGAGCGACGCGTAGCCGGCGTACCCGGCGTCGCGGAGTGCGGTCAGGGTGTCGAGCAGTTCGCCATCGCCCTCACCCGCGGGGACCACGGACGCGTCCGCGGCGAGCGCGTCCTTGACCTGCAGGTAGTCGACGTACGGGGCGAGCTGCGCCCACCCGTCGGTGAACGGGCGGACCCCGCACTGCACGTAGTTCGCGTTGTCCCAGGCGAGCCGCAGCGCGGGTGACCCGACGCTCTCGACGACGTCGAGCACACGGTCGGGCACGTCGCCGTAGATGTCCTTCTCGTTCTCGTGCAGGAGCGTGACGCCCTCGCGCTCGGCGAGGTCGGCGAGCGCCCGCATCCGGACGAGGACGTCGTCGCGGACGTCCTCCGGTGCACGGTCCGGGAAGTAGAACGAGAAGATCCGGACGTTCGTCGTGCCGAGGGCGTGCGCGGCGGCGATCGCCCGGCCGAGCCGGCCCACCTCGTGCTCGACGGGTTCGTCGACGGCGACCTTGCCGATCGGTGAGGCGATGGCGGAGACGGTCTGACCGCGCTCGTGGAACAGGCGGTGCAGGCCGGCGAGCTGGTCCTCGTCGAGGTCGACGACGTTCACCCCCCAGGCGCTCCGCACCTCGATCGCGGAGGCGCCGAGCGCCTGCAGCACGGCGACCTGGATCGTGGGGTCGGCGTCGATCTCGTCGCCGAAGCCGGAGAGCTCCCACGTTGGTTGGTCGGTCATTGCGTTCCCTTCGTGAGACCGGACGGGAGGCGCGGGGCGGGCTGGCACCGCGCCTCCTGTCCGTCGTCTGGTTGCGTTCGCTACTTGACGGAGCCGGCCGTCAGGCCGCCGACCAGGTAGCGCTGGAAGATCAGGTAGAGCGCGACGACCGGCACGGCGCACACGATCGAGGCGGCCATCATCTGGCCGTAGATCGGGACGGCGCCGCCCTCCTGCGTGGTGCCGAGCACCTGCAGGACGACCGCGACGGTGCGGGTGTTCGGGGTCGTCATGATCGTGCTGAACAGCACGTCGTTCCAGCCGAGCAGGAAGGCGAAGATCGCCGACACGACGATCCCGGGCCACGACAGCGGCAGGACGACGCTCCGCAGGATGCGTCCGCTCGAGGCGCCGTCGATGCGCGCCGCCTCTTCGAGTTCCTTCGGCAGACCGCGGAGGTAGGTCACCATGACCCACGTCGAGAACGGCAGCGCGAACGTCAGGTAGGTGACGAAGAGGCCCCAGCGGGTGCCGATGACCTGCACACCGGTCGCGCTCGCGATGTTCGCGAAGACGACGAACACCGGCAGGAGCAGGAGGGTCCCGGGGATGGACTGCAGGGCGAGGAGCCCGCGCAGGATCGTGAGCCGGCCGAGGAACCGGAACCGGACCAGGACGTAGGCGGTCGACACGGCGAGCGCGGCGCTCGCGACGGCCACGGCCCCGGCGGTCAGGAGCGAGTTCACCAGCCCCTGGCCGAGGGCGACGGTGTTCCAGATCTCGACGTAGTTCGCCAGCGTGAACTCGGACGGGAAGTACTCGCCGCGGGCGACCGCGACGTCCGAGTTGACCGAGCCGAACAGGATGTAGAGCACCGGCGCGGCGATGAACGCGATGATGACGGCGATCACGACGACCAGGAGCCACCGGGGCAGGAGCCGGGTGACGTCGGTGTCGTACGGGCGCTTGGTGCGCTTCCGGGCGCCCCCGGTGGTGATGCTCTCGGTGAGCGTCGCGGTGGGCCGGGTGCGGGTGGTGCTGAAGGCGCTCATGCGCGGGCTCCGTCGAGGTCGGCGGCGGCGGCCGGGGTCGCTGCTGCGAGGGTCAGCCGGTCGCTGCGGCGCTGCTTGCGGCTGGGGCCGGCGTCGTCACCGGTGTCGAGCTTGACGGCCCGCAGGTACACGAACAGCGGGATGGCGACGATCACGAGCGAGCAGATCGCCATCGCCGCGGAGAGCCCGAAGCGGAACGACTGGAAGCTCGCGATGTACGTCAGGACGGGCATGACCTCGACGCTCGAGGGCAGCGGGATGCCGAACAGCACGAACGGCAGCGTGAAGTTGTTGATGTTGTGGAGGATCGAGATGATCACCGCGAGGCTGAGCGGTCCGCGGAGGTACGGGAAGACGATGTACCGCAGCTTCGCCCACCACGTGACGCCGTCGAGTGCCGCGGCCTCGTGCACCTCGTTGTCGACCGCCTGCAGCCCCGCGAGCGAGAGCAGGTAGACGAAGGGCCAGCTCGTCCAGATCATCACGCCGGCCAGGGCCCAGTAGGACGCCGAGCCGTTCAGCCACAGCACGTCCGTGCCGAGCACCGTGTTCACGACGCCCTGCGGTTGGAGCATCGTGCGGAAGAACGTGCCGACGACGAAGGCCGGGAGCACGTACGGGATGAGGTAGACCGAGCGGACGAGTCCGCGTCCGGGGAACCGGTTCTGCGTGGAGATCGCCGCGGCGACGCCGATCGGGACGGTGACGGCCGTGACGAGCACGGACAGCGACACCGAGATCCAGACCGAGTGCAGGAGCGGCGAGTCCGTGAACGCCTCGGCGAAGTTGGCGAGGCCGACGAACGGGGCGCTGAACCACTCGCGGAGGGTGTACTGGTCGAGGTCGAGCATCGCGATGTACACGCCCACCAGGAGCGGCACGACGATGACGACGAGCATGAGGACACCGCCGGGCAGGAGCATCCACAGGGGGCGCTCGCGCTTGTAGAGGGGTGTCTTGCCGTGTGGCCGGACCTGCGTCATCACAGGCCTCCGTTCTTCTGCCGGTCCAGGGTTGCCTGGGCGTCCCGTTGTGCGGCGTCGAGCCGCTTCCGGAGCTGGTCGTCGGTCACCTCGCCGCTCTTCAGCGACGGGATGGACTGCACGACGACGTCGACGAGCGAGAGCTGGATGTCGGACCACGCGCCGGTGAAGGCGGTGGGCTTCGAGAGCTTGCCGGCCTGGACGATCGGAGCGAGGTCGGGGTTCTCCTGCGCGATGGTCTGCGCGGCCTGCGTGTTGGTCGGCAGCTGCCCGAACAGCTCGAAGTAGCGCTCCTGGGCCGCCGGTGACGAGACCTGCTTGACGAAGTCGAAGGACAGGTCCTGCTTCTTGCCGTAGTCGGCGACGACGAGGTTGTCGCCGGACAGGATGCTCGCCGCCTCGATCCCGTCGGCCGGACGCTCGGTCGCACCAGGGGGCACCGTCGGCAGGAGCGCGTACTCGTACTTGCCGTCGACCGCCGAGCCCTTGAGGGTGTTCAGCGACGTCGTGGTCGTCATCGGGAAGAACGCGGCCTTGCCGTCCGCGAACTGGGCGAGGGCCTGGGCGTTGTTCCAGCCGATCGCGGCCTGGTCGACGACGCCGTCCTTCGTCACCCAGTCGAAGTAGGTGCGGTAGGCGTTCTCGACGGCGTCCGCGGAGATCTCCGCCTTCGAGCCGTCGACGATCGTGTTGCCGGCGTTCTGCGCCATGCCCCAGACGAACTTCCACGGGTCGAACCCGTCGGCGTAGGCGATCGCCATGCCGAAGTGGCCGTCACGGGTGGTCGCCTTCGCGTCCGCGGTGAGCTCGTCCCAGGTGGTCGGCAGGTCGGTGATGCCCGCCTGGGCGAGCAGGTCCTTGTTGACCGCCATCACGAACGGCCGGCTGGCGAACGGGATGCCGATCTGCTTCGACGCGCTCGGCCCGGAGATGCCGAGCGAGGCGGCGTCGAACTGGTCCTTGCCGCCGACCGCCCGCCACTCCTTGCTGCCCATCTCGACGAAGGCGCCGGTGGCGTACGCGGTGGGGGTGAACGTCGTGCCGATCGCGTAGACGTCGGGGCCCTGTCCGGAGATGACGCTCGTCTGGATGGCGGTCAGCTCCTCCTGCGCGGAGGAGTACGTCTCCCACTGGATCCGGGCGCCCGTGGTGCGCTCGAACTCGGCAGCGGTCTCCTGCTGCCACTGCTTGCGCTCCTTGGGGTAGGTGGTGTCCGCGCCCATCATCACGCGGAGGGTGTTCGGGTCGTCGCCGCTGCCGTTCACGATCGCGCAGCCCTGGAGCGTGAGGGCGGCGACTGCGACGACGGCGGCACCGACGAGGGCGCGGGTCCTGCGTCTTCCTGTGCTCATGCGGGGGTTTCCTCCTCGAAGCCTCCACCGGGCTGAGCCCGGCCGACCGGCGGCGCTGCCGGCTGTGCGCCCCACTGTCCCGCTCCGTGGCAACATGCGGCAACCGGTTGCCACTTGTTGCCACGGCGGCTTAGCGTCACCACCGTGAGCAGCGCAGACACCGACACCGCTCGGCGGGTGACGATCCGGGACATCGCCGACGCGACCGGTGTGGCCCCGTCGACGGTGTCCCGTGCGCTGTCCCTGCCCGACCGGGTGAACCGCGCCACGCAGCAGCGGATCCAGGACGCGGCGCGGGAGCTCGGCTACGTCCCGAACCAGCAGGCACGGGCCCTGACGTCCGGTCGCACCCGGGCCGTCGCCGTGCTCGTCTCGGACATCACGAACCCCTTCTACTTCGACGTCATCCGTGGCACGCAGCACCAGCTCGCCGCCGCCGGGTGGACGCAGCTGCTCGTCGACACCGAGGAGTCGGCCGAGGCGGAGCTCGCGGCCCTGAGCGCGATCGCGACGAAGGCCGACGGCGCGGTGCTCACCGCGTCCCGCCTGTCCGACGCGCAGATCGCCCGGTTCGCGGAGCGGACGCCGCTCGTCGTCGTGAACCGCCGACCGGCGGGGGTCCCCTCGGTGCTCATCGACACCCCCGGCGGGGTCGAGCAGGCCGTGCAGCACCTCGTGTCGCTCGGTCACCGGGACGTGCTGTACGTCGCCGGTCCGGACAGCTCGTGGTCGAACGAACGCCGCTGGCGGGCGCTCGTCCGCGTGGGGAAGCGCCTGGGTGTCCGGGTCGCACGGATCGGCCCGCACGCGCCGTTCGTCGACTCCGGTGCCGCCGCTGCCGACGCCGCCGTCCACGCGGACGCGACGGCCTGCATCGCGTTCAACGACCTCATCGCCATCGGCATGCTCACCCGACTGCGGGAGCGCGGCGTCCGCGTCCCGGACGACATGTCCGTCGTCGGGTGCGACGACATCTTCGGTGCCGACTTCTGCAACCCACCGCTCACCACGATGACGTCGCCGATCGAGCGTGCCGGACAGGTCGCCATCCGGATGCTGCTCGGTCGGCTCGGCGCGTCCCCGTCCGACGATCCGCTCGGCGACCCGGTCGGCGACCACCCGGCGAGCGCCGTCGCCCTGCCCACCCACCTGACCGTGCGGGAGTCCACCGGCCCCGCACCGGCCACCGCCCGCCGTCCGTCCTGAAGGAGTCGACGATGACCCGGACCAGCACCGCCACCCCGCTCGCCCCGCACCCCGACCGGCTGTTCGCCGCCGACCCCGCCGCGCGGACCGTCGCCCGGACCGTGTACCAGGCCGTCGCGGACGCGCCGATCATCTCCCCCCACGGGCACGTCGACGCGGCCCTGATCGCGGACGACCAGCCGTTCGCCGACCCCGCGTCGCTGCTCGTCACGCCCGACCACTACGTGCTGCGGCTGCTCCACGCCAACGGCGTCGGCCTCGACGAACTGGGACGACCGGACCGCTCCGGCGACGGGTCCGTCCCCGACGGTCGACAGATCTGGCACCGGCTGGCCGCGCACTGGGACGACTTCGCCGGCACGCCCGTCCGGTACTGGTTCGAGACGGAGCTGCACGACGTCTTCGGTCTGACGGAGCAGCCGTCGGCCGAGAACGCCGACGCGCAGTACGACCACCTGGCGGAGCTGCTGACCACGCCCGCGTTCCGTCCGCGGGCGCTCTTCGACACCTTCCGCATCGAGGTCCTCGCCACCACCGACGACCCGACCGCGGACCTCGCCGCGCACGCGCGGCTCGCCGCCGACCCGTCCTTCCGTGGACGGGTGCTGCCCACCTTCCGCGCGGACGCGGTCTTCGACCCGTCCCGACCGGACTGGAGGCACGTGGTCACGTCCATCGGTCAGGCCGCGGGCATCGACACGGGCACCCACGCGGGCCTGCTCGCCGCGCTGCGCGCGCGACGGCGGTACTTCATCGAGCACGGCGCGACCGCGACGGACACCGGCGTGCTCGACGCGGGTTCGACCCCGCTCTCCACGGCGGCACGGGAGCGCATCCACACCACGGCGCTGCGCGGCCCGGCGTCCCTGACCGAGGCGGACGCCGTCGCCTACCGGCACGACATGCTCTACCGCTGGGCGGAGATGAGCGTCGAGGACGGGCTGGTCATGCAGCTGCACCCCGGCGTGCACCGAAACCACCACCGGCCGACGCTCGAGCGCTTCGGGCCGGACACCGGGCACGACCTGCCCGCGGTCGGGTCCTTCACCGAGCCGCTCCGGCCGCTCCTCGAGGCCTTCGGCACCGCCCCCGGGTTCCACCTCGTGCTCTTCACGGTCGACGAGACGGTGTTCTCGCGCGAGATCGGGCCGCTCGCCGGCTTCTACCCGGCCGTCTACGCCGGAGCGCCGTGGTGGTTCATCGACACCCCGGCGGCGATCGGCCGGTACCGCGCCGCGGTCACCGACTCGGCGTCGTTCACGAAGACGTCCGGGTTCATCGACGACACCCGGGCCTACTGCTCGATCCCGGCGCGGCACGACATGGCGCGGCGGGCGGACGCGGCGTACCTGGCCTCGCTCGTCGTGTCGCACCAGCTCAGCGAGGAGGACGCGGTGCGCACCGCCCACCGGATCGTGTCGGACATCCCGCGGGCGACGTTCAAGCTCTGACCCGGTGCTCGTCGCCGGCCGATCCGGCGGCCGACGGGTACGGTCGTCGGATGGTCGAGCGGGCGGCTTCGCGGGTGCAGCGGGCGGACGAGCGGGTGCAGCGGGCGTACGCCGCCCGGGCGGACGAGTACGCGGCCGTGCTCGGGTCGATGGAGGCCGTGCACGTGGCGGACCGGACCCACGTCGAGCAGTGGGCGGCCGGCTGCCACGGCGTCGTGGTCGACGCCGGATGCGGGCCCGGGCACTGGACCGCACACCTGGCCGGGCTCGGACACCGGGTCGTCGGGCTCGACGCGGTCCCGGCGTTCGTCGCGATCGCGCGGCGGACGGCTCCGGACGTGGAGGTGCGCCGGGCCACGCTCGAGTCGACCGGGCTGCCGGCCGGGAGCGTGGGCGGGGTGCTCTCGTGGTACTCGCTCGTGCACCACGAGCCGGATGCCGTCCCGGTCGCCCTCGCGGAGTTCCACCGGGTGCTCGACGCCGGTGGCGGGCTGCTCGTCGGCGCCTTCGCCGGTGCCGTCCTGGAGCCGTTCGACCACGCGGTGACGACGGCGTGGCGGTGGCCGGAGGAGCGCCTGGTCGCGGCGGTCGAGGACGCGGGGTTCACCGTCGTCGACGTGCGGGAGCGCGAGGACGAGGGGGTGCGGCCGCACCTGGCGGTCAGCGCGGTGCGGGCGGGGTGATGTCGCCCGCCGTCGCGGCAGGTGGTCGTCAGGGCTGCCAGCCGGGGGTGGCCAGGCCGGTCTCGTAGGCGAAGACGACGAGCTGAGCGCGGTCGCGGGCGCCGAGCTTGATCATCGCGCGGGCCACATGGGTCTTCGTGGTCATCGGGCTGACGAACAGGCGCTCGGCGATCTCGGTGTTGGTGAGTCCGAGGGCGACGAGCTGCATGACCTCGCGTTCCCGCTCCGTCAGCACGTCGAGCGACGGGGCGAGGGCGCTCGGCTTCGCGTGCGCGGCGTAGGCGGCGACGAGGGACCGGGTCGCCCCCGGGGACAGCAGGGACTCCCCCGCCTGCACGGTGCGGATCGCCCGGAGGAGCTCCGCGGGCTCGGTGTCCTTCACGAGGAAGCCGGCGGCACCACCGCGGATCGCCTCGAACACGTAGGCGTCCTCCTCGAAGGTGGTGAGGACGACGACGTGAACGCTGTCGAGCTCCGGGTCCGCGGCGATGCGTCTCGTCGCCTCGAGGCCGTCGGAGCCCGGCATGCGGATGTCCATGAGGACCACGTCCGGACGCTCCCGACGGACGGCGTCGACCGCGGCGTCGCCGTCGCCCGCGTCGCCGACCACCGTCATGCCCGGTTCGGCGTCGACGAGCGCGCGGAGCCCAGCCCGGACGAGCACCTGGTCGTCGACGAGCAGGACGCGGATCTGCTCGCCCCCATCGTCGGCAGGGGTCGAACCTGCGGAAGTCGGGCCTGCGGGGCTCGGGCCTGCGGGGCTCGGGTCGGTCATGCTGGCTCCTCGGATCGGTCTGGTGGCCGGTTCGTCGGCACGGGCAGGCGCGCGGCCACCCGCCACCCGCCGTCCGGGGTCGGTCCGGCCGTCATCGTGCCGCCCACCGCGTCGGCGCGCTCGCGCATCCCGATGAGCCCGTTGCCCGACTCCCCGAGCCGGGTCGACCGCTGGACGGCTCCGGGCAGCGGGTGGTCCTGGACGACGAGGTCGAGCACCTCGGCGCCCACCGAGACGGTGACGTCGACGCGGTGGCCCGGCGCGTGCTTCATCACGTTCGTCACGGACTCCTGCACGATCCGGAAGGCGTTGCGGTCCACCACGCCGCCGACGGTCGTCGGGTCGCCCTCGACCCGTGCGGTCACGTCGATGCCCGCCGCCCGCGCACGGTCGACGAGGTCCGGGACCCGGTCGAGCCCCGGCACCGGGTTCCGCTCCGGCACGACCCGGCCGTCGGGGTCGGGACCGGCGCCGTCCGCCGAGCGCAACACCCCCAGGATCGTCCGGAGTTCGACGAGGGCTTCGCGGCTGGTGTCCCGGATGCTCGTCAGTGAGTCCCGCGTCCCCGGAGGCAGGGTCGCGCCGAGGTGCAGCGCCACCCCTGCCTGCAGGTTGATGAGCGACATGCTGTGCGCGACCGAGTCGTGCAGCTCCCGCGCGATCCGGACGCGCTCGTCCCTGGCGCGCTGCTGCTCGGCCTCGGCCCGGGCACGCCGACGCTCGGCGACCCGTTCGAGACGGACACGGGCGAGTTCGGTGACGACGATCGTCACGGTCACCCAGGCGAGCGCGAGGACGGCGGCGTCGATGCTGTACAGGGGCGATCGAGCCGTCAGCAGGTCGGCGGACGGCAGCAGCCCGACGGCGACGACCGCCGCGGCGAGGACCGAGCGCCGGTGCCCGCGGAACCAGGCGTTCGCCATCGCCATCGTCAGCGCCGCCACGAACGGGCCGCGGGGCGACACCAGCAGGGCGTACCCCACGGTCGTCGCGAGCGTGACGGCGAGGACGCTCCGCGGGAACGACCATCGCCAGGGCAGCACGAGCACGCCCGCCACGAGCAGCACGACCGCGAGCGGGACGACGTCCACGGGCTCGACCACGACGCCGGCGCCCGCCCAGGGGGGACGTTGCCCTCGCGGGGGTCCGCCGCTGATGCGCGACGCGAGCAGGGTCCCGGCGACCTGCACGACCGCGACGGGGAGCACCCGACCGACGCGGGCGAACCGCGGGCTCCCCGAGGACCGGCGGCGATCGCCGGTGGTCGGAGCGGGGGCGTCGGTGGTCACGGGGCGAGCCTAGGGGCGGCAGCGCGCCGGGGCGTCGGGCCGCCGCACCATCTGTGGACTACTCCCCCGGGCGGAGTCGCCTGTGCAGGAGTGGCGTCGTCGCGACTGCGGGAGCAGCCGGAAGTGGGCCCGGTCGGCGGACGCGCGCCGTGCCTCCAGGCCGGAGGCTCGTCCTGTCGCACCAGCGACGACCACGCAACCACAGGAGGCCATCGTGATCCCCGCACTCTCGTCCACCGCCGCCGTCGGTCCGTACGCCCACGGACCCGGCTTCCCGTTCCTCGCGCTCCCGCTGTTCTTCTTCCTGGCGCTCGTGGCGCTCGGCGTCGTCTTCGGCGTCCTCCGCCGCGGGTCCTGGCGGGCGCGCTCCGATGCCCGGTCCGTGCTCGCGGACCGTTTCGCCCGGGGCGACATCGACGCCGAGGAGTACCGCGGGCGGCTCGCCGAGCTCAGCCGGAGGTGACCGACAGCGCCGACCTGATCGTCGCCACGGTGTCGTCGACGGAGCCGTCGATCGACACCGCGACGGCGGCCTCGTCGGGCTCCGGCCGCTCGAGCGTCGCGAACTGCGAGTCGAGCAGCGACGTCGGCATGTACTCGTGGTGCCGGTGCGACTGCCGCTCGGCGATGAGGTCGTGCGAGCCGTCGAGGAAGGCGATGACCAGGTCCGGGGCGGCGGACCGGAGCCGGTCCCGGTACACGCGCTTGAGCGCCGAGTTCGCCATCACGCAGCGGCGACCCGAGGCCTGCACCGCCGCGATCCTGGCCGCGCAGGCGTCGAGCCACGGCCAGCGGTCCTCGTCGGTCAGCGGCGTGCCCTGCCGCATCTTCTCCTTGTTCGCGGCGGGGTGCAGGTCGTCCGCGTCGACGAACTCGCTCGGCTGCCCCTGACCGGCGAGGGCGTCGGCGAGCGCCTGTCCGATCGTCGACTTGCCGGAGCCGGAGACCCCCATCACGAGCACGGGCGGGAGGACGGCGACGTCGTTCATCCCTCCACAGTAGGAGCACGTCCGATTCCCGTCCCCAGTTGCCGTCACACTCGTGCGACCCCAGGGTCCGGCTCGTAGGTTGGGCACCGAACATCCAGGACGAAGGAGACCCAGGTGGCAGAGCACGACGGACAGGCGAACATCGGGGTCATCGGCCTCGCGGTGATGGGCTCGAACCTCGCACGCAACCTCGCCTCGCGCGAGGGCAACACGGTCGCGGTCTACAACCGCACCTACGCCCGGACCGAGGAACTCATGCAGGAACACGGCGACGCCGGGTTCATCGCATCAGAGGACATCGACGGGTTCGTCGCGTCGCTGTCGAAGCCCCGGACCGCGATCATCATGGTGCAGGCCGGCAAGGGCACCGACGCCGTCATCGACCAGCTCGCGGAGCGGTTCGAGGAGGGCGACATCATCGTGGACGGCGGCAACGCGAACTTCCACGACACCATCCGTCGCGAGCACGACCTGCGCGAGAAAGGCCTGAACTTCGTCGGTACCGGCATCTCCGGCGGCGAAGAAGGCGCGCTCAACGGCCCGTCGATCATGCCCGGCGGCTCGAAGGAGGCCTGGGAGACCCTCGGACCGATCCTGAAGTCGATCGCCGCCGTGGCCGAGGGCGAGCCGTGTGTGACGCACATCGGCTCCGACGGCGCCGGCCACTTCGTGAAGATGGTGCACAACGGCATCGAGTACGCCGACATGCAGCTCATCGCGGAGTCCTACGACCTGCTCCGTCGCGTCGGCGGGTACTCCGTCGAGCAGCTCGTGCAGGTGTTCGACGAGTGGAACAAGGGCGACCTGGAGTCGTACCTGATCGAGATCACCGGCGAGGTCCTCAAGCAGCAGGACGCCGACACCGGGAAGCCGCTCGTCGACGTCATCCGGGACGAGGCCGGCTCCAAGGGCACCGGCGTCTGGACCGTGCAGAACGCCGTTGGTCTGGGCATCCCGGTGTCGGGCATCGGCGAGGCGGTCTTCGCCCGTGCGGTGTCGTCGAAGCCGACCCAGCGTGCCGCGGTGCAGCGGAGCGTGGAGAACCGACCGGACATCGCCGAGGTGCCGGACTCGTTCGCCGACGACGTCCGTGCGGCGCTGTACGCATCGAAGGTCGTCGCGTACGCGCAGGGCTTCGACCTCATCATCGCCGGCGCCGAGGAGTACGACTGGGACATCGACCTGGGCGCGGTCGCGAAGATCTGGCGCGGTGGCTGCATCATCCGGGCGCAGTTCCTCAACCGCATCGTCGAGGCGTACGACAAGAACCCGGCGCTCGAGTCGCTGCTGGTCGACCCGTACTTCGCGGACGCCGTCGCCGAGGGCGAAGCGGCCTGGCGGCGGATCGTCGGCATCGCGGTCGCGTCCGGGATCCCGGCGCCGGGCTTCTCGTCGGCGCTGGCGTACTACGACTCCCTCGCCTCGGACCGGCTCCCCGCGGCGCTGATCCAGGGGCAGCGTGACTTCTTCGGGGCGCACACCTACCAGCGCATCGACAAGGACGGCACGTTCCACACGCTGTGGTCCGACGACGACCGGCGCGAGGTCGAACAGGAGCCGTCGACGCACTGACGGGTCCGGACCGGCCGACGGGCGGGGAGCGCAGGCTCCTCGCCCGTTCCCGTGCCTGTGTCTGGTCGTTCAGGCGACGATGCGCTCGCGGGCCAGGTCGGCGACGAGCCGCTCGAGCCGCGGACCACGGCCGAGCAGGCGCTGCGACCCCGGAGCCGAGCGGACGAAGAACGTGGCGACCGCGGTCGTGTCGTCCGGCCGGACGTAGTGCAGCGCGATCGCCGTGGCGCTCCGTTCCCCGACGACGTCCTCGAGTCCGACGTGCACCATCCGGCTCCAGCGGATCACGAGCAGCCGGGTCGCGCGGCGCTCCTCGAGTTCCCAGAGCGACGCCTCGGTGGCGCCGAACGCCCAGGTGACCCGCTGCCCGAGCGCTGCCTCGGGCCGGGCATCGTGCACGGCGTCGCGGAGCTCCTGGGTCGGTACCGAGGGGACGAGCCAGACGGTCGGGTCGATGCGCCGGATCGCGAGCGCGAGGGCCTCGTCGGCACGGCGCCGTCGGATCGCCCTGGCCCGGAGGACCGCGACGGCGATGAGGACCAGGCCGCCGGTGATCGCGACCGCCTCGAGCACCCCGAAGTACGACAGGTCGGACTCCGGCGCGGTGGTGGACACCACGATGCGGGTGACGAGCAGGGCGACCCAGATCCCCACGATCGTCCAGCGCAGGGCGGCGAAGCGTCGGGCGACCGACACCGCCGGGCGGGACCGCCGCTGTGCACGTCGCTGTGCTCGCTGCTGGGCTCGTTCCTGGGCTCGTTCCTGGGCCCGCTGCTGCGCACGCTGCCGACGCGGCACGCGGTCGGGTCGGCTCAGCACATCCCGATCCTCGCACGGTCCGGCGTCGCCGCGCTGGCCCGTTCCGGGGAACGAGGTGATGAACGCCCGGGGAAGCCCCGCTCCACCCCAGCAGGTCGGCCGCCGGCGCCCGTCCACCGTCCGGCCGCCTGTCAGCCCGTCGGCGGCCTGCCGACCTACGCTGCACGGGTGAGCACCGCACCACCCTCCGCCTCCTCCGCACCCGCTGCCGAGCCGCTCCCGCCGGGGACCTCCGTCCGCCGCCCGGCCGGGTGGGCCGCCGCGTGCGGGATCGTGGCCGTCGTCGCGTTCCTGGCCGTCGCCGAGTTCGGTGCGCTGCTGCTCGGTGGCGCCGGCAGTCCGCTCGTCGCCGTCGGTTCCGCCGTCATCGACCTCGCTCCGCCCGCTGCGAAGGACCTCATGGTCGGGCTGTTCGGCACCGGGGACAAGGCCGCGCTCTTCGTCCTGATGGCCGTCGTCACGGCGGGCATCAGCGCCGGCGCGGGCGTCCTCGAACGTCGACGTCCGCCGTTCGGGGCGCTCGTGTTCGCGGTCGGTGGTGCGCTGTCGCTCGCGGCCGTCACCACGCGGTCGGGCAGCGGCACGTGGGACGGGCTGCCGAGCGTCCTCGGCGTGGTCGCAGCGATCGTCGTACTGCGCCTGCTCCTCCGTCGGCTCCGGCGGTGGGAAGCCGCAGCAGCCGTCCCGTCGGCCTCGCCCAGACCGGCGGCGACCGAACGTCGCACCTTCCTGGTGTGGGGTGCGGCGACCGCCGTCGCCGCGGTCGTGGTCGGTGGCGCGTCCCGCCTCGGGACCTCGGCGATGCAGGCGGCCGCGACTGCACGGCGGGCGATCCGCCTGCCGCAGCCCGCGACCACGGCGACGCCCGTCCCCGCCGGGGCGTCCCTCGACGTGTCCGGGATCACGCCGTACGTCACCCCGAACGCCGACTTCTACCGGATCGACACCGCCCTGCGCGTGCCGTCGGTCGACCCGGCGCAGTGGAAGCTGCGGATCCACGGCGCGGTCGAGCGTGAGGTCGAGCTGACCTGGGACGAACTGCTGGCGCTCCCGCTCGAGGAACACATGGCGACCCTGAGCTGCGTCTCGAACGAGGTCGGCGGGGACCTGATCGGCAACGCGCTGTGGCTCGGGTACCCGATCCGCGAACTCCTGGCGCGGGCGGGGGTCCGCGACGGCGCCGACATGGTGCTGTCCCGGAGCGTCGACGGCTTCTCGGCCGGGACGCCCCTCGACGTGCTGCAGGACCCCGACACCGCCGCGATGCTCGCCGTCGGGATGAACGGCGAGCCGCTCCCGCCCGAGCACGGGTTCCCGGTCCGGATGGTCGTGCCCGGCCTGTTCGGGTACGTCTCCGCGACGAAGTGGGTGAACGAGCTCGAGGTCACCCGATTCTCGGACGCGCAGGGGTACTGGACCCCGCGTGGCTGGTCGGAGCGCGGTCCGGTGAAGCTCGAGTCGCGGATCGACACGCCTCGGGATGGGGCATCGCTCACGGCGGGGAAGACCGTCGCCGTTGCGGGTGTCGCCTGGCAGCCGCACCACGGGGTGAAGGGCGTGCAGGTCCGGGTCGACGACGGCGAGTGGCAGGACGCGACCCTGGCCGACTCGGCGTCCGCCGACACCTGGCGGCAGTGGGTGTGGCGGTGGACCCCGACGGCCGGGTCGCACCGGCTGCAGGTCCGCGCCACGGGGACCGACGGGCAGGTGCAGACGAGCGTCGAGCGGCCTCCGGCGCCGAACGGCGCAACGGGATGGCACACCGTGCAGGTCAGCGCGGACTGACGGCGGTCCGCGGACGGCAGCCGGACGTCAGGCCGATCGGACCGCCACGACGCACGTCCCGTCGACCTCGTCGTCGCGCTCGACCGCGACGGTGAACCCGTCGGCGGCGAACAGTGCCGCCGACGCCGCGGACTGGGCCGCCGAGACCTCGATGACGACCGCCCCGCCCGGGCGCAACCACGCCCCGGCCCCGTCGGCGATGCGGCGGTGCACGTCGAGGCCGTCCGCTCCCCCGTCGAGGGCGACGAGCCGCTCGTGGTCGCGGGCCTCCGACGGCATCGTCGCGACCTCGCCGGACGGCACGTACGGGGCGTTCACGGCGATGACGTCGACGGCCTCCCGGAACCGCTCGGGCAGCGGCGCGAACAGGTCACCCGTGACGACGATCCCCCGGTCCCCGATGTTCTCGGCGGCCACGTCGGTCGCGTCGGGGTCCACGTCGGCCGCGACGAGGTCGAGCGCACCGACCCGGCCGAGCAGCGCGACGGAGATCGCGCCGACCCCGCAGCACAGGTCGACGACCCGGTCGTAGCGGTGGAGCCGCCGCGCCGCCTGCTCGACGACGACCGCGGTGCGTGCCCGGGGCACGAAGACCCCTGCGGCGACGCGGACCCGGTGTCCGTCGAAGGCCGCCCAGCCGAGGACGACCTCGAGCGGCTCACCGGCGAGGCGCCGCTGCACCAGGGCACGCAGGCGGACCGGATCGCCGTCGCCTGCCTCGAGCAGCAGGTCGGCCTCGTCCTCGGCGAACACGCTGCCCGCCGCCCGAAGCCGGGCGGCGAGCGCGTCCCGCGCTGTGGTCAAGCCGCGCCGTCGAACATCGACGTGACGGAACCGTCGTCGAAGACCTCGTGGATCGCGCGGGCGATGAGCGGGGCGATCGGCAGGACCTCGAGGCGGTCCCAGCGCTTCTCCTCCGGCAGCGGCAGGGTGTCCGTGACGACGACGCGGTCGATGAACTCGCTCTGCAGCAGGTCCTTCGCCGGGTCCGAGAACACCGCGTGGGTCGCCGCGACGACGACGCCGGTGGCACCGTTCGCCTTCAGGGCCTCGGCGGCCTTGGCGATCGTGCGACCGGTGTCGATGAGGTCGTCGACGAGCAGGCAGACGCGGCCGGAGACGTCACCGACGATCTCGTGCACGGAGACCTGGTTCGGGACGAGCGGGTCACGCCGCTTGTGGATGATGGCGAGCGGGGCGCCGAGCTTCTCGGACCAGATGTCGGCGACGCGCACGCGGCCCATGTCCGGCGACACGACGGTGAGCGTCTCCGGGTCGAGGATCTGCTGGAAGCGCTCGAGCAGCACGGGCATGGCGAACAGGTGGTCGACGGGGCCGTCGAAGAAGCCCTGGATCTGGGCGGCGTGCAGGTCGACGCTCATGATGCGGTGCGCACCGGCGGCCTTGAACAGGTCGGCGACCAGTCGGGCCGAGATCGGCTCGCGACCGCGACCCTTCTTGTCCTGTCGGGCGTAGGGGTAGAAGGGCGCCACGACCGTGATGCGCTTCGCCGAGGCACGCTTGAGCGCGTCGACCATGATGAGCTGCTCCATGAGCCACTCGTTGATCGGCGCGGTGTGCGACTGGATGACGAACGCGTCGCAGCCGCGGACCGACTCGTCGAAGCGGGCGTAGAGCTCACCGTTCGCGAAGGTGCGGGCGTCGGTCGGGACCAGCTCGACCCCGAGTTCGTCGGCGATCTGCGCCGAGAGCTCCGGGTGCGCTCGTCCCGAGACGAGGACGAGTCGTTTCTGGCCGGTTGTCTTGATTCCGGACAAGTGCGGTGCTCACTCCCTGACCCGCTCGGGGTCGCTACCGACGGCCGGGTCAGGTCGCCGTGTTCTGTTCGCCGTGCGCGCGCCGAGCCGCCTCGGCCGCCGGCGTACCGGGTCGGTGTTCCTCGACCCATCCGTCGGTGTTGCGCTGCGGGGCGTAGCTGATCGCGAGCGACCCGGCCGGTACGTCCTTGCGGACGGTCGTACCCGCGCCGGTGTACGCCCCGTCGCCAATCCTAACCGGGGCGACGAACACGTTGTGCGAGCCGGTCCGCACGTTCGACCCGACCTCGGTGCGGTGCTTGTGCACGCCGTCGTAGTTCGCGGTGATGGTGTTCGCCCCGATGTTGGAGTCCTCGCCGACCTCGGTGTCGCCGATGTAGGACAGGTGCGGCACCTTGCTGCCCCGGCCGATCACGGCGTTCTTGGTCTCGACGAACGTGCCGATCTTGCCCTGGTCGCCCAGGATCGTGCCCGGCCGCAGGTACGCGAACGGCCCGACCGAGGCCCCGTCCCCGATCACGGCGAGCGTCGCGTCGACCCGGTTCACGGTCGCGCCGGCGCCGACCTCGGTGTCGCGCAGGGTCGTGTCCGGTCCGACGACGGCACCGGCCGCAATCGCGGTGGCGCCGATCAGCTGGGTGCCCGGGAGCACCTCGGCGTCGGCCTCGATGGTGACGTCCAGGTCGATCCACGTCGTCGCGGGGTCCTGGACGGTGACGCCGGCGAGCTGGTGCCGACGGACGATCCGGGCGTTGAGCTCCCGGGCGGCGTCGGCGAGCTGCGCGCGGTCGTTGATCCCCGCGACGAGCCACGGGTCGGTGAGGGTCACGACGTCGATCGCTCCGCCGCGCGCGGCGATGAGGGCCGGCACGTCGGTGACGTACTTCTCGCCCTGGGCGTTGGCCGTCGTGAGACCGGGGAGCACGGCACGGAGGTGCGCGACGTCGAACGCGTAGATCCCGGCGTTCGCCTCGGTGATGGTGCGCTGCTCGTCGGTCGCGTCCTTGTGCTCGACGACGGCGACGAAGGCCCCGGAGGCGTCGCGGACCACGCGGCCGAGGCCGGTCGGGTCGGGGGCGATCGCACTGACCAGGGTCGCGGCGTTCCCGGCGTGGGCGTCCACGAGCATGCGGAGCGACGCGGCGTCGAGCAGCGGGACGTCGCCGGAGAGCACGACCACGGCGCCCTCGAAGTCGGCGGGGAGTGCCTGGACCGCGACCTCGACGGCGCGCCCGGTGCCGGGGACGTCGTCCTGGTCGACGACGATCGCGCCGGGTGCGCGCTCGGCGACCTCGGCGGCGACGCGCTCCCGCTCGTGCCGGACCACCACGGCGACGTGCTCGGGCTCGAGCGACGCCGCGGTGCGGAGCACGTGGGCGACGAGGGGCAGGCCGGCGAGGCGGTGCAGCACCTTGGGGGTGGAGGACTTCATGCGCGTGCCCTGCCCGGCGGCGAGGACGACGACGGCGATCCGCTGGTCGGTCATGCCCTCCATCCTGGCGCACGGGAGCCGAGCGGGTGCCACGGGGCCGTCACCGTGGACGATCCGGCCCATCGCAGGTGACGTGGGAGGCAAGACCGCGCAAGGGGTGCCGGAAGGAACGACACACCACGCGCGGATCGGCACCCGACGAGCGGAAACGCCTCCGACGCGCGGAACGGCACCCGACGCGCGGATCAGCCCCCGACGCGCGGGACGGCCGCCGCCCCGTCCTCCCGCTTGACGAACGCCATGAGCACGAGCCCCGCGACGAGCACCACCACGATGCCGAGGATGCCGAAGCGCGTCGAGCCGGTCAGGGTCACGGCGACCCCGAACAGCGCCGGCGCCAGGAACGACGCCGCCCGCCCGGTCGTGGCGTACAGGCCGAAGAGCTCCCCCTCGCGGCCCGGCGTCGCGAGCCGCGCCAGGTACGCCCGCGACGACGACTGCACCGGGCCGACGAACACGCACAGCGCGAGCCCGAGCACCCAGAACCCGATCTGGGCCGTCCCGACCGCGAGCACCGCCGTGCCGCACACGACGAGTCCGATCAGCGACACCGTGATGAGCGCCCGGGAGCCGAACCGGTCGTCGAGCCGCCCGGACAGGAACGTCGCGACCCCGGCGACGACGTTCGCGACGATGGCGAACAGGATCACCTCGGACGCACTGAAGCCGAACACCTGCGCGGCGATGATCCCGCCGAACGTGAACACCGCCCCGACCCCGTCGCGGAACACCGCGCTCGCGACCAGGAACGCCAGGACGTTCCGCCGCTCGCGCCACAGCCGGGCGACGTGGCGGCCGAGGTCCCGGTAGGCCCCGAGCAGGCCGCCGGTCTGCGTCCGGTCCGGCGCGGCCTCGGGGACGGTCAGGAACAGCGGCACCGAGCTGACGGCGAGCCACACGGCGGCGATGCCGATCGCGACGCGGACGTCCCACTGCCCGGTCGCCACGGTCGCCGGCAGCTGCAGGACCCCGGCCACGCCGGGCGTCCCGAAGTCCTGGATGCACAGGACGAGCAGCACGACCAGCAGCACGATGCCGCCGAAGTACCCGGCCGCCCAGCCGATCGCCGAGACCCGGCCGGTCTTCGGCCCGGAGGCGACCTGGCCGAGCATCGCGTTGTACCCGACGGTCGCGATCTCGTACGCGACCGTCCCGATTCCGAGCAGGGCGGCCCCGAGCACGAGGTACGGCTGGCTCGGTGCGACGAACACCATCGCCCCGATCGACAGCGCGATGCCGATGGTCGCGACGAGCACCGACCGGCGCCGGTGTCCGGAGGAGTCCGCGAGCCGGCCGACCGCGGGGGCGACGAGCGCCACGACGATCCCGGCGACGGTCAGGGCGGTCGAGACGGTCGCCGCGTTCTGCGCGAGCTCCCGCTCGACCGCGCGGGTGGCGGCAGCCGAGGTGCCCTCGGCCGCGACGAGCCGCGGGTCGACGAACGCGCGGCTCGCGAGGTAGGTGCTGAACACGAAGGTGGTGACGACGGCGTTGAACGCCGCGGACCCCCAGTCCCAGAGCGCCCAGGACACGAGGGCCCGTCGGTCGGTGCGCTGCGGCACTGCGGCCGCCGGTGTCGCCGTCATGGCCGAACCGTAGCGCGTCGCGGTGTCGCGCCGGTGCCCCCGGTCCGGGTGCACCGGCAGGTGCGGTCGCCGGACACGACCGCAGAACGGACGGGAGGCACGTGGCGGGCCCGCAACGTGCCTCCAGTCCGTGTCCTGGTCGCGCCACGACGGACGCGGGTCACGAGGCGGACAGGACCCCGTTCGGGTAGACGACCGACTTGAGGGAGGCCGGGTCGGTGTCGCTCTCGAGGGCCTCGCGGACGTCGTCGAGCCCGAAGCGTCCCGTCACGAGCGCGTCCAGGTCGACCTGTCCGGACGCGACCAGCCCGATCGCGACCGGCCACGTGTTCGTGTAGCGGAAGATGCCGGTGACCGTCACCTCGAGGTTCTGGATGTGCTCGACGGGCAGCACCATCTCGGAGTTGCCGAGCCCGACCAGGACGGCGGCGCCGGCCGGTCCGACCGCCTTGATGCCGTCCGAGACCGCACGGGGTGCGCCGCTGGCGTCGATGAAGGCGTCGACGGGGACGATGTCCGAGGTGACGTCGACGGACACGGGGTCGACGACCTCCGTCGCGCCGAAGGACAGCGCCCGCTCGCGGCGCTCGGGGACGAGGTCGCTGACGACGACGCGCGTCGCACCGAACGCGCGGGCGACCTGCGCGCAGATGACGCCGATCGGACCGGCGCCGGCGATGAGGACGCTCGACCCGGGGACGATCCCGGCCTTCCGTGCGGCGGCGATGCCGACGGACAGGGGTTCGAGGAGGGCGCCGGCCTCGAACGAGACGGTGTCGGGCAGGGTGTGGGCGAACTCGGCCTCGATCGTGACGTACTCGGCGAACGCGCCGTCGACCGGCGGCGTCGCGTAGAAGCGCATGTGCGGGCAGAGGTTGTAGCGACCGGCCAGGCACTGCGCGCAGCGGTGGCAGGGGCGCTGCGGCTCGACGGCGACGCGCTCCCCGACGCGGGCGGGGTCGACGCCCTCGCCGACGGCGGCGATCGTGCCGGAGAGCTCGTGGCCGAGGACGAGGGGCTCCTCGACGACGAAGTCCCCGATGCGGCCGTGGCGGTAGTAGTGCACGTCGGAGCCGCACACGCCGACGGCGGCGACGCGGACGAGGACGTCCCCCGCGGCGACCTCGGGGACGGGGCGGTCCTCGACGGTGAGGTCCTGGGTGCCGAGCAGGACGCTCGCGCGCTGGGTGGTGGCGGTGTCGGTCATGCGGATCTCGCTTCCTCGACCGCGTCGTCGCGGTCGGACGGGGTGGTCGGTGTGTCGGCGGCGGGCGGGGCCGTCTGGGCCGGGACCCGCGTCGCTCGGGCCGGGGCCTGCGCCGCCTGGATCGGGGTCGCCGTCGCCTGGCCGTCGCGGAGCAGGTCGGTGAACCCGAGCTCGGCGGCCCCGCGCACCAGGACGTCCCGGCCGAGCGCCGCCGGCACGACCCGGAGCCGGTCGGTCATGGCGGCCATCGTCTGCGCCCGGACCTCGTCCTCGACGCGGTCCCCGACGTGCCCGAGCAGCTCGCCGAGGAACCCGCCGAGGACGACGACCTCGGGGTCGACCGTGTGGACGGCGTTCCGGATCGCGGTGGCGAGCGCCGTGACCTGCCGGTCGACGACCCGCTCGACCTCGTCCCGGCCCTCGGCGAGCGCCGCGGCGAGGGCGTCGAGGTCGTCCGGGGGTGTCCCGGTGACCGCGGTCAGGGACTCGCGCGAGGCCTCGGTCTCCAGGCACCCGACGGCCCCGCAGTGGCAGCGGACGCCGTTCGCGGCGACGAAGGTGTGCCCGAGCTCGCCCGCGTACCCGTCGGCGCCGCTGAACGGTCGGCCGGCGCTGACGATGCCGCCGCCGATGCCGCTCGCGCCGCCGTTGAGGTAGACCAGGTCGTCGACGCCGCGGGCGCTGCCGTACAGCCGTTCGGCCCAGGCGCCGACGTTCGCGTCGTTCGCGGCGCGGACGGGCAGGCCGAGGCGATCGGCGAGCGGTCCCGCGAACGGCTCGTCCCGCCATCCGAGGTGCGGGGCGTCCCGGACGACCCCGTCCTCGACGCGGACGATGCCGGGGACCGCGACGCCGACCCCGACGAGCCGCAGGCCCGGTGCCGCCCGGGTGGTGAGGGTGCCGAGCACGCGGGCGACGGCGTCGATCGCCACGGCCGCGCTCGGGACGCTGGGCTGGGGTTCGACGAGCCGGTCGCGCACGGTGCCGTCGAGCGCGACGAGGGCCACCCCGACGGCGTCGATCTCGACCGTGACGGCGGCGGCCACGACGTCCGGCGACGCGCGGACGATCGCGCTGGGACGTCCGACGCCGGCTGTGGGGCGATCGGCACCGGGGCCGCCGGGGGCGGGGGACTCCTCGTGCACGAGCCCCTGTTCGACGAGCTCGCCGACTATCGCCAGGACCGTCGAGCGGTTCAGGCCCGTACGACGGGTGAGCTCGGCGCGCGGGAGCGGCCCGCCCTCGTGCACGATGCGGAGGACGCGCGCGGCGTTGCCGGGCGTGGTCGTGGCCGGTCGGGCCATGGGTCCTCCTCGTGGGGTGGTGGTGCGGGGTCGGGCGGTGCCGAGTCTCGGCACGAGCGACAAGTCTCGCGCGGCGCTCCGCGGAACTCGTCGCCCAGGCCGAGACTCGGCGCGGCGCCGGCGGTGCGCCGGCGGCGCGGCGCCGCCGGCGCGGCAGCGGCTAGCGCGAGCGCGAGAACGCGGCGTCGAACGCGGCGTCCGGCGGCGCGATGGTCCCGAGCTGCCGCACGAACGCCAGCGCCTCCGGGCCGCCGACGAGCCGGTCCATGCCCGCGTCCTCCCACTCGACGCTCGTCGGCCCGTCGTACCCGATGTGGTTCAGCACGCGGAACACCCGCTCCCACGGCACGTCCCCGTGCCCGGCGGTGACGAAGTCCCACCCGCGCCGCGGGTCGCCCCACGGCAGGTGCGACGACAGGCGTCCGTTGCGGCCGTCGAGCTGCTTCACCGACTCCTTGCAGTGCACGTGGTACACCCGGTCCGCGAAGTCGAGCAGGAACGCGGCGGGGTCCAGGTCCTGCCAGACGAAGTGCGACGGGTCGAAGTTGAAGCCGAACGCCGGCCGGTCCTGGAACACCTCCAGCGCCCGCTTCGCCGTCCAGTAGTCGTAGGCGATCTCGGACGGATGCACCTCGAGCGCGAAGCGGACGCCGACCTCCTCGAACACGTCGAGGATCGGCGACCACCGGTCGTGGAAGTCCTGGTAGCCGGCGTCGATCATCGAGGGCGGCACCGGCGGGAACCCGGCGACGGTCTTCCAGATCGACGACCCGGAGAACCCGGTGACGGTCGTGACGCCGAGCGCCGCGGCCGCGCGGGCGGTCCACTGCAGCTCCTCGGCTGCCCGCTGACGGACGCCCTCGGGGTCGCCGTCGCCCCACACGTGCGGCGCGAGGATGTCCTCGTGCCGCTGGTCGATCGGGTCGTCGCACACGGCCTGCCCGGTCAGGTGGTTCGCGATCGTCCAGACCTGCAGGCCGTTCCGCTCCAGGATCGCCTTCCGGTCCGCCACGTAGTCGGGATCCGTCGCGGCGCGACGGACGTCCAGGTGGTCGCCCCAGCAGGCGATCTCGAGCCCGTCGTAGCCCCACTCCCCCGCCAGGCGGGCGACCTCCTCGAACGGCAGGTCCGCCCACTGGCCGGTGAACAGGGTGACCGGTCGCGTCGACGCGCTCGGCCGGGAGGCACGGGTCGTCTCCGTCATGCTGCTTCCTTCCTCCTGCTGCTGGTTCACCAGGTGCTCGGCTCGGCTCCGGCGGGCACGGTGTCCGGTCGGTCGACGCGCGACCGCACGTCGACCACGGTGTGCTCGCGGGCGGCGGTCGAGACCGCCTCCATCACCTCGAGCACGTGGAACGCGAGGTCGCCGGACGCCCGGTGTGGCCGGTCCGTCGCGATCGCGTGTGCCATGTCGGCGAGGCCGTACCCGCGTCCGGCGTCGGCGTACCCGGCGCTCGTCGGCAGGTCCCGCCACTCGCGGGGCTGTGCTGTTCCCCCGTGGGCGTCGGCGATCGACACCGGGTCGGAGAACCGGTTCGGGTCGGGGACCCCGAGCGTGCCCGCGGTGCCGTACACCTCGAACAGTGGTGCCCGGGTGGCCCAGACCTCGAAGGACACCGTGACCGTGGAGACGACGCCGTTCGCGTGCTCGAGGACGGCGACCACGTGCGTGTCGATGTCGACCCGGAGCGGGGTGCCCGCGGCGGGCCCGGTGGCGATCGTGCGCTCGCGGTCGGAGCGGGTCGAGGCGCCGCTCACCCGGACGACCGGACCGAAGAACGAGACCAGGCTCGTCAGGTAGTACGGCCCCATGTCGAGCAGCGGTCCACCACCCGGCTGGTAGTAGAACGCGGGCGCCGGGTGCCACAGCTCGTGCCCGGGCGCCGACCAGGACACAGCGGCACCGACGGGCGTGCCGATCGCACCGCTGTCGAGCGCCTGCCGGGCCGTCTGGATCCCGGTGCCGAGCACGGTGTCCGGCGCGCTGCCGACCCGCAGCCCCGAGCGCCGGGCGAGGTCGAGCACGGGTTGCGCCTCGGCCGTCGACATCGCGAGCGGCTTCTCGCCGTAGACGTGCTTGCCGGCCTCGAGCGCCCGGGTGGCGATCTCGGCGTGCGCGGCCGGGATCGTCAGGTTGAGCACGACGTCGACGTCGTCCGCCGCGATGAGCTCGTCGACGCTCGTCCCGCGGACGCCCTGTGCCTCGCCGACCGACTGAGCCCGGGCGACGTCGATGTCCGCGACGGCGGTGAGCTCGAGCCCGGGCAGCGCCGGGAAGTGCTCGAAGTACTGCTGGCTGATGACGCCGACCCCGACGACACCGACCCTCATCGCGCTGCCCACAGGAGTCCCCTCTCGATGATCGTGCGGAGCGGCTGCGACTCGACGACCTCGAGCCGGTGCCCGGGCGCCGAGACGAACACGCGCCCCTGCCCCCACTGCCGGGTCCAGATCGCCGGCGCCGTGACCGGACGGTTCCAGGCGTCGAAGTCCCGGGCCTCCTGCGTCGTGGTCGCCAGCACGTCGTTGTACTCGTCGGAGAGCACCCAGTACTGCTCGGTCACCAGGTCGAAGTCCTCGATGCCCTGCGTGATCGGGTGCTCGTGCCCGGCCTCGGTGATGTGCACCGTGTACGGGATGTAGTTGTCGGACTGCTCGCCGGTGCGCTCGGACGGGTGCTTGCCCGCGTGGTGCGCGAACTGCCCGCCGATCATGTGCAGGTAGTCGGCGGTGTTCCGGAACGCGTCCGCGATCCCGCCGTGCCATCCCGCGAGTCCGGCGCCGCCGAGCACCGCCTTCTGCAGTCCGGCGAACTCGTCGTCCGCGATGGTCGACATGGTGACGACCTGCACGATCAGGTCGACGTCGGCCATCACGGACTCGTCGGCGTACACCGCGGTCGAGTCCGACACCTGCACGTCGAACCCGTTGTCCCGCAGGAACGGGACGAACAGGTCGGTGGTCTCGACCGGCATGTGCCCGTCCCACCCGCCCCGGACGACCAGGGCCTTCTTCCCGCCGGTCATCGGATCGCCGTCCAGGCGCTGCCGTCGGCCGCGCTGCGCTCGACCGCGTCGAGGACCCGCTGCACGTGCAGGCCGTCCGCGAACGACGGCTGCGGGTCGGTGCCGGCGACGATCGCCCGCACGAAGTCCGTGACCTGGTGGCTGAAGGTGTGCTCGTAGCCGATCAGGTGCCCGGTCGGCCACCACGCGGCCATCCACGGGTGCTCCGGCTCGGTGACCAGGATGCGGCGGAAGCCCTGCTCCCCCGCGGGCGCCGACGACTCGTACAGCCGCAGCTCGTTCATCGACTCGAGGTCGAACTGGATCGCGCCCTCGGACCCGCTGACCTCGAGCGTCAGGCCGTTCTTCCGACCGGTCGCGTAGCGCGTGGCCTCGAAGGTGCCGATCGCGCCGTCGGCAGCGCCACCGCTGAGCCGCCCGAGGAAGAACGCGGCGTCGTCGACGGTGACCTGTCCGCGTTCGCTCGACGCGGTGCCCGACAGGCCGACGCCCTCGGCCATCAGCGGGCGTTCGTGCACGAAGGTCTCGAGCGTGCCGGACACGGTGGACAGCTGTGCGCCCGTGACGTGCTCGACGAGGTCGATCGCGTGCGCGCCGATGTCGCCGAGCGAACCGGAACCGGCGAGCGCCTTGTCGAGGCGCCACGTCATCGGGCCCTCGGCGTCGGTCAACCAGTCCTGCAGGTAGAGCGCGCGGACCTGGCGGACGGCCCCGATCCTCCCGTCCTGCACCAGCTGGCGCGCGAGCGCGATGGCGGGCACGCGGCGGTAGCTGAACCCGACCATGGCGCGGACGCCGCGCGCAGCGGCGGACTCGGCGGCGGCCGTCATCGCCTCGGCCTCGGCCACGGTGTTGGCGAGGGGCTTCTCGCACAGCACGTGCTTGCCGGCCTCGAGCGCGGCGATCGCGACCTCGACGTGCGAGGAGCCGGGCGACACCACGTCGACGACGTCGATGTCCGGGTCGGCGACCACCCGGCGCCAGTCGGTCGACGCGGCCTGCCAGCCGTACTGCCGGCGCGCGGCCTCGGTGCGCTCGGCGTCCCGCCCGACGACGACCGCCATCTCGGGCTCCACGCCGAGGTCGAAGAACCGCGGGGCGGTCCGCCACGCCTGGGAGTGCGCCGCCCCCATGAAGCCGTGCCCGACCATCGCGACCCGCAGTCGCCCCGGTCCGTGTCCGTCCTGTGCCATCCACTCGCTCCTTTGCGATCCGATGTTGCCAGGATCCACCCTACCGCTTATGTTGGGCGCGGCAACATTTTGTTTCGACGACGAACGGTGACCCACCATGGCAACGACGCCCACCCGTGACGACAAGTTCTCCTTCGGTCTCTGGACCATCGGCTACGACGGCTCCGACCCGTTCGGCGGCCCGACCCGTCCCGCGCTGGACGTGGTCGAGGCGGTCGAGAAGCTCGACGAGATCGGCGCCTACGGCCTGACCTTCCACGACGACGACCTGTTCGCGTTCGGTTCGACCGACGCCGAGCGCCAGGGCCAGATCGACCGCCTCAAGGGCGCCCTCGAGTCGACCGGGATCATCGTGCCGATGGTCACGACGAACCTGTTCTCGGCCCCGGTGTTCAAGGACGGCGGCTTCACCTCGAACGACCGCCAGGTCCGCCGGTTCGCGCTCCGCAAGGTGCTCCGCAACATCGACCTGGCCGCCGAGCTCGGTGCGAAGACCTTCGTCATGTGGGGCGGCCGCGAGGGCTCGGAGTACGACTCCGCCAAGGACGTGCAGGCCGCGCTCGAGCGCTACCGCGAGGCCGTCAACCTGCTCGCCCAGTACGTCACGGACAAGGGCTACGACATCCGCTTCGCCATCGAGCCGAAGCCGAACGAGCCCCGCGGCGACATCCTCCTGCCGACCCTGGGCCACGCGATCGCCTTCACGGAGACGCTCGAGCGCCCGGAGCTGTTCGGCATCAACCCCGAGGTCGGCCACGAGCAGATGGCGGGCCTGAACTTCACGGCCGGCATCGCCCAGGCGCTGTACCAGGGCAAGCTCTTCCACATCGACCTGAACGGCCAGCGCGGCATCAAGTACGACCAGGACCTGGTGTTCGGCCACGGCGACCTGCAGAACGCGTTCTCGCTCGTCGACCTGCTCGAGCACGGCGCCCCGCAGGGCGGTCAGGCGTACGACGGCCCGCGGCACTTCGACTACAAGCCGTCGCGCACCGAGGACATCACGGGTGTCTGGGACTCCGCGAAGGCGAACATGCGCATGTACCTGCTCCTCAAGGAGCGCGCGCAGGCGTTCCGCGCCGACCCCGAGGTGCAGGAGGCCCTGTCCGCCGCGAAGGTCGACGAGCTGAGCACCCCGACGCTGAACAGCGGCGAGTCGTACGACGACTTCCTCGCCGACCGCTCGGCGTTCGAGGACTTCGACGCCGACGCGTACTTCGGCGGCAAGGGCTTCGGCTTCGTGCGCCTGCAGCAGCTCGCGATCGAGCACCTGATGGGCGCGCGGAATTGAAGGCAGACGCGCCAGCGGCTGCATTCCGCGCGCTGAGGCGGCCTGCCGCCGAAGGGGTGACCCTGGTCGCCGGGGTCGACTCGTCGACCCAGTCCTGCAAGGTCACCATCCGTGACGCGTCGACCGGTGCGGTCGTCCGGGAGGGGCGTGCGTCCCACCCGGACGGCACCTCCGTCGACCCCCGCCACTGGTGGGACGCGCTCGGCACCGCGATCGCGGACGCCGGTGGGTTCGACGACGTCGCCGCGGTCGCGGTCGCCGGACAGCAGCACGGCATGGTCGCACTGGACGCGGACGGTCGCGTGGTCCGCGACGCGCTCCTCTGGAACGACGTCCGCAGCGCCGACGCGGCCGCGCAGATGGTCGAGGAGCTCGGCCGACAGGCATGGGTCGCCCGGACGGGTCTGGTCCCGGTGGCCTCGTTCACCGGGACCAAGCTGCGCTGGCTGCGGGACGCGGAGCCCGAGAACGCGGCGCGGGTCGCCGCGGTCGCGCTCCCCCACGACTGGCTGTCGTGGCGGCTGCGCGGGTACGGCCCGGCGGACGAGAGTCCGCTCGGTCCGGACCTCGACGCGCTCGCGACCGACGGCTCCGACGCCAGCGGCACGGCGTACTGGGACCCGGTGCGCCGCGAGTACGACGCGGAGCTGTTCGCGGCCGCCCTCGGTCGTGGCCTCCGGGTCGCGGGTGGCGCAACCGCAGCCGCAGCCGGTGACGACGACGCGGTCGTGGTGCCGCGGGTGGTCGCACCGGACGAGGCGATGGGCACGCTGGGGTCCGACGTCGCGCTGCCGGGCGGCGCGACCGCCCGCGCCGGACTCGTGGTCGGCCCGGGACTCGGCGACAACGCCGGGGCCGCGCTCGGCCTCGGCCTCGGTCCCGGCGACGTCGCGGTGTCCCTCGGCACGAGCGGGACGGTCTTCGGGGTCACCGACACCGAGGTGACGGACCCGAGCGGGACCGTGGCGGGCTTCGCCGACGGGACCGGGTCGCGCCTCCCGATCGTGACGACGCTCAACGCGGCCCGCGTGCTCGAGGTGATCGGCGGGCTCCTCGCCGTCGACCACGACGGCCTCGGCGAGCTGGCGCTGCAGGCGCCGGCCGGCGCGGACGGGCTCGTGCTCGTGCCGTACTTCGTCGGCGAACGCACCCCGAACCGACCGGACGCGACCGCCTCGCTGCTCGGGATGACCCCGGCGACCACGGACCGGGCGCACCTCGCCCGCGCCGCCGTCGAGGGCATGCTGTGCGCCCTCGCCGACGGGCTCGCCGCGGTCGAGGGCACCGGCGTCACGGTGTCCCGACTGCTGCTCATCGGCGGGGCCGCGCGGAACGAGGCCGTCCGGGCCGTCGCCGCGCAGGTGTTCGGCCGCGACGTGTCGATCCCGGAGCCGGGCGAGTACGTGGCGTCCGGTGCCGCTCGACAGGCCGCGTGGGTGCTGACGGGGAGCCTGCCGTCGTGGGAGGTCTCCGCCACGGTCGTCCCCGCGGACCCGCGCCCCGAGGTGCTCGAGCAGTACCGGGCACACGCCGCGCGCTGACACCGCTCGCGAGCGATCGATCCCATCGCGCACGGTGTAGGAAGACGTTCTGCGCGTCGGAGGTCGGAAGGTTCGTCCTCCGACGCGCGGAACGACCCACGATGCGCGGAACGCCATCCCACGCGCAGAACGACCCCGGAGGACCCCATGCCGCTCACCGACCTGCCCCTCGACCAGCTCCGGGCGTACCGCCCCGAGGTGCGGCGTCCGGCCGACCTCGACGCCTTCTGGGCCGACACGATCGCCGAGGCCCGGGCAGCCGGTGCCGGCACCGCACCCGTCACCACCCCCGCCGAGACGCCGGTCACCGCCCTCGACGTGCAGGACCTGACGTTCCCGGGCTTCGGCGGCGACCCCGTCCGCGCCTGGGTCTCCCGCCCCGCGGGCACGGCCGACCAGGACCTGCCCGTCGTGGTCGAGTTCCTCGGGTACGGCGGCGGCCGCGGGCTCCCCGGGGAACGGGTGTCGTGGGCGCTCGCGGGCTTCGTGCACGTCGTGATGGACACCCGCGGGCAGGGAAGTGGCTGGGGTTCCGGCGGGGACACCCCCGACCCGCACGGCTCCGTGCCGCACGTCGGTGGGTGGATGGCGAGCGGCGTCGACGCCCCGGCGAACCACTACTACCGCCGCGTGTTCACCGACGCGGTGCGGCTGGTCGAGGCGGTCCGCACGCTCCCCGGCGTCGACGTCGACCGGATCGCCCTCACCGGCGGCAGCCAGGGCGGCGGGATCACCCTCGCCGCGGCCGCCCTGGTCGAGGCGCACGTCGGCCCGCTCGTCGCCGTGCTGCCCGACGTCGCGTTCCTGTGTGACTGGGAGCACGGCACGGCCGTCGCCGTCGGCGGCCCGTACCTCGAGCTCGCCACGCACCTGTCGGTCCACCGCGACGACGTCGACCGGGTGTGGGACACGGTGGCCTACTTCGACGGCGTGCACTTCGCCGAGCGCATCAGCGCGCCGGCGCTGTTCTCCGTGGCGCTGATGGACGACGTCGTGCCGCCGCGGACGACCTTCGCGGCGTACAACGCCCTGGGCTCGGCCGACCGCGAGATCGCCGTCTACCCGTACAACGGGCACGAGGGCGGCGGCTTCCGGCACTGGGAGCGCCAGGTGGCGTTCCTGCGCGACCGGCTCTAGCGGGTCCCGCGTCCTGGGCGGTTCAGCGGCCGAGCAGCTGGGCGACCGCATCCACGACGACCTGCCGACGGCGCGCGGCCACCACGGCGGACACGGAGCCCGTCGCCTCGGCGGGCAACGCGGTCCACACCCCGGCGAGCTGCTGCACGAGGGCCAGGAGCACCGCCGGCCGGAACGACCGCGGCAGGACCCCCGCGCGCTGCGCCCGCTCGACCTCGGCGACGCTGGACTCGTACCGCTCGACGAGCGCGGGGACCGGCGCGTCCGTGCGCTCGAGGCGCTGCCAGGTCGCCAGGCGCGCGACCCACGGCCGCTCGACGACCGCGTCGTGCAGACGTCCGGCCCATGCGGGCAGGTCGTCCGTGTCGAGCGGGACGGCGTCGTGCAACCCGCCGAGCTCCTGCACGAGGAGCGCGTCGAAGAGCCCCTCCTTGCCCCCGAAGTAGTGGAAGACCTGCGCCTTGTTGCTGTCCGCCGCCGCGGCGAGGCGCTCGACGCGCGCCCCCGTCAGCCCGTGGGCGGCGAACTCGTCGCGGGCGGCGTCCAGGATGCGCGCGCGCATCGCGTCGGCGGCAGGGGGCGTGAAGCGGGCCATGCGACCACGGTACCGACCCGACGGACGGTCGCCGTCGCGACGTGGTGACCGGGCGACGCAACGGGAGGCCCGTGGCGGCGTCGCCACGGGCCTCCCGGTGCGTCGTGTGGTCGCGTCCGCCTATTCGGCGGCCTCGTCCTCTTCGTGGTTGAAGTGCGAGTCGTCCCCGGCGAAGCCGGCAGCGACGCCCTCGGGGTGGTCGGGGATGGTCCCGTCCTCGCCGAGGCCGTCGGGCTTCGGCGTGCCCTCGGGGTCGTTCGTGGTGTCGCGGGGGTCGTGGGCGTCGGACATGGCCTGCTCCTTCGAGGGTCGTGAGGAACGCGACGGTACGCGCGCTCCCCGGGAGTTCGACGGCGTGCTCGTAGGATGCGACCGTGACGGACGACCTGTGGCACCGGGACGGGCCGTGGGCGCCGCTGACCAGGGACCGGGCCGGCAGGAGCGCGGCGGGGCGGGTCGGGGTGCTGGTGGCCCTCGTGTGGACGACGGTGTACCTCGCAGTCGCCGCGGCGGAGCCCGCCCTCGGCCCGGAGGACCTCACGCCCGCCGCCCGCGAGCAGATCGCGATCGGTCTGGTGCTGGCGACCGCGCTCCCGGTCGCCGTCGTCGTGACCCTGCTCGGCGTGCGGGGCGTCCGCCGTGGTGCCGTGCGCGGTCGGGCGATCGGCTGGTTCGCACTCCTGCTCGGCGGGTTCGCCCTGTTGCCGGCGCTCGTCGTGTCGGCGCTCGGTGTCCTCGCGAGCTGGCTCGCGACGGGTGTGCACGTCTCCTGAAGGCGGGCTCGTCAGTCCACCGGCCGTGGTCGGCGGCCGAGGGACGACTGGAAGCGGACGAGCCACCCGTCGGGATCGGCGACGACGAACTGCTCGACCCCGGTCTCCTCGTCGTCGACGCGGTACCACCGGTGTTCCACCGGCATGAACAGCGCGATGCCGGCGTCGGTCAGGCGGGCCGCGAGCGCTCCGGCGTCGGGGACGGCGACCTGCAGGTTCAGACCGCGGCCGAACGGGCGTTCGAGGGGGCCGGCGAGCCAGTTGCGCCCGACGCCGACCTGCTCGAGCAGCAGGTGCGCCGAGCCGAGGACGATAGCCGCGAAGCGCTCCTCGGGGCGGGCGTACCGGACGACGAAGCCGCAGCGGTCCCGCCAGAACGCCAGGCTGCGGTCGAGGTCGGTGACCAGGAGTTCGGGCACCAGGGCGGGATCGGGATCGAGCGGCACCCGGCCATCGTCCCACCGGGGCGTGTCGTGGTCTCGTCCGGTGGACGGCACGGCGTGGGTGCGGTTTGATCGTGATGTTCGAACTGCACCAAGCGGCGCCGGGGGCGCCGTGTCCGGAGCGGGACCGATGTCAGCAGGGAACGACACGACGGAACGACGGTCGTGGTGGCGGCGGCACCGTGCGTGGGTGATCCCGGCCGCACTCGTCCCGGTGTCGTACCTGGTGCTCGTCGTCGCCGGAAGCAGCCTCGGCGCCCTCGGGAACGACTCCGACCATGTCGGCTGGTCGCTGCTCGGGCTCCTGGTGCTGCTCTGCGCGATGGTCGCACCGATCGTCTTCCTGGTGATCGCACTCCGCAACGGGTACCGCGCGTTCCGATCGTGGCGACGTCGGCACGGGCACTTCACCAAGCGGGAAGCGATCGTCCGGCAGCACGAGGACGCCCACGCCGCCGGATGGCAGCACGCGCGCTGGCTCCGGTCGGTCCTGGAGCAGCGAGAGCTCCCACCCGAGGTCGAGGTGTGGGGCGTCGTGCCGTGGGCGGGCGAGCACTTCTTCCTCGCGGGGCCGCTCCAGTACTCGCGGTACTACGGCACGGACGTCGTGTACGGCCAGTCGTCGGTCGTCGCCTTCGGCCGTCCGGCCTGGGTCGCCGGAGCGGTCATCGGAAACGCGATCGGCAACTCGGTCGCCCGGTCCCGTGCACGGTCCGCGGCGGTGACGCAGTGGCGGGAGCACCAGCAGGCCGAGGTCCTGGTGAGCAACGAGCGCATCGTGTGCAACGTCGTCGGCCGGGGCTGGTTGAGCTTCCCCTTCACTGCGGTGACGGCGGTGTACCCGGACCCCGAGCGCTTCAACGTCGTCCTCGAGTTCGGCGACACGTCTCCACTGTCCCTCACCGGCCCGATGGCACCCGCGGTGAGCACCCTCTCGGTCATGCTGACGCACGGACACGAGGCGCTCCGCACCCACCCCGCGCTCGAGCCGCTGCGCCGCTGATCCCGAGCGGGGTCTCCCCCGGTCAGCGCTGCTGTCGGCGCAGCTCCCGCACGACCTGCCAAGCGGCGAGCGCCACCGAGACGACCGCGATCCCGACGAAGACCCAGACGAGCGGCCAGCCGACCGCGGGCCCGCTCGTGCAGACACTGGCGCCGCCGGGGATCGCGTCCGCGCAGCTGGTCGCCTGGAAGGCCACGCCGAAGAACAGGGCGACGAGGACGGCCCCGACCGCGAAGGCCACCCACCCGACCACACGCCCCGCCATGCGTCGACCGTACGCGCCAGGGCGCACGGTTGGCGGCACCACGGAGACCGGGCAGGCCGAGACTCGGCCAGGCGGGCACGTTCGCGGCCGTGGGGCCGCGAACGTGTCCGCAGAGCCGAGTCTCGCGCGGGCGCACCGCGCGGTGCGCGAGCGCACCCGCGCCCTCAGACGAGCGACCAGGTGACCGTCCGCCGGTCGGCGAGCGACACCTCGTGCACCGCACCGGTCACGCGCACGACCGCACGGTCCGTGGCGGACCCGGGCACCTCGTGCCGGACCGGACCGTCCCCGGAGGCGACGATCCCACCCGTCGGCACCGGGCCTCCCGGTCGGGACGCCGCCGCGTCGGACGCGACCCAGACCTGCACGTCCCCCGGCTCGACGACCTTCCGCATCGCCCGGTCCGTGAACGCGAACCGCTGCACCGGCACGTCGAAGCGCACCCGCACCGACCCACCGGCGGGGAGCGCGACCCGGGCGTAGCCGAGCAGCTGGGCGACCGGACGGGTGACCGACGCGGCGACGTCGTGCCCGTAGAGCTGCACGACCTCGATCCCGTCCCGGTCCCCCGTGTTCCTGATCGTGACGGACGCCGTGAACGCACCGTCGGTGGCGACGGCGTCGTCGACCTGCAGGTCCTCGTACGCGATGCTCGTGTACGTCAGGCCGAAGCCGAACGGCCGCACGGGCGTCGAGTCGGTCGCGGTGACGTCCGACGGGCCCCCGAGCCGCGGGTGCAGGTACGAGTACGGCTGCGCACCGGCGGACCGGGGCAGCGAGACCGGCAGACGACCGGACGGCGCGGCGGCCCCGGTCAGCAGGTCGGCGATCGCGAGACCACCGCCCTCCCCCGGGAAGAACGCCTGCACGACGGCGGACGGCTTCGCGTGGTCGCCGTCGAGCATCCAGCCGATCGCGTACGGCCGGCCGGTCAGCAGCACCACGACGGTCGGGGTGCCGGTCGCGACGACGGCCTCGACCAGCTCGCGCTGCACGCCCGGCAGGTCGAGCGTCTCGGAGTCGTTGCCCTCGCCGACGGTGCCGCGTCCGAAGAGGCCCGCCTGGTCACCGACGACGACGATCGCGACCGCGGCGTCGCGCGCCGTGGCGACGGCCTCTGCGAAGCCGGAGCGGTCGTCGCCCTCGACCTCGGCGCCGGGGGCGTACCGCACGGCGTCGTCCCCGAGGGCGTCCTGCAGGGCCTCGAGCACGGTCGGGATCGCGAACCCGAGCGGCAGACCCGGGTGCGTCGCGAGCACGTGGTTCGCGAAGGAGTAGCAGCCCTGCAGGGCCTCGGCACGGTGGGCGTTCGGGCCGATCACCGCGACGGGGCCCCGCAGGACTGCGCCCGCAGCGGCGACCGCGCCCGTCGCGGCGCCGGAGACCGGACCGCCGAGCGGGAGCACGCCGTCGTTCGCGAGCAGGACGAGCGACTCCGCCGCGAGCCGCCGCGCGAGCGCCCGGTGCTCCGGCGAGTCGAGGTCGACGCCCGTCGGGGGCTCGTCCTCGAAGGCATCGGGGTCGAGCAGCCCGAGCCGCTCCTTCTGCCGGAGGACCCGCAGCACCGCCCGGTCGACGAGCGCCTCGTCGACGAGGCCGCTGCGAACCCGCTCGACGAGGGGCGCGAGGTACGCGTCACCCGTCGGCAGTTCGACGTCGATGCCCGCGGTGAGCGCGAGTGCGGCCGCCTCGCCGCGGTCCCGGGCGACGCCGTGCATCACCTCGAGGAACGCGACCGAGAAGTAGTCCGCGACGACCGTCCCGTCGAAGCCGAGCCGGTCGCGCAGGAGCCCGGTCAGGAGCTCAGGGTCGGCCGCCACGGGCACGCCGTCGACCTCGGCGTACGAGTTCATGACGCTGCGGGCGCCCCCGTCGAGGAGCGCCATCTCGAACGGCGGCAGGAACACGTCCGCCACCTCGCGCGGTCCGGCGTGCACGGGCGCGTGGTTGCGTCCGGCGCGCGAGGCCGAGTAGCCGAGGAAGTGCTTGAGCGTCGCATCGACGCCGGCACTCTGCACCCCGCGCACGTACGCGGAGCCGACGGTGCCGACCAGGTACGGGTCCTCGCCGATGCACTCGTCGACGCGACCCCACCGGGGGTCACGCACGACGTCGAGCACGGGCGCGAGGCCCTGGTGCACCCCGAGTTCGCGCATCGACCGGCCGATCACCGCGCCGACCTGCTCGACGAGCTCCGGGTCGAACGCGGCACCCCACGCGAGCGGCGTCGGGAAGGTCGCGGCGCGCCACGCGGCGAGCCCGGTGAGGCACTCCTCGTGCACGAGCGCCGGGATGCCGAGACGCGTCTCGCGCTTGAGGCGCCGCTGCTCCGCCCACAACCAGGCCGCGCGCTCGTCGGGCTCGACGGGGCGGGTGCCGTACACGCGGGTGTACTGCCCGAGCCCGTGCCGGGTCACGTCGGCGAGCGTCTCGCCGCCCTGCGCGGCCGCCATCTCGCCCTGCATCGGCGCGACGACACCGTTCTGGTCGAGCCAGTAGCCGACGAGCTGCGCCGTCTTCTCCTCGAGGGTCATCGCGGCCAGCAGCGCGGTCACCCGGTCGGGCGCCGTCCCGTGCGCGACGTGCTGCGGATCGGACGGGAGGCGCGTGGCGGCGCCGCCACGCGCCTCCCGTCCGTCCGTCCGGTGGCGTCCGTCCGTCGGCTGGCGTCCGTCCGTCGGGTGCGTGGACGTGTCGAGCGCCGTCACCCCTTCACCGCCCCGGTCAGGCCACCGACGATGCGGCGCTGGAAGATCGCGAAGAACACGAGCGCGGGGATCATCGAGAGCGAGGTGAACGCGAGCACGCGCGCGGTGTCCACCGAGTACTGCGACGAGAACGCCTGCACCCCGAGGGGCAGCGTGTACGCCGACGAGTCGTTGAGGATGAACAGCGGCAGGATGTAGCTGTTCCAGCTGCCGATGAACGCGAGGATGCCGACCGTCACGACCCCGGGCAGGGACAGCGGCACGACCATGCGGAAGAAGAACCCGAGCCGGCTCGCCCCGTCGATCGCGGCGGCCTCCTCGAGCTCGTCCGGGATCGCCCGCAGGAACGGCACGAGGATGATGACCGTCGTCGGCAGGGCGAACGCGATCTGCGGCAGGATCACGCCGGCCAGGCTGTTCGTCAGGCCGAGGTCCTTGACGAGCAGGTACAGCGGGGTGATCGCGACGGTGATCGGGAACATCAGGCCGGCGGCGAAGAGCGAGTAGAGCGCGCCGCGACCGCGGAACCGGTACCGGGCGAGCACGAAGCTCACCATGAGCCCGAGGACGACGACGCCGACCGTGGTGGTGACGCCTGCGACGACGGAGTTGCCGAGCTGCTGCCAGAAGACACCGCTCGTCAGGACCGAGACGTAGTTCCCGATCTGCCATGGGTTCGGCAGGCCGGCGGGGCTCGCGGTGATCTGCGAGTTCGTGCGGAAGCCGCCCAGGATGATGTACGCGACCGGCGCGATGCACACCGCGATGAAGACCAGGGCGATGAAGTAGGTGCCGAGGTTGCGTTCCTTGCGGACCGGACCGTGGTCACGGGACCGGCGGCGGTTCGGCGCGACGATGGAGGCGGTGGCGGTCATCGGTCGCCCTTCTCGGTCAGGGCGCCGGCGGTGTCGCGGCGCAGGACGAACCGCTGGTAGACGAGGGCGACGACCAGCGAGATGAGGAAGATGACCACGGCCACGGCGTTGCCGTACCCGTAGTTGCCGGAGAGCCGACCGTTGGCGACCATGTACGTCGCCATCGTCGAGGTCCCGGCGGTGGCAGCGATGTACTGACCCCAGATGATGTAGACGAGGTCGAACAGCTGGAGCGAGCCGATGATCGACAGGAACGCCCAGATCCGGATGGTCGGGCCGAGGAGCGGGAGCGTGATGCGCCGCTGGATCTGCCAGTAGCTCGCACCGTCGAGCTGCGCGGCCTCGAACAGCTCCTCCGGGATGCTCTGCAGGCCGGCGAGGAACAGGATCACCGCGAAGCCGATGTACTTCCACGAGATGATCGCGAGCAGCGTCCAGATGGCGATGTCCGGGTTCGACAGCCAGTCGTTCCGGAGGGCTCCGAGCCCGACGGCCTGGAGCAGGTCGTTCACTGCGCCGCTCGACTGGAGCATGAGGCTCCAGCCGGTGCCGACGATCACCTCGGAGATGACGTACGGCACGAAGATGAGCACGCGGATCAGGCCGCGCCCCCGGATGCGCTGGTTGAGCAGCAGCGCGAGGATGATCGCGATCGGCCCCTGCACGACGAGCGACCCGACGACGATGAACAGGTTGTGCCAGAGCACGCCCCGGAAGTCCGGGTCGGTGAAGATGATGGTGTAGTTCTGCAGGCCGACGAAGTCGGTCGGGGTGCCGTACCCCTGCCACTTGTAGAAGCCGTAGTACGCGGCCAGCACGACGGGCAGGATCACGAACCCGACGAACATCAGGGTGGCCGGTCCGGCGAGGACGGCGATCTCGACCCGGGTGCGGACGTCGTTGCCCTTGCGGGCCCGGCGGGCCGGGGCCGACGGCGAACCGTCGGCCCCGCCCGTGCGACGCCCCGTCCCGGACCGCGCTGCCCCGGACTGGTCCGTGGAGCGACTGGTGACGGAGGTGGTCATGGGTTCGTCAGCCCTTCGCTGCTGCCTGGTTGACGGTCGAGACGATGTCCGACACGGACCCCTTGCCGGCGAGCAGGTCGACGACGCTCGTGTTGAGGGCGTTGCCGACGTTCTGGCCGTAGACGGTGTCGAGGTAGTTCGAGACGAACGGTGCCTTGTTGTAGGCCTCGAGCACGCTCTTCAGGTAGGGCTCGGTGACGACCGACTGGGCCGACTTGTTCGCGGGGATCGCGTTGAACGCCTTGTAGTAGGCCTCCTGCACGGGCTTCTCGGTCATGTAGTTGAGGAAGTCGGTGCAGGCCTTCTTCGGGGCCTTCGCCGAGCAGGAGTACCCGTCGACGGCACCCATCATCGAGCCGGGTGCGCCCTTGCCGCCGGAGACCTCCGGGAAGGGGAAGAAGCCGAGGTCGGACAGCGGCTTGCCGTCCGGGGTGAGCGAGGAGATCACACCCGGGTCCCACGCGCCCATGAGCTCCATGGCCGCCTTGTGGTTCGCGATGAGACCGGCCGAGCTGCCGGCGCCCTGCTGTGCGGCGGTGGTCAGGTAGCCGTCGTTGAAGGGCTTCGTGTCGAAGAAGGCCTTGGTCTCCTCGCCGGCCTGCTTCCAGCACGAGTTCGTGAACTTCAGGTCCTGCGAGGTCTTGTTGAGGACGCTCTCGGGGCAGGCCCGGAGCGCGAAGTTGTAGTACCAGTGTGCGGCCGGCCAGGCGTCCTTCGCACCCACGGCGACCGGCTGGATGCCCGCGTCCTTGAGCTTCTGGATGTCGGCGTTCAGCTCCTCCATCGTGGTGGGGGTGCCCTCGATGCCGGCCTGCTTGAAGAGGTCCTGGCTGTACCAGATGCCCTCGGGGTTGACGTCGACCGGCATGGCCCACGTCTTGCCGTCCTGCTGGTAGCCCTTGAACGAGCCCTCGCTGATCTCGGACTTCGCGGTGGACCCGATCGAGTCGGAGATGTCGAGCAGCTGGCCGGCGTTGACCATGGCGGCCATCTTGCCGCCGCCGCGCTGCAGGAACACGTCCGGGGCCGAACCGGAGTTCAGGGCGGTCTGCAGCTTGCCGTCGAGGTCCTCGTTCTGGATGGCCTGGACCTTGATCGTGACGTTCGGGTTCTTCGCCTCGAAGTCCTTGACGGTCTGGTCCCAGAAGGCCTTGCCCGGACCGGTCGTCGAGTTGTGCCAGAAGGTCATGGTGACCTTGCCGCCGTCGCTGGAGGCATCGCTGCCCGCTGAGCAGCCTGCCGCTGTGAGAGCGGTCGCCCCGATCAGCGCGATGGCTGCCGCGGCACGGATCTTCCTCGTCATCGTGGAACTCCTCGGTGTCGTCGTTGACGTGCGGCAGCGGATGCCGCTGCGGAGAGCGTGCCAGGCGTCGAGCAGGCTTGTCAATCGTTATCGATAACGTTTTCTTTATCTGGCTCCCGAGCCGTGCCGAGTCCTGAGCGGTTGTACGGTGAGCACATGCAGACGGCCCTCGACACCCCGCCCGGACCGGGCCGGGTCACGATCGCGGACGTCGCGCGGGCTGCCGGGGTGTCCATCCCGACGGTGTCGAAGGTGATCAACAACCGGGACGGTGTGGCCGCGGCGACGATCGTGCGCGTGCAGGAGGTCGTCGAGCGACTCGGGTACGAGACCTCGCTCGTCGCGCGGAGCCTGCGGAGCACCCGGACGAACGTGATCGGCATCCTGGTCACCGAGTTCGAGCCGTTCTCGACCGAGCTGCTGCGCGGCATCTCCGCCGCGACGACGGGCACCGGGTACGAGCTGCTCGCCTACGCCGGCCTGCTCACCGGGTCGAGCCGACCGGGCTGGGAGCGGCGGTCGCTGTCCCGCCTGTCCGGCACGCTCATCGACGGCGCGATCGTCGTCACCCCGTCCGAGGCGATGTCCGCCGCGTCGATCCCCGTCGTCGCGATCGACCCGCACACCGGGCCGGAGGGCCACGCCACCGTCGACACCGACAACGCCGCCGGCGCCCGCGAGGCCGTCGAGCACCTCCTCGCCCTCGGGCACACCCGGATCGCGCACCTGCAGGGTCGCGGCGACCTGGCGTCGTCCCAGCTCCGCGACGCGGGCTTCCGCGCGGCGATGGCGGCGGCGGGCGTCCCGGTGGACGAGCACCTCGTCCGCCCCGGCGACTACCAGGAGGAGCGCTCCGCCGCGGTCGCGCACGAGCTCCTGACCCTGCCGGACCGGCCGACCGCGGTCTTCGCGGCGAACGACTCGTCGGCGATCGGCGTGCTGCACGCGGCCGAGGCGCTGGGGCTCCGCGTCCCCGAGGACCTGTCGGTGGTCGGCTTCGACGACGTGCCGCAGGCGTCGACGACCACGCCGCCGCTGACCACCGTCGCCCAGCCGCTGGTCGACCTCGGCGCGAGCGCGGTGTCCATGCTGCTCGCGATGCTCCGCGGCGAGCCGACGACCGACCACGTGCGGCTCCGCACGACGCTGCGCGTCCGCAGCAGCACGGCGGCGCCGCCGGTCGCGCGCGGCTGACGCCGCGGCCGCGCGCGGCGCAGGTGCCTCGCACTGCCCCGTGCGCTCCGTGCGCTCCGCACAACCGGAAGCACGCCGCACCACGCGAGACCACGGCGCGGTGTGCTTCCGGTTGTGCGCGGGTACACCGCACCACGCAGGCGGCGGCGCCGCCGGCCGCGCGCGGCTGACGCGCCGCGCGCTGACGCCGCCGCGCGCCGCGCGTCAGCGCCAGAGCGTCTGCTTCGGGTACTCGCCGAACCGCTCGGCGTACGACGCCGAGAACCGCCCGAGGTGCGCGAAGCCCCACCGCCGCGCGATGTCCCCCACGGCACCGGCGTGCGGCCCGGCCTCGAGCAGCTCCTCGTGCACGTGGTCGAGCCGGACCTGGCGCAGGTACGTCAGCGGCGACACGTCGAAGACCCGGCGGAAGGACTCCTGCACGGACCGGACGCTCAGGCCGGCGGCGTCGGACAGGTCCGTGATGCTGACGTCCTCGGCCGCGTGCGCGTGGATGTACTCCACCGCGGCGCGCAGCCGGGCGTTCCGGGTCTCCGCCAGGACGTCGGGCAGGTCGTCGGTCTGCGGGGGGAACATGTCGAGGAAGACCTCGGCGGCCGACACCTTGGCGTCCTGCCACGCGTCCGACTCCGGCCCGCCGACGCGCAGCGCCCGGGACAGCGCCGTGAGCGCCCCCTGCCAGCGCTGCCCGACCGTCGCCTCGGGTGAGCGGAACCCGTCGAAGCGCAGCCCCTGCTCGCCGACCTCGCCGCGGGTGGCCGCGACCCGACGCACGAAGTCGCGGTCGAAGTGCACGAGCCGCTGGTCGTAGTCGGCGCTCGTGAACCAGAACTCCTCGTCCGCGGGGAACAGCACGGGGACGTCCCGCTCCATCGGCCAGCGCTCCCCGCGGACCTCGACCTCGCCGGTGCCGGCGCTGATCCACGTGACGACGTAGTCGCCGCCGCCCTGGACGACGCCGCGGATCTCGCCGTGCATCTGGGACCGGCGGATCGTCACCTCGCTGTCGCCGATCGCGGTGTACCGGTAGTCGAACCGGCCGCCGGACGCGCTCGCGCTCCACCGGTCGCCGGCGTAGATGCCTCCGAGGTCGCGGACGGCGTGGTCGGTCCGGGTGCCGGACACCTCGAACCGGACCGGGGCGATCGTGGCCTCGGCGGCGAACGCCTCGATGAGCGGGTCAGCCACGGTTCCCTCCGACTGTCCACATTGCGCGGTACATCTCGTTATCTGGATACGCTTCCGGGGTAGGGGCGGCGTAACGTCGCCCGGGACCACGACGCGACGAGGGGGCGACCACCACGTGAGCGAGATCGACCTGACCGCCGCCCTGACCCGGCTCGAAGCCGCGATGGGCGCACTGCGTGGACGACTCCGTGAACGCCTGTCGGTCTCCGGCTCGGACCTGACCGTGCTGCAGTTCGTCGCTCGCGCGGAGGCCGCGGAGCGGAAGGTCCGCGTGAAGGACCTGGTCTCGCACCTCGGCCTGACGAGTCCCGCGGTGACGGGCACGATCGACCGCCTGGAGCGGGCCGGGCACCTGTGCCGCGTCCCGAACCCCGACGACGGCCGCAGCCGGTTCATCGAGCTCACCCCGGAGACCCAGCGCGCCTACGCGTCCGCCATGGACAGCACCAACGAGCATCTGCACGAGCTGTTGTCCTCCTTCTCGGAACGCGACCGGGTCAAGTACGTGCGGGTGATCAACCGCGTGATCGAGGCGCTCGAGTACGGCGCTCCGACCCCCTGACGCAGGCTACGGGCGCGCGAGGACACTGCTCGAACATTTGTCCAACAAGCGCAACTAGGTAACTTCCCGACCTATCTTGCCGGACGTGACGGCCGCACGTCCGTAGCGTCCTCCGTGGGAGCCCCCGATCGGGGGCAACACAGGGAGACGGGGAGGCACCATGGGCGCGTACCAGTCCGAGCCGGGCATCGACCCGGTGCGCATCGAGACGTTCCGTCGCATGCGCAAGCGTTGGAAGTACGGGGAACTGCAGGACAGCAACGGCCTGTACGCCGACTTCTTCACCGACACCGCTCGGGACCCGCGGCGCGGCTGACCGCGCGGCGTACGGTCGCCCAGGGCGACCGGCAGACGGACGGGAGGCCCGTGGCTCGACAGCCACGGGCCTCCCGTCCGTCTCCTGGGCACGCCCGGCATCAGCCCTTCACGGCACCCGAGGTGAGCCCCGACACGATGGACCGGCGGAACACCAGCACGAGGATGACGATCGGGATCGTCGCCGCCACGCTCGCCGCGAAGATCTGCGCGAACGGCACCGTGAACTGGGTGCCGAAGAGCGCGATGCCGACCGGGATCGTGCGGAACGAGTTCTCGCTGTTGAACGTCAGCGCCATCAGGAACTCGCTCCACGACGCGGTGAACGTGAACACGCCGACCGTGAAGAGCCCCGGCTTCGACATCGGCAGGATCACCGACAGCACCGTGCGCCAGGCTCCGGCGCCGTCGATCTCGGAGGCCTCCTCGATCGTCGAGGGGATGCCCTGCAGGTAGTTCCGCATGATCCAGATGGCGAACGGCAGGTTGAACGCCACGTACGGCACGATCAGCCCCGGGTACGAGTTGAGCAGCCCGAGGTTCCGCTCGAGCAGGTACAGCGGCGTCAGCACCGCGATCGCCGGGAACACCGACAGCATCAGCAGCGACGTCATGATCGCCGTCCGCCCCGCGATCCACCGGCCGGCGAGCGCGTACCCGGCGAGGAACGACAGCGCGAGGACGATCACCGTCGTCGAGACCGACACGACGACGCTGTTCACCATGTACTGCCCGAGCGCGTTGTCCCGGAACGCCGTGACGAAGTTGTCGAACGTCAGGGAGCGCGGCCAGACCGTCGGCGGCGACTGCGCGATCTCGGACGACGGCTTGAGGGACGTCGAGACGAGCCAGTACAGCGGCAGTGCGGTGAGCACCGCGATGACGACGCCGCTGACGTTGATCGTGTTGACCCACCGCCGCCAGCCCTTGCGCACACGTGTCCGGGGCATCAGTCGTCCCCTCCCTTCGCCTGGTTCCGGAACGCCCGGAGGAACAGCAGGCACCCCGCCGCGACGATGACCGCCGTGCTCGTCGCGATGGCCACGCCCGGTCCGATGTTGATGTCCTGGAAGAGCACCTTGTAGCCCATGATCGCGAGCGACTGGGTCGCGGTGCCCGGGCCGCCGTTCGTCAGCACGAACGGCAGGTCGAAGACGCCGAACGCCTGCAGGACGCGGAAGAGCACCGCGATCGTCAGCGTCGGCGTGAGCTGCGGGAGCACCACGCGCCAGAACGTCTGCCACCCGTTCGCGCCGTCGAGCTCTGCCGCCTCGTAGTGGTCCTCGGAGATCTGCACGAGCCCCGCGAGCAGGATGATCGCGACGAACGGCGTCGTCTTCCAGATGTCGGCGACCATCAGGCCGGTGATCGCGGGGACCGGTTCGCCGAGGATGACCGGGGCGTCCCCGAACAGCCCGAAGAACCACGTCGCGACGCCGTACGTCGAGTCGTAGATGTACTTCCACAGCTGGGCGTTCACGATCGTGACGAGCGACCACGGGACGAGCATCAGCGCGAGCATCCACCCGCGGGTGACCCCGAGCCGCTCGAGGACGAGCGCGACGAGCATGCCGAGGACGAGCTCGACCGAGACGGTCACGAGCGTGTACAGCACCGTGAAGCCGAGCGCCCGGTACCAGTCGGCGCTCTGCAGCAGGGCCGCGTAGTTGCCGAGCCCGAAGCCCTGGATGCTGAAGCCGTCGTAGCCGATCTCGACGTCCGCGAAGCTCAGGACGATCGAGTACACGACCGGGAAGATCGTCACCGCGGCGACCACGAGGAGCGCCGGGGCCGCGAAGCCCCACGCCCCGCGCGCCCGGATGCGCTCCATGCGCGACCGGGCCGGGGTCCGGCGGTACCCGTCCGGTCCGGCGCCCGGGGTCCGTGCGGCGGGCCGGGTGGCGGTCCCGGCGCTCACAGCGCCTCCCCCGACAGGGCGAGCGAGATCGCCGAGGCCATCGCCCGGGTGCCGCCGTCCACCGACGCCTGGCCCCCGAGGATGCTGTTGCCGTTCTGGTAGACGCCCTGCGAGACCTTCGGGTAGTACGCGGTCGACGTCGGGCGGGGCACGAGCGTGATGCCGGCGGCCGTGTCGTACGTCGGCCGGTTCTGGCGCTTCGCGTCCTCGCTGACCAGGCTCGCACTGCGGGCCGGCAGGACACCGCCCTCGCGGGTCAGGAACTGCTGCGCGGTCTCGCTCGACATCCACCGGGCGAAGGTCAGCGCGGCGGCGGGCTGCTGGGTGTGCGGGTTGATGTAGTTCCCCCACCCGCCGATCGTCGAGTGGTGCTCGTCCGTGCCGTCGAACGTCGGTCGGGCGGCGAGCCCGACCTTGCCCGCGACGGCCGAGTCCGGCCCGTTCGCGATCCCCCACGCGTACGACCAGTTCCGCAGGAAGGCCGCCCGTCCACCCGAGAAGGCGTCGTTCGTGTCCTGCTCCTGGTAGGTCAGGGTCGCCCGGGGTGCGGCGCCGTCGGCGATGAGCGAGCGCATGAACTCGAAGGCGCGCTTGGTCTCCGAGCTCGTGGTCTCCGGCCGGGTCAGGTCGTCGTTCAGGAGCGAGCCGCCGGCGTCCGCGACGAACTCGGTCACGTTGCACGTCAGCCCCTCGTACACGTCGCCCTGGAACGCCAGGCCGTAGCTGACGTCACCGGTGTCGACGAGCTTCGCGGCGGTGTCCTTGACCTCCTCCCACGACCGGGGCACCTGGAAGCCGTGCTTGTCGAGCAGGTCCTGGCGGTACAGGAAGAACGACTCGTCGATGTAGAGCGGGAACATGTAGTACGTCCCGTCGACGCTCGCCGCCTGCCGCAGTCCCTCGGGGAACTGCTCGAAGAAGTCCGCCCCGACGAGCTCGTTCACGGGCGTCGCGAGCTTGTTCTTCGCGAACTGTCCCGGCCAGGCCACGTCGCCGAGGTACACGTCCGGCGTGGGGCTGCCCGCGGCGATCTGCGTCGTCAGGCTCGTCCGGTTCGTGTCGGTGTCGCTCGGTGCGCTGACGATCCGGACGCGGATGTTCGGGTGCTCCCGCCGGAACTCCGCGATGAGCCGCCGTCGCAGGTCGCCGCCGTCCTTCGAGGCGACCTGTCCGGCCCACCAGCTGATCGTGACGTCACCGTCCGGTGGGTCCGTCGGCCAGTCCTGGACGGTGGTGCGCTCGGGTCGCGTGGAGCAGCCGGCGAGCAGCAGCACCCCCGCTCCCCCGAGCAGGAACAGTCTCCGGTCGATGGCCATCCGTCCTCCTCGACGTGTGGTGCTGCGAACCTGTGAGTCCACACAACCAAGCGTCCCTGGGAGGGCGTGCAGGCGGTGCCGTCGTCGCACTCGGCGCACGTCCGCGCGCGGCCGGCACGGACGGACGGGAGGCACGTGGCGGCGCCGCCACGTGCCTCCCGTCCGTCAGGCGGTCGCGCCGGTGGGGGCCGCGGCCACCGACTCCGCGGGGCGGAGCACGCAGGGCAGCAGGAAGTGCGGTTTGCCCTCGCTCGCGCCGTCGAGCTGGTCGATCAGGGCGTCCGCCGCACGCTCGCCGAGCTCGCGACCCGGGGCGACCATCGTCGTCAGGCGGGGGTGGTGCTGGTCGCCCGCCGTCCCGGACGAGGCGATGCTCAGCACCGAGACGTCGTCGGGGACCCGTCGCCCGGCCGCGGAGAGCCCGACGAGGAGCCCGGCGGACGAGTCGTCCTTCATGACGAGCACGCCCGAGACCTCCGGGTCGGCGTCGAGCAGTGCGCGGGCCGCCTCGCGTCCGCCCTCGCTGCCGGCTCCGGCGTAGACCACGGTCCCGACGGCGCCGCGGGCCGCGACGGACCGTCGGAAGGTGTCCTCGACACGCAGGTGCGGGGCGTACCCGGCCATCGGCGTGCCCTCGAGGTTCTCGAGCACGAGCCCGAACCGGCGGTGGCCGAGGCCCTGCAGGTGGTCGAGGGAGTCCTCGATGGTGGTCTCGAAGTCGATGTCGACGAACGGCAGGTCGCTGCTGTCCCGGGTCCGGCCGATCAGCGTGAAGGGCACGTCGAGCTCGCTGAGCTTCCGGACGCGCGGGTCGTCCATCCGCACCTCCATGAGCACGACCCCGTCGACGAGCCCGCCCGACACGAGGTCGTCGAGGTCCTCGCCAGCGGGGTCGACCGGCCAGAGCACCAGGTGGTAGCCGCGCTGGGACGCCCGCTCGGCGGCGCTCATGAAGAACTCCGACGTCGTCGGGCTGAACCGGTTGCCGACGGTCGGGAACAGCAGCGCGATGATCCGGGTCCGCCGGCTCGCGAGCGCCCGTGCCACGAGGTTGCCGCGGAACTTCAGCTCGCGCATCGCCGCCTCGACCCGGGCGGTGGTCGCCGGCGTGACGTACTTCGTGCCGTTGACGACGAAGGACACCGTCGCGATCGAGACGCCGGCGCGGTCGGCGACCTGCTGCATCGTGGCCATGGCGCCTCCGGGTCGGGTCGTGCTGTCTCGTCAGCCTGCTGTCTGGTCAGCATAGACCCGCCGATTCCCGAAAAAAGCGCTTTACAGGCAAAGCGCTTTGCTGTTACGTTCTCGCCCCAAGGACCACCGCGACGACGACGTCGATGGAGCCGTCGCCGGGCGTCCCCTCATGCATCCGCCCAAGAGAAGAGCTACGCAATGAAGCACCGGTTCCACTCCTCGTCCCGCCGGATCCGCGCCCTCGTCGGCGCGGTCGCCGTGGTCGCCACGGTCCCCCTCGTCCTGTCCGGCTGCTCCGGCTCCGGGTCCGCCTCGTCCGGCGGCGGCTCCAAGACCCTCACGATCGAGGACTACTACGCCGCCAACTACGACACCATCTACCAGCAGTGCGCGAAGACCGTCGGCGCCCAGGTGAAGATCAACCACGTCGCCGGCGCCGGCCTCATCTCGAAGGTGCTGCAGCAGGCGTCGTCGCGGACGCTGCCCGACGTGCTCATGCTCGACAACCCGGACGTGCAGCAGATCGCCGCGTCCGGCGCCCTGTCCGACCTCGGCGACTACGGCCTCGACGCGAACGACGACGTCCCGGGCGTCAAGGGCGCGAACACGTACGAGGGCAAGCTCTACGGTCTGCAGCCCGTCACGAACTCGATCGCGCTGTACTACAACAAGAAGCTCCTGTCGGACGCCGGGGTGCAGCCCCCGAAGACGTGGGACGAGCTCAAGGCCGCCGCGAAGAAGCTCACGAGCGGGTCGACGTACGGCTTCGCGATGAGCAACATCAACACCTACGAGGGCACCTGGCAGTTCCTGCCGTTCTTCTGGTCGAACGGCGGTGACGAGAAGGACATCGCGACGCCCGAGGCGGCACAGGCCCTGCAGCTCGTCGAGGACCTGCAGAACGACGGCTCGATGTCGAAGAGCTCGATCAACTGGGCGCAGGCCGACGTGAACAACCAGTTCATCGCCGGCAAGGCCGCGATGATGATCAACGGCCCGTGGCAGCTGCCGGCGCTGAAGGAAGCGAAGAACCTGGAGTTCGACAGCGTCCCGATCCCGACCCGCACCGGCTCGGCGACCGTCGCCCCGCTCGGCGGCGAGGCCTTCACCGTCCCGCAGACCGGCGACAAGGAGAAGATGCAGCTCGCCGGCAAGTTCGTCGGCTGCCTGAACAGCGACAAGATGCAGAACGTCATCGCGGGCGTCACCGGCAACGTGCCGACGAACACCGAAGTCGGCGCCGCGTGGGCGAAGGACCACCAGGACGTCGCGTCCTTCGTGACCACGGTGCAGACCGCTCGGGCCCGCACCGGCGAGCTCGGCCCGGACTGGCCCAAGGCCGCCACGAAGATCTACACCGCCGTGCAGCTCGCGCTGACCGGGAAGGCCGACCCCGAGCAGGCGCTCGAGCAGGCGCAGTCACAGAACCAGTAGCGGATCCGGGGAGCCGGTCCCCCGACCGGCTCCCCGTCCTCGACGCAAAGGACCTGACATGAGCGCCTCGACCCAGCTCCGTTCGCGAGCGACGTCCCCGGCCCCCGTACGACCCGGACAGCGCCGCGCGCGGCTCCGTTCCGGCCTGACCCGATGGCTGTTCGTCATCCCGGCCGCCGTCTTCGTGGCCCTGTTCTTCGGCTACCCGGTGGTCAAGAACGTCGTGATGTCGTTCCAGGACTACACGACCAAGACCTTCTTCACCGGCGAGGCCCCGTGGGTGGGCTTCGGCAACTACGTCTCGGTGTTCACGAGCGCCGTCTTCACGACGAGCGTCGTCAACACCGCCCTCTTCACCGCGGGATCGATCGTCCTGCAGTTCGTCCTCGGGCTCGGGCTCGCGCTGTTCTTCCGGCGGCACTTCCCGCTGTCCGGGTTCCTGCGCGGCCTGCTGCTGCTGCCGTGGCTGCTCCCCCTCATCGCCTCGAGCGCGGTGTGGAAGTGGCTGCTCGACCAGGACAGCGGCGCACTGAACCAGCTGCTCGGGATCGTCGGCATCGGGCCGGTGCCGTGGCTGGTCAGCCCGAGCCTCGCGCTCATCGCGGTGATCGGCGTCAACGTCTGGCTCGGCATCCCGTTCAACACCACGATCCTGTACAGCGGGCTGCAGTCCGTCCCGCCGGAGCTCTACGAGGCCGGCGCGCTCGACGGCGCCACCGGGTTCAAGGCCTTCTGGTACATCACCTGGCCGAGCATCCGGTCGGTGGTCAGCGTGGTGATCGTGCTCGGGGTCGTCTACACGCTGAAGGTCGTGGACATCATCCTCGGCCTGACCGGTGGCGGACCGGCGAACTCGACGCAGACGCTCGCCACGAACGCGTACCACCAGTCGTTCATCAACTTCCAGTTCGGCATCGGAGCCGCGGTGAGCAACGTGCTCATCGTCGTCTCGTTCGTCTTCGCGATGGTCTACATCGCGATCTCCAGGAAGGCGGTCGACGAATGAGCGTCGGACTCGCAGGCAGGACCGTCACGGCGACCCGGGCGATCACCACGGCACGGAGCACCCGGGCCCGCCGACCCCGTTCGAGCCGCAAGGGGATCCCGTTCACGATCCTCGGCATCGTGTTCCTCGCGATCATGGTCTTCCCCGTCTACTGGATGGTGAACACGTCGTTGCAGGCCACGTCCGGTGCCGCCACCGCGACATGGTTCCCCTGGAACCCGACGTTCGCCGGCTACCAGGCGGCGTTCGCCCAGCAGGGGCAGAACTTCGTCTCGAGCATGATCATCGGCCTCGGCACCGTCGTGCTGACGCTCGTCATCGCGACCCCGGCGGCCTACGGACTCGCCCGCTTCCGGATGCGCGGCACGAAGGCGTTCCTGCTCGTGCTGCTCATCACGCAGATGATCCCCGGGATCGTGATCGCGAACGCGCTCTACGCGCTGTTCAACAACGTCGGACTGCTCAACAGCTACCTCGGACTGATCCTGGCGGACAGCGCCGTGCAGGTCCCCTTCGCGGTGCTGCTCATGCGCGCGTTCATGGAGTCGATCCCGCCGAGCCTGGTCGAGGCCGCGCTCGTCGACGGCGCGAACGACCTGCGGGCCTTCGTGTCGATCGTCCTGCCGATCAGCCGGAACGCGATCGTCACCGCGGCGCTCTTCACGTTCCTCGGCGCCTGGGGCGACTTCCTCATCGCGCTCACCCTGACGTCGACCGACGCCGTCCGACCGATCACGCTCGGCATCTACAACTACATCGGCTCGAACGTGACCGACTGGGGGCCGGTGATGGCGACGTCTGTGCTGGCCTCGCTGCCGGCCGCGGTCCTGCTCATCGTCGCCCAGCGCTACATCTCCGCCGGTGCGCTCGGCGGTGCCGTCAAATGACGACGGCCCGCTCCGCGCTCCCACAGCCAGGAAGGCACACACCATGACCACCACCCCCCTCCGCGTCACCGTCTGGGGCGAGAACGTCCACGAACAGGTCGAGCAACACGTCGCCGAGCGCTACCCCGAGGGCATGCACGGGGCGATCGCCGCGGGCATCCGCGAGCACCTGCCCGAGGCCGTGGTCCGCACCGCGACCATGCAGGAGCCCGAGCACGGCCTGACCGACGCCGTGCTCGCCGAGACCGACGTCCTCACCTGGTGGGGGCACGCCGCCCACGCGGACGTCGACGACGCCGTCGTGGACCGGGTGCACAAGCACGTCCTGTCCGGCATGGGGCTCGTCGTCCTGCACTCCGGCCACTGGTCGAAGATCTTCGGCAAGCTCATGGGCACGACCTGCACGCTCCGGTGGCGCAGCGAGCACGACCAGGAGCTCGTCTGGACCGTGAACCCGCAGCACCCCATCACCCGCGGCGTCCCGAACCCGATCGTCATCCCCGAGCAGGAGATGTACGGCGAGTACTTCGACGTCCCGACCCCCGACGAGCTGATCTTCATCTCGGGGTTCACCGGCGGCGAGGTCTTCCGGAGCGGCATGACCTACCGCCGCGGCCTCGGGAAGATCTTCTACTTCTCGCCTGGTGACCAGGACTTCCCCGTGTACCACCACCCCGACGTCCGTCGCGTGGTCGCGAACGGCGCGGAGTGGGCCCGGCCGGACCGGGAGCGCGAGCTGCCGACGCTCCGCCGCTACGACCTGGGCGAGTACTTCGAGGGCCAGCACTACCGGGGCCCGTTCGACGACGAGCCGGACGAGACGGCGTCCGAGCAGGCCGACGAGCACGCCGCCGGGGCTCGCGCATGACCGACCACGCCCCGCTGCGGGTCGTGCAGGTCGGCGCCGGCGGGATGGGCCGCGCGTGGCTCGCCACCGTCGCCGCCGACCCCGACGTCGAGCTCGTCGGCGTCGTCGACCTCGACCTCGACGCCGCACGCACCGGGGCCGACCTGGCCGGCGCCCCGTCGATCCCGGTCGGCCGGGACCTCACGGCGCTCCTCGCGGAGACCGGTGCCGAGGCCGTCCTCGACATCACCGTGCCGGTCGCCCACCACCAGGTCACGATGGACGCCCTGCACGCCGGTCTGCCGGTCCTCGGCGAGAAGCCCGCCGCCCAGACCGTCGCCGAGGCCCTGTCCCTCGCCGCCGCGGCCGAGGTCACCGGGCAGCTGTTCATGGTGTCCCAGTCCCGCCGCTACAACGACCAGCTCGTCGCCTTCCGGCAGCACGTCCGCGCGCTCGGCGGGGTCGGGAGCCTGAACACCCGGTTCGCGAGGGCACCGCGCTTCGGCGGCTTCCGCGAAGAGATGGACGACGTCCTGCTCCTCGACATGGCGATCCACGCGTTCGACTCCGCCCGCTACGTGCTCGAACGCGAGCCGGTGTCGGTGTACTGCGAGTCGTGGAACCCGTCGTGGTCCTGGTACCGCGGGCACGCGAACGCCGCCGCGGTGTTCACGTTCGAGGACGACGTCCGCTACGTCTACGACGGTTCGTGGTGCGCGCCGGGCGACGAGACGTCCTGGAACGGCGACTGGCGGGCCACCGGCGCGACCGGCTCGGCCGCCTGGGACGGCGACCACGACCCGTCGAGCGTCGTCGACGGCGGAGCGGGGTCGCCCGAGCCCGCCGCCGGGGTCGGGACGGAGATCGCGGGAGCGCTCGCCTCGTTCGTCCGCGCGGTCCGGTCCGGACACCGTCCCGACGGCGAGGTGCACCGCAACGTGATGAGCCTGGTGATGGTCGACGCGGCGATCGCGTCGGCGCGCTCCGGGCAGCGCGTGGTCGTCGACGAGGTGCTCGAGCAGGCGCACGCGACAGCCCTCGAGACCGAGCGGGACGAGGCGGTCCGGGAGCGGCTCGCCGCGTGGGGTCCGGTCCGGCAGGCGCTCGCGACCGACAGCGGCGCGCTCGCCTGACCCGCCCCACGCGACCACCCCACGGACGGGAGGCGCGGTGCCGGCCGGCACCGCGCCTCCCGTCCGTCCGTGGTCGCGGCGCACCCGCCCACCCGCGCTACCGGTCCGCGCGGAGGAAGCCGATCCGCGCATGCCGGGCCGATCCGCGCAACGGAGGTCGATCCGCGCATACCAGGTCGTTCCTTCCGACCTCCGACGCGCGATTCCGCTTCCCGGGTCACTCGCGATGGGAAAGAACGCGCGTGCTCGGTGCCTCCGCGCGTACCGGGCGAAACCGCGCGTACCAGGTCGATCCGCGCGCACCGGGTCGTTCGTTCTGACCAGGTATGCGCGATTCCGCTTCCCACATCACTCGCGATGGGAACGAACGCGCGTGCGGGGTCAGCGGGGGATGACCGAGAAGAGGAACTTCTTGCGGATCATGTACCAGACCAGCAGGATCAGCGCGGTGTGGGCGGCGAAGCCGATCCACCCGTTGAACCAGTCGACACCGGGGATCGACGCGATGGCCAGCGCGAAGAACACCTGCCACACGAAGACGTAGAGGCTCGCCTGCCCGATCGGGATCCAGAGCCAGCCGAGGACCGCCGCGATCGGCTTCCAGAACACCGTGAGGATCGCGTACGACACGATCGCGAAGAACGCGATGTCGACGAGCCGGCCCCACTGGAGGTCCACGCGCTGGTACGCCGTGTTGTAGAGCTGGTCGTACATCGTCGCGGGGAACGGGGTCGGGGTGAAGCCGAACTGGTTGCCCGCCCAGACGTAGACCAGGAACAGCGCGTACCCGGTGATGCCGACGCCGATGAGCACCTTGCCGAGCCGACCGGTGAGCGCGCCGATGACCTGTCGGCGGTAGTAGCCGAGCACGAGTCCGTGCGTGAAGACGACCTGCCAGGTGAGGAGGGGGAAGACCGCCTCGAACTGCGAGTTCAGCGGACGGAAGTCGGGGTTGAGGGCCTGGAAGACGTAGACCGCCCAGCTGACGACGAGCAGCGCCCACCAGAACCCGCGCCGGATCACCCACATGAAGAGCGGGATGAACAGGCTCAGCACCACGAAGAGTCCCATGATGTTGAACGGCCACGGGCCCATCTCGAGCAGCAGGAACTGCCGGATCGCGTACCAGGGCGGCGGGTACGCGAGCAGCTGCATCGCGTTCGGGTACAGGTCGTACACCCGTCCCTCGGCCCCGACGCCGCCGGTCCCGGTCCCCCGGTCCGTGAAGGTCGTGATCGCGTCGGTGTTCAGGAAGGGGATGAAGCTCATCGCGAAGACGACCAGGATCACCCCGAGCGTCACGAGGTACTGCTTCCGCGCACGCTTCCACGCGCCGACGGCGGCGACCCACTCGCCGAACTTCTTGATCGCGAACGGGTAGGTCATGCCGAGGACCATGCCGGACAGGAACACGAACATCTCGGCGCCGGTGATCGCGCCCGTGGCGTGCAGCGTGATGTACGAGTACGGCCCGCCGATCTCGATGTGCGTGATGACGACGGCGAGGATGATGAAGCCGCGGAACAGGTCGAGCCGCAGGTCGCGCCCGGGCTTGCCGTCGTCGGGGTAGCGCCAGCTCGGCAGGAGGCGACCGACGAGGCCGCTGAGCAGGAACACCGCCGCCAGACCGGCCGCCAACCAGACGATCCACGCCATCTGGTCGCCGCCGGTCTCGTACTCCTGGCTGATGGCGGCGGCGCCGTCCTGCGGTGTGATCCGCTCGGTGACCGGCCCGAAGACGAAGTGGTCGGCGTCCTGCAGGTCGGTGCGGAACGACCCGGCGATCCCCGGGACGGCCGTGTCCCGCCAGTCCGCGACCCGGTTGCCGGCCTCGGGCTCGCGGCGGTTCGTCTCGAGGAACGTGACGCCGCGGACCTCGGGGTGCTGCTGCACGGCGGCGATCACCTGCCGCCACCACTCCTGCTTGACCGGGAGCTCCGCGGCTCCCTCGAGCGAGTGGTCGTAGAGCGCCCCGGTGTCCAGGAGCATCGGACGGTCCTGGTCGACGGCGAAGCGCTGGGTGAAGGTCCCCTCGGTCTGCGGCTGCTGGTAGCCCCAGGTCTCGTCGAAGCGTGCCTGGACCTCACCGGCGGCGGGGACCTCGTTGGTGGTGAGGGGGACCTCGCGCCCGGCGGCCTCGGTGGCCTTGCCCTTGCCGAAGGAGAACATGGACAGGCCGACCCAGTCGACGCTCGAGGCACCGGGCCAGTACGGCGCGTACGGGTCGTCGGCCGCGGTGAGCTGTCCGTCGCCGTTCGTGTCGAGCTTCGACACGTCGGTCGCCGACAGGTCCTGCAGGCGGCCGGCGGACTCCCCGAACGGGTAGCCGGCCCCGTACGACGGCGACCACACCATCGCGGCCGACGAGTCGCCGGCGTGCACGACGCGGGCGAGCGTGCGGAAGGCGTCGACGAACGCGGTCGGCTGCTGCCCCCACCGGACCCACGTGCCGTTCATCTGTGGCGCGAAGCGGACGAGCACGCGGGTGTCGTACTGCCGGTGGACCTCCTCGAACAGGCGGTTCGCGGTCTCGGCGTCGGCGCGGGTCAGGGAGCCGAGCGACTGCGAGGGCTCGAGGCTGACGACGAGGACGGCCCCCTGGGCGGCCGCGGCCCGGGTCGCCCGGAGGAACTCCTTCCGGGCGCTCCGGTCGAAGGGGTACTCGATCTCGACGCCGTACATCGACGGCACGGCACCGAGTCGGCCCGCGTAGCCGTCGGGGCCATCGTCGCCCCAGTCGAGGTCCGGGCCGAACCACGCCCGGTCGGACGCCGGGAGCGCACCGCGGTCCGAGGCTGCCGCCGTCGCTGGGGACTGCGTCGCCGTGACCGCGGACGCCGGGAGCGCGCCGCCGAGCAGCAGCGTCCCGAGCACGACGAGGAGCGCGACGGCCTTGGCCAGGACGCCCCTCACCGGCTGCACGCGAGCGTCCAGATGTTGTGGCCGCCGACGTGCTGGTGCTCGAGCCGGTCGAGCGCGGCGATGGAGAGCGCGAGCCCGCGGCCGCTCTCCTCGTCGACGTCCGCCATCGTCACCGCGGACAGGTCGACGTCCGCCGGCTGCCCGTTGTCGGTGAGCACCGCGAGGAGCTCGCGGTCGGTCGCCAGGAGCTCGACCGTGTAGCGGCGGCCCTCGATCCGGTCGGTGCGCTTGGTGTGCTCGACGATGTTCGCGGCGACCTCGGCCAACGCGGTCTCGAGCGCGAAGCGGAGCCGCACGTCGTCGACGTCGAGCGTCTCCCACCAGGCGGCGAACCGGTCCTGCACCTCGTCGAGGGACGCGGCGACGGCCGGCACCTCGAAGGTCACGTGCTGCGTGGTCACAGCGGGCCTCCTGCGGTCGAGGACTCGTGTTCGGACTGCACCGTGCCGGGGCCGGGACCGCCGTAGCGGACCGCTCGGATCACGATGCTGAAGATGAAGAGGTCGAAGACGACCCAGGCGGAGTTGACGAGCGGGGCGATCCCCTCCGCCTGGCCGGTCAGGTAGCGGATGCCGATGAGCACCAGCGACGCGACGAGGGCCGCCATCGCGATGAGCTGCGGCTTGACGAGGTCCCACCGCGGCTTCTGCTCGGACTCGTCGCGGACCTTCGGGGTGACCCGGAAGCCGAGCGGCTTGCCCCGGAACACGTTCTCGAACGCGCTCGTCACGGACTCGATCCACACGGGGAACAGCGCGAGCGAGTACTGCTGCCCGCGCCACGTCGGTCTGCCCGCGGCGACCACCCAGAACAGTGCCTGGTTGAGCACGAGGAACGGGATGAGCCGCACGAAGAAGTCGACGCTGTACGCCTGGACCGGGACCACCCCGAACGACAGGCAGAGCACCGGGGCCGCGATGTAGACGACCGCGGCGAAGCCGGACAGGTAGCTCCACATCGTCGAGAAGTACATGAGGCGCTGCCCGAACGAGAGCCCCTTCTGCACGAGGGGGTTCTCGCGGAAGAACACCTGCATGGTGCCCTGTGCCCACCGGAGGCGCTGCACGAGCATGGTCGGCAGGTCCTCGGGCGCCAGGCCCTTGGCGAGGATCTCGTCGTGGTACGCCGACTTCCAGCCGAGGCCGTGCAGGCGCATCGCGGTCGCCATGTCCTCGGTGACCGAGATCGTGGCGAGCGGCATGATCGGCTGCGCCTCGTCGTCGCGGTTGACGTCGAGCGCGCGGGCCAGGACGGCGATCGACTCGATGGCCGCGACGGGCGAGGCCTCGCGCCGACCGAGGACGTCGAGTGCGGCGTCGTCGAGCCCGGCGAACGTGTCCGCCTCGGTCGACATCGCCGCCAGCTCCTGCAGGTCGCGGCGGACCGCCTCGAGGTCGGCGGCGGCGAACCGGAAGGCGATCGCGTCGATGCCGCGCTGGAAGTCGTACGTGACGTCGCCGAGCGGCTCGCCCCGGTCGATCTGGTCACGGGCGCGGTCGACGACCTGCTCGGCCCCGTCGAGCGCGTCGAGCACGCGCGGGTCGGTCTCGGTCTCGCGCGCCCGGGCCAGGAGCTTCCGCGAGGTCTTGATCGTCCGCTCGACGGACTCCTCGACCTCGCGCACGTAGCGGGTGACGCCGAGCTGCATGAGGGCCTCGCGGCGCAGGATCGCGTTCGAGCCGCAGAAGAACGCGGCGTTCCAGCCGTCCTTCGACTGCTGGATCGGCCCGTAGAACAGGGGCGCCTGACTTCCGAGGAGATCGGCGTCCGGGACGTTCTCGAACCACTGCGGGGTCTGCACGAGCGCCATCCGCTCATCCTTGAAGTACCCGAGCGTGCGGTCGAGGATCGACGGCTCCGGGACCTGGTCGGCGTCCAGGATGAGCAGGAACTCCCCCTGGGTGGCGAGCAGCGCGTTGTTGAGGTTGCCGGCCTTGGCGTGGCGGGGACGGTCGACCCAGTCGGCACCGCGGGTGATGACGCCGATCCCGAGTGCCTCTGCGGCGGCGCGCATCTCCGGACGGTTGCCGTCGTCGAGGATCCACGTGCTGTGCGGGTGTGTGATCGCCTTCGCCGCGCGGGCGGTGCGGACGACGAGCTCGACGGGCTCGTTGTACGTCGTGACGAAGACGTCGACCGTGACGTCCCCGGCCGGCTTCGTCGGCGGCTCCCCCCGCTCGCGCAGCCGCCACGCTCCGAAGGCGAACAGGAGCGAGTCGATGACGCTGTAGGTCTCCGCCAGGATCAGCGGCACCGCGATCCACCACGAGTGCCAGTTCACGGAGGCGGCCCAGCGCCAGACGATGTAGTTCACGCCGGCGATCGAGGCGAGCAGGGCGACCGTCCGGACCACGGCGAGCCGCCGGGTCGGGGTGCCGGTCGTGAGCCGTCGCCGGTCCTGGCGGCTGACGTCGAGCGCCGTCATCGGCATCCTTCCCTGCTGCTGCCGGACAGCGCTGGTGAGTGCGCTGCGTACCAGCCTGTCTACCGCAGGACACGAGGACCTGTCAGCCCGACGCCCCGATGAAGCGCCGCCCGACCACGCTCAGCGGCCCGCGAGCCCCAGGTCGTACGCGAGGTGGACGACGACCTCGTCGAAGTAGGCATCAGGATCGGACACCGATCCGACGGCGTGACCGAACAGCTCGAAGGACAGGACCCCGAACACCGTGGTCCACGCCATGAGCAGGCGGAGCACGGCTTCGGGGTGCGGGTCGGTGTGGAAGCCCCGCTGTCGCGTGTAGGCGACGGCGTCGGCGATCGCGGTGGCCGTCCGCGCCGGGTCACCCACCGCGGGGCCGGTCCCGGTCCGCGACGGACCCTCGTCCGGGTCGTCCCAGACCTCGGTGACGATCCGGACGAGCACGTGCGTCGCCCGCGAGGCCGGCTCGATCGTGTCCTGCGGTGCGACGTAGCCGGGCACGGGTGAGCCGTAGAGCAGTGCGAAGTCGCCGGGGTGGGAGGTCGCCCACGTGCGGATCGCCCGGCACGCCGCCGTCCAGCGGCCGAGGTGGTCGGCCCGGTCGACCGGCGCCTCGGCGGACTCGACAGCGGCGCCGAGCTCGTCGTAGTCCGCGACGAGCAGCGCCGTGAGCAGGTCGTCCCGGCTCGGGAAGTACCGGTAGACGGCGGAGGACACGAGTCCGACGTCCCGCGCGACGGCACGCAGGCTGAGCTGCGCGGGACCCTCCTCGGTCAGGCGCGCCCGAGCTGCAGCGAGGATCCGCGCGCGGACGGTCTCGCGCGCCAGGGCGCGGGCGGTCGGGGCCTTGTCGGACATCTCGTCAGGATGCCATGCGAGAGCAGTGCACACAAACAAGAGCACTGCTCTTGCTAACGGAGCCGATGCGCGCCACACTGCTTTCGAGAGCACCGCTCTCCGAATCGATCCAGGAGGCCACCATGTCCCGTCACCACGTCGTCGTCGGCGCCGGTCCCGTCGGGCGGCACGTCGCCGCCCACCTCGCCGACCGCGGGGAGGAGGTGGTCGTCGTCACGCGGTCCGGCCGCGCCACCGGCCTGCCCGGAGTCCGGCACGAGGCGCTCGACGCGTCCGACGCCCGTGCACTGACCCGCGTCACCGAGGGCGCCGCTGCGCTCTACAACTGCGCCAACCCCGGCGACTACACACAGTGGGAGCGGGTGTGGCCGCCGCTCGCGGACGCCCTGCTGACCACCGCCGAGCGCACCGGGGCCGTGTACGGCATCACCGGCAACCTGTACCCGTACGGACCCGTCGACGGACCGATGCGTGAGGACCTGCCCGACGCGGCGACGGACCACAAGGGCGTGCTGCGGGCACGGATGTGGGCGGACGCCCGGGCCGCGCACGAGGCCGGACGCCTGCGGGCCGTCGAGGTCCGCGGTTCGGACTACGTCGGGCCCGGCATCGGCCAGAACGGGCACGTGACGCGGGTGTTGCCCGCCGCCCTGCAGGGGAAGGCCGTGACGGTGATCGGCCGGACCGACCGGCCGCACACCTACACGGACGTGCAGGACGTCGCGCGGACGCTCGTCGCGGCGGTCGGCGACCCCTCGTCGCACGGGCGCACCTGGAACGTCCCGTCGAACCCACCCCGGACCCAGGAGCAGGCGCTCACCGACGTGCTCCACGCCGCTGGTCGTCCGCCGGTCCGCGTGCGCGGGCTGCCGATGGGACTGGTCCGGGCCATCGGCCTGGTCACGCCCCTGATGCGCGAGCTCGCACAGCTCGGGTACCAGTGGACCGCGCCGTACGTGCTCGACGACCGGCAGGCGCGGGCGCACTTCGGCATCGAGCCGACGCCGTGGGACGAGGTGTGCCGCCGGACCCTGTCGGGACTCGTGACGGCGTAGCGAACGGCGCCCCCGAACGCACCGAGACGCCCCCGAACGCACCGAGACGCCCCCGAACGAGCGAGACGCCCCGGATCCGGGGGCGTCTCGGCAACGGCAGGGCGTCTCGGCAACGGCGCCGAGCCGGCGACCTCGCGTCTCAGTACCGGGGCTTGCGCGGCGCGCGCTCCCGGTCGCCACCACGGAACCCGCGGTCGTCGCGGTCGCGGTCGCGATCCCGGCCCCCGCCACGCGGCCCACGGTCGTCCCGGTCCCGGTCACGCCGCACGCCACCACCCCGGCGGTCCGGCTTGATCTCGATGAGCTTCCCGCTGATCCGGGTGTCCGACAGCCGGTCGAGCACGCCGGCGTCCATGTCCCGCGGCAGCTCCACGATGGAGAAGTCCGGCCGGATCTGGATCGCGCCGAAGTCGTCACGGCGCAGGCCGCCCTCGTTCGCGAGCGCGCCGACGATCTGCCGGGGCTCGACGCGGTGGCGACGCCCGACCTCGATGCGGTAGGCGGTCATCGGCTGCGAGCGACGCGGACCACGGTCCTCGCGGTCCCGGTCGGGCCGGGCGGCGCGGGCACCGTCGCGGTCGACCTGGTTCCGCAGCTGGTCGTCGGCGGGGTCGAGCAGCAGCGGCGACTCCCCCTGCGCGACCACCGCGAGCGCGGCGGCGACGTCGTCGGCCGGCACGTCGTGGTTCCGCACGTAGTGGGCGATGACGTCGCGGAACGCCGTGATCCGGTCCTGCTGCTCGAGCGCCGCGGTGATCGCGTCGTCGAAGCGGGTCAGGCGGGTCTCGTTGACGTCGTCGATCGTCGGGAGCTGCATCTGCGTGAGCGGTTGCTTGGTGTGGCGTTCGATCGCCGAGAGCAGGCGGCGCTCGCGCGGCGTGACGAAGCTGATCGAGTCGCCCTTGCGTCCGGCGCGACCGGTGCGGCCGATGCGGTGCACGTAGGACTCGATGTCGACGGGGATGTCGAAGTTCACGACGTGCGTGATGCGGTCGACGTCGAGACCGCGGGCGGCGACGTCGGTCGCGACGAGGATGTCGAGCTTGCCGGACTTCAGCTGGTTGACCGTCCGCTCGCGCTGCGCCTGGGCGACGTCACCGCTGATCGCGGCGGCGGCGTACCCGCGGGCGCGGAGCTTCTCGGCGAGGGTCTCGGTCTCGCTCTTGGTGCGGACGAAGATGATCATGCCCTCGAAGTCCTCGACCTCGAGGATGCGGGTGAGCGCGTCGACCTTCTGCGGGTACGACACCATCAGGTACCGCTGCGTGATGTTCGCCGCGGTCTTGGTCTTCGTCTTGACGGTGATCTCGGCCGGGTCCGTCAGGTACTGCTGCGAGATGCGGCGGATCTGCGCGGGCATGGTCGCCGAGAACAGCGCGACCTGCTTGTCGTCCGGGGTCTCGGCGAGGATCGTCTCGACGTCCTCGGCGAAGCCCATCTTGAGCATCTCGTCGGCCTCGTCGAGCACGAGGTACTTCAGCTCGGACAGGTCGAGCGTGCCCTTCGCGATGTGGTCCATGATGCGACCGGGCGTGCCGACGACGACGTCGACGCCGCGGCGCAGGGCGGACAGCTGCACGCCGTACGCCTGGCCGCCGTAGACCGGCAGCACGTGCACGTGCTTCATGTGGGAGGCGAACTGCTCGAACGCCTCGCAGACCTGGAGCGCGAGCTCGCGGGTGGGCGACAGCACCAGGGCCTGCGGCACCTTCGCGCCCGACTCCATGCGGGACAGGATCGGCAGCGCGAACGCCGCCGTCTTGCCGGTCCCGGTCTGCGCGAGGCCGACGACGTCGCGCCCCTCGAGCAGCGTCGGGATGGTCGCCTCCTGGATCGCGGAGGGGGTCTCGTAGCCGATCTCCTTGACGGCCTTGAGCACCGGGTCGCTCAGGCCGAGGTCGGCGAAGGTCACCACGGGCCCCTCGTCGGTGGTCTCGGTGGTGGTGGCGGTGTCCGTGCTCATGCGGAAACGGTACCCCGGCTGCGACCTGCGCGGCGACCGCGCGTGGTGACGGAGCACCGGACTGGAGGCTCGTGGCGGGCCCCGCCACGAGCCTCCGGTCCGTCCCCGGTCTCGTCCGCGACGCGGGCCGCGTGGTCAGGCCGCGTCGTCGCGGTCCGGCGCGCCGATGCCGAGGACGGTGTCCGCACGGTCGTTGAGGCGGGCCAGCAGTCCGGCCAGCGTGCGCAGCTCGTCGGTCGCGAAGGCCTGCGTGAGCTCGTCGACGGCCTCGGCGCCGGCGACGTCGAGCCGGTCGAGCAGCCGGCGACCGGCGTCGGCGACCGCGACCAGGCTCGCGCGTCCGTCCGCGGGGTCGGGCGAGGTGTCGAGGTACCCGGCCTCGACCAGCGACGCGACCCGACGGCTGACGACCGGCCGGGACAGCCCGGTCGCGTCGGCGATCGCCATCGAACGGACGGCACCGAAGTGGTCGACAGCCCGCAGGATCACGCGCGCCGTCGGGTCGAGCCCGCCGCGCGACTCGATGAGCGACGAGCGGAGCGCCTGGCGGACCCAGAGCCGGTCGAGCTGCGCGTGCAGGAGCCGCTCGGCGGCGGCGCGGTCCTCGGTCACGCGGCCAGGGTACCGGCGCCCAAATTAGTTGCTTGCTGGAAGCAATGGATGTATCGTTGCGCGGTCTGCAAAGTTACACAGCCAGAAAAAGGAGTTCGATGACCGCCACCGCACCCGTCCCGGTGCAGCACGGCCGCCACGCGGCCGAGGCGCCCGCGGCGACCGCCGCGCCCGCGCCCGGCACGCCCGGCCAGCAGCCGCTCATGACGCACCGCCAGATCCTCCTCGTGATCTACGGCCTGATGGCGGGCATGTTCCTGTCGTCCCTCGGCCAGACGGTGTTCGGCACGGCCATCCGCACCATCGGCGACGACCTGCACGGGCTCGACCAGCAGGCGTGGGTCACGACCGCGTACCTGATCACGTCGACCATCGCGACGCCGATCTACGGCAAGCTCTCCGACATCTTCGGCCGCCGACCCCTCTACATCTTCGGCATCGTGGTGTTCATCCTCGGCGCCGTGCTCTCGTCGATGTCCACCTCGATGCTCATGCTCGCCGCGTTCCGCGCGGTGCAGGGCATCGGCGCCGGCGCCCTGATGTCGCTGCCGCTCGCGATCATGGGCGACATCCTCGCCCCGCGCGAGCGCGCCAAGTACCAGGGCTACTTCCTGGCCGTGTTCGGCATCTCGTCGGTCATCGGCCCGCTCATCGGCGGCCTGCTCGCCGGCTCCTCCGAGATCCTGTGGATCACCGGCTGGCGCTGGGTGCTCCTCATCAACGTCCCGATCGGTGTCGCCGCGCTCATCATGGTGATCGTCTTCCTGCACCTGCCGAAGGTGCACGGCAAGGGCGACAAGCCGAAGGTCGACTGGTGGGGCGCCACGGCGGTGATCGTCACGCTCGTGCCGCTGCTGCTCGTCGCCGAGCAGGGCCGCACCTGGGGCTGGGGCTCCCCCGCCGCGATCGCGAGCTACGTCATCGGCGCGCTCGGTCTCGTCGCGCTGCTGCTCGTCGAGGCGAAGATGGGCGACGCGGCGATCATCCCGCTCAAGCTCTTCCGGTCCGGCACCTTCTCGATGGCCACGGTCATCGGGTTCCTGGTCGGCTTCGCGATGTTCGGTGCCATGCTGACCATCCCGCTCTACCTGCAGATCGTCGTCGGCCTCACCCCGACCGAGTCCGGCTTCGCGACGCTGCCCCTGGTCGGCGGGCTCATGATCGCGTCGATCACCTCCGGCCAGATCGTCGCCCGCGTCGGTCGCTACCGGATCTTCCCGGTCATCGGCACGTTCCTGGTCTCCGCCGGCTACGTCGTCCTGACCTTCATGACGATCGACAAGCCGCTCTGGTTCCTGATGATCGGCATGTTCCTCATCGGCCTCGGGCTCGGCTCGGTCATGCAGTCGCTGACCCTGGCGTCCCAGGGCTCGGTCGAGGCCCGGGACATGGGCGTCGCGACCTCGTCGGCGACCTTCTTCCGGCAGATCGGCGGCACGCTCGGCACCGCCGTGCTCCTGTCGATCCTGTTCTCGGTCATGCCGTCGAACATCCTCACCGCGACCGCGAACCAGGCCGACCTGCAGCCGGCGCTCTCCGCCGCACTCGACCCGACCGTGGCGGGCAAGGCCGAGAACCAGGGCGCGATCGACAAGATCTGGGCCCCGATCACCGCGCCGCTCACGAAGACCGTGCAGTCACAGCTCGACGACGCGACCGCGCAGGCGAAGCAGGCCGCCGACGCGCAGGTCGTGTCGAAGGTCAGCGCCGCCGTCCAGGCCCAGGTCGACGCCGGGGCACTGCCCGAGGCCGCCGCCCAGACCGTCATCGACCAGCAGGTCGCCGACGCCACGCCCGCTGCCGAGGCCGCCGCGCTCGACGCCGTGGCGACGAAGGCCCACGCGAGCGTGCAGGACGGCACGGTGACCGTCGACTGGTCGGACGCCTCGCAGCGGTCGTACTGGGTCGACGAGCTGACGCCGAAGCTGGCGGAGGAGATCCAGGACGGCAGCGGCACCGAATCGAACGCCACGAGCACGAACGACACCTCGTTCCTGACCGGTGCCGACAGCCGGCTGACCCGGCCGTTCATGGCGGGGTTCAACGCCTCGTCCGTGACGATCTACTGGGTCGGACTCGGGGTGATCCTGCTCGCGTTCGTCCTCACCTGGTTCTTCCGGGTGCCGCCGCTCCGCCAGCGTTCGGCGCTGCAGGAGCAGCACGACCAGGCGAACGGTGCCGGCGACGGCGCTGACGAGCTGGAGGTGCAGGCCGGTCTCGCCGCCGCCGAGGCCGGTTCCTTCACCGGGCCGATGACCGGCTCCACGCCGACCCAGCGTCGGTGACCACGCGGCCGGTCCGGGTGCACCGCGCACCGGGACCGGCCGCTCCCGCCCCACCCACCCTCCACCCAGGAGTGCACGTGACCACCACAGCAGCACCGGACCCGGCCACCACGCCGTGCACGTTGCGCGAGCGGAAGAAGCAGCAGACCCGGCAGGCGCTCCACGACGCCGCGCTCACGCTCGTGTCCGAGCACGGTCTCGACGGCGTCACCATCGAGCAGATCTGCGCCGACGCCGACGTCTCCCCGCGGACCTTCTTCAACTACTTCACGTCGAAGGCGCACGCCGCGCTCGGTCTCGACACCGTGGAGGTCCCCGCGTGGGCTGCCTCGCGCTTCGCCGAGGCCGACGGGCGGCTGGTCGACGACCTCTGCACGCTCATCGCCTCGACCGTCCCGCTGTCGCCCGACCGTCGGCGCATGAAGGAGCTGCTCGTGCTCCGGCCCGAGATGGCCTCGATGGTGATGCGGTGGATGGCCGAGTCGCGGCAGTCGCTCCTCGCCACCGTCGGTGTCCGGACCGACGAGCAGACCGCGCGGACTGCGGTCGGGCTGGTGATGTCCGCGCTGTCCGAGGTCGCACACCGGGACACCGTGGGCGACAGTGATGAGCTCGACGCGCGGCTCCGGGTCGTCGTGGCGGAGATGGGCGCGCTGGCTTCGGCGTAGGGCGCGATCGGACCCGGTCCCGGTCCCGCTGGCTCGGCCGCTGCCGCTGGCTCGGCCGGTGCCGCTGGCTCGGCGAGACGCCCCCGTGTGGCCGAGACGCCTTCGTCCCCGGGGCCGTCTCGACGGGGCCGGGGCGTCTCGACGGGACCGGGGCGTCTCGACGGGACCGGGGCGTCTCGACGGGACCGGGGCGTCTCGAGGCAGGCGGGCGTCTCGGCGGGGCTACGCGAGCAGCGTGCGGGTTGCCGTAACGCAGCCGTCGGTGCGGGCGGGACCGCCCTATGCTCGGTCCCGCCGACCCCGGTCGGCGGGAACCCGTGTCGGCGACGCCAACGTCGTCGTCGTCGACACCGGGGGTCCCCGCTCGGCGCACCGGGTCAGACGACCGACCACCCACCGTCAGACGGCAGCACGACGCCGTTGACGTTCGCTGAGTCGTCGCTCAGCAGCCAGGTGATGGCCGCCGCGAGCTGCTCGGGCTGCGCGACGGGCGGGATGGCCACCTGCATGATCGGTCCGACCCGACCGGCCGCGTACTCGCTCCGCATCGGCGCCTCGATGTTCGTCGCGACCGCCCCGGGGGCGACCGCGTTCGCGCGGATGCCCTGCGGACCGTGGAAGAACGCCACGCTCTTCGTGAAGCCGGCGATCGCATGCTTGGATGCCGTGTAGGCGGCCCCGGCAGCGGAGGCCCGGAGCGCCGCCTCGGACGCGACGTTCACGACCGCACCGCGACCGGCGCCGATCATCGCCGGCAGGACGGCCCGGGTCAGCCGCATCGGACCGGTGACGTTGACACTGAACACGCGGTCCCAGGTGGCGTCGTCGACCTCGTCCGGCGGCAGGAACGCGTCCATGATCCCGGCGACGTTCGCGAGCCCGTCGATGCGCTGGCCCGCGGCGGTGAGCAGGGCGTCGATCGTCGCCGGATCGGTGACGTCGCCGACGACGGTCTCGACGGCGAGCCCCGGGAGGTCGTCCCGGAGCGCGTCCAGTCGCTCGGACACGACGTCGGTCGCGACGACGCGTCCGCCCTCGTTCGCGATGCGCGTCGCCGTGGCGCGTCCGATGCCGGACCCCGCTCCCGTGACGATGATGGTCTTGCCGGCGAACCGTCCGGCGGTGGTGTCGCTCATGTCGTCTCCTCGTCGAGGTGCGCGGTGCGCGAGCTGCGCAGGTGCGCGGTGTCCACCACCCAGTTGTAGCACTCAGTGCCGAAAGGATGCCATGGGAACCGTCGGACGCCCGCGCACGATCGATCCGGATGCGGTGTCGCTCGTCGCGCTCCGGATGTTCGACGACCTGGGCTTCGACGCCGTCTCGATGGACGAGGTCGCGGTGGCCGCCGGGGTCAGCCGTCGTTCGTTGTTCCGCCTGTTCCCGAGCAAGGCCGCGCTGGTCTGGGGCGGCCTCGACGAGTTCGCCGACCGCTTCACCGCCGCGCTGCGGGAACGCCCGACGAACGAGACGTCCGCGGAGGCCCTGCGGGCCGCGTACCGGATCGGCGCGACCTTCCCGGACGACGTCGTCGAGACGACACGGCACCGACTCCGGGTGATCCGCGCGGAGCCGTCGCTCGGCCTGGTCGGCGCGGAGACGATCGCCGCCCTGACGAGGACCGTCGTCCGGTTCGTCGCGGAGCGGGACGGGCGATCGCACACCGACCTCGAGGTGGTCGTGCGGGCGAACGTCCTGGTAGCGGCCGCGAGCGCCGCACTCACGTGGTGGGCGGTCGACGGCGACGGACGCCCCGAGGACGCCGTCGACCGCGCCCTCTCGATGCTCGGCTGATGCTCGGCTGAGGCTCGCGGTCCCCGACGACCGGGCGTAGCGTCGGCGCATGAACGTCAGCGGACCGGCACCGTACTTCCTGCTCCCCGGGACGGCACGGGCAGCGCTCACCCGGTGGCAGCGGGTCTTCGGCGGCGAGCTCCGGATCGCCACCTACGCCGACTTCTCCCGCGACGACGGTCCGGCCGACGCCGTGGCGCACGGCGGGCTCGTCGGTGGTCTCCGGCTGTTCGCGGCGGACGCCGGCCCCGACGACGAGTCCTTCGCGGCGTCGGGCCTGCTCTTCTCCCTGCTCGGCGCGGCGGAACCCGACGTCCTGCGGCGGTGGTTCGGGGACCTGGCCACCGACGGCACCGTGGTCGACCCGCTGCAGCAACGACCGTGGGGCGACTGGGACGGCGTCGTCCGGGACGCCTTCGGGGTCACGTGGCTGATCGGTTTCGAGGCGTCCGCAGCGGCGACCGGCCCGGCCCTGGCCGGCTCCTAGGCGGCGTCGGCGGGCAGCAGCGGGGCCCAGAAGGCGTCCGGACCGTCAGCGACGACCGCGTCCCGCTCGAACCGGAAGCCGTACTCGCGCACGAAGTCGAGGGCCGCGGCCTGCTCGTCCTCGGCGTCGTCCTGCGCCGCGTCGAACAGGTACACGCCGTGCCCCATCGCGACCCCCGCGTCGCTGATGACGGAGAGGTCCCAGCGACCGGGTTCGGCGCGCTCGATCCGGACGACGGCGGCCTGTGCAGCGGTGAAGTCAGCCATGCCGCGAGCATACGGACGCCGATCCTGCGGCCGTTCAGGACCGCGGCACCCCGTAGCCTGAACGCATGGACGCCCCGCAGCCGTCCGGCACGACGAGGCGCCGGATCACGCTCACCATCGACCGGCCCTGGTGCACCTGGGGCGCCCGCCCGACGGTGACGATCGACGGCGTCGGGCACCCCGCGCAGTGGGGCACCGGCACGTGGGCGGTCGCCGAGTCCGGCGACACCGAGGTGGGCGTCTACCTGTACAACCGGGTCTGGCGGTTCGGCGCCGCGCACGCCACGGTGGGCACCGCGGATACCCTGCGCTACCGCAGCGGCGTCCTGCCCCTCGGACCCGGGACGATCACGCCCGAGCCGACGGTCTGACACCACGGGTTCGCAGGTTCCGGCCCAGTAGTCTGAGGAACATGTCAGTCGGGTTGCTCGCCGTGGTGGACGACATCCTCTCCGCGGCCCTCAAGGCCAGCGCGAAGACCGCCGGCGTGGTGATCGACGACGCGGCGGTGACCCCGCAGTACGTGCAGGGCCTGGAGCCCGCGCGTGAGCTGCCGGTGGTCGGGCGCATCGCCCTGGGCAGCCTGTTCAACAAGTTCGTCATCATCATCCCCCTGGCCCTGCTGCTGTCGGCCTTCGCGCCGTGGGTGCTCCCGTGGCTCCTGGTGATCGGCGGCACGTACCTGTGCTTCGAGGGCGCCGAGAAGGTCACCGAGTGGTTCGGGGTGCACCACGCGGCGCACGGCGACGAGCAGCCGACGACCGAGCCGAAGCTCGTGTTCGGCGCGATCCGCACGGACCTCATCCTGAGCACCGAGATCATGCTCATCGCGCTCGCGAGCCTGGACACGAGCCTCGGGTTCTGGCCGACCGTCGGGGCCCTCGCGCTCATCGGCGCCGGCATGACCGCGCTCGTCTACGGCGCGGTGGCGCTCCTGGTCAAGGTCGACGACATCGGCCTGCAGATGATGAAGCAGGAGTCGCGCCGCACCCGACGTGTGGGCGCCCGGGTCGTCGCCGCGATGCCGACGGTGTTCCGCGTGATCAGCATCGTCGGGACCGTGGCGATGCTCTGGGTCGGCGGGCACCTGGTGATCGCGAACCTCGCCGAGACGTTCTGGTCCGGACCCTACGACCTGCTGCACGTGGTCGAACACGCGGTGGAGGCTGCCGGACCGGTCGTCACCTGGATCGTCGACACGGCCGTGTCCGCCGTCCTCGGGCTCGTGCTCGGCATGGTCGTCGTGGGCATCGTGCTCGGCGTCGGTCGGCTGCGGCGCCGCTCGCACTGACGGCGGCGGCGACCTCACGCGCTCAGCGACACCTCACGGCCGCGAGTGCGCGTGAAGTGTCGCTGAGCACATGGACTCGCGCGCGCCGCGCGCCGCACGCGCACCGCGCATCGCACATCGCACGCGCGCGCGTCAGCGTCCGCCGTCCCCCGGCGACGACGTCGACCACTGGTACCACGCCTCGAGCTGCGCCTGCGCACTCCCGAGCGCACTGTGCGATCCCCGGACGGCCCCGTCCACCGACGCGAGCTCGTACTGCCGTTCGAGCACGATCGTCCCGAGCACGGTGTCCCCCTCGAGCGCACACCACGTCGTCGCGGAGTCCTGTCGCCAGGTGAGGGGGTGCACGTGTGCCATCGGGGGCGGCTTCCGCTCGGTGCCGCAGGAGCCCGGATGGCGGAACGACTGCTCGGACGCTACGCCGTCCGGCTGGACGGTGCTCAGCATCGGAGCAACGAGCAGCACCGCGGCACGCAGCCCACGGCCGCGGTCAGATCTCGACGTCGCTGCCCATCGTCACGGTGCGCTGCGCCGGCAGCCCGAACCGCGCGGCGGGATCGGCGGCGTTGTGCGCGAGCCCCACGAACAGCTTCTTCCGCCACCGCGCCATGCCCCGGTTGCCCGGCTGCGGCCGGAGCGCGCCGCGGGAGATGAAGTACGACGCGTGCTGCATCTCGTCCGGGTCGATGTCGAGCACCTCGGCCAGGCACGCGGCGTGCAGGGCACGGGGCAGGTCCTGGTCGTCGGAGAACCCGAACTTCACGGTGATGTGGTCGATCCCGTCGTCCTCGTATCCCAGGTCGTCGCGGAAGAACGCCTTGGCGTGCGGGACGTGCGGCACGTTGGCGGTGAGCACGGACACGATGAGCACGGTCCGGTGCATCACGTGGTTGTGCTCGACGTTCGCCCGGAGCGCGAGCGGGGTGGTCTCCTTGTTCGGGTGCGGGAAGATCGCGATCCCCTCGACCCGCGGGATGTGCTTCGTGTTGACGCGCTCGATGAACTCGGCGAGGGACCCCTCGCGCTCCTTGCGTTCGTCCTGCACGAGCTGCCGACCCCGGCGCCACGTCGTCATGAGCGTGATGACGGCCAGCGCGATCAGGAGCGGGACCCACCCGCCGTGCAGGATCTTCGACAGGTTGCCGGCGAGGAAGGTCAGCTCGAGCCCACCGAAGACGACCGCGGCGAGCACGAGCTTCCACGTCTTCCACTGCCAGAGCGGCTTCACGACGAGGAGGAGCAGCAGGGTGTCGACGACGAGCGCGCCGGTCACGGACACCCCGTACGCGGTCGCGAGGCTCGCGGACGACCGGAACGCCAGCATGATCGCCATCACGCCGATGAACAGCAGCAGGTTCACGGCGGGCAGGTAGATCTGGCCGCCTTCTTCACGCGAGGTCTGCCGGATCGTCAGCGGCGGCAGCAGCCCGAGCTGCACGGCCTGCCGTGTCAGCGAGAACGCCCCGCTGATGACCGCCTGGCTCGCGATCACCGTGGCCGCGGTGGCGAGCACCACGACGGGGAGCCGCAGACCGTCGGGGAACAGCAGGAAGAACGGGTCCTTCGCCGCCGAGGGGTCCTCGAGCACCAGCGACGCCTGGCCGAGGTAGTTGAGCACGAGCGCCGGGAACACCACGAAGAACCACGCGCGCAGGATCGCCGGGCGACCGAAGTGCCCCATGTCGGCGTACAGCGCCTCGGCCCCGGTGATGACGAGGACGACCGCCCCCATCGCCACGAACGTGATGTACGGGTGCGCGACGAGGAACGTGACCGCCCAGGTCGGCGAGAGCCCCTGCAGGACGCCCGGGTGCGCGATGATGTGCGGCACGCCGGCCACCGCGATCACCGCGAACCACAGGAGCATCACGGGACCGAACAGGTTGCCGACCTTGCCCGTGCCGAACCGCTGGACGGCGAACAGCAGCACGAGGATCACCGCGGCGATCGGGACGATCAGGTGCTCGACCGACGGCGCCGCGGTGGACAGGCCCTCGACCGCGGAGAGCACCGAGACCGCCGGTGTGATCACCGAGTCGCCGTAGAACAGCGAGACGCCGATGATCCCGATCACCAGGAAGATCGTCGCCCCGCCGCGGCGCTCGGCGTACAGCCGCCGTGCGAGGGCGGCGAGCGCCATCACCCCGCCCTCGCCGTTGTTGTCGGCCCGCATGAGCACGAGCACGTACTTGATCGACACGACGACCGTGACGCTCCAGAACATGATCGAGATGACGCCGTAGACGTCCTCCTGCGTCGCCTTGACGATGCCGCCGTCGATCGTGAAGACGGTGCGCAGCGCGTAGAGCGGGCTGGTGCCGATGTCGCCGAAGACGACGCCGAGCGCCGCCAGTGCCAGCGCGACGACGCCCTTGCCGGGGACGTGGCCGTCGTCGGCCACGGTGTCCGTGGTGGGCGACGGTGAGCGGGTCTCGGTCACGCGCGTCTCTTCCGTCAGGGTCGTCCGGGCGACGACCGCGGATCATCATCGCACCGACGGGCGCCTCCGGTTCGCAGGCGACCTCCACCTGTGGACAGCCGTGCGGAGACCGGCCTGCCGTTCGCTGTACCCCGACACCTCGACGCGTACAGGAACGGCGTCCTACCGTCGGCGACGAACAGAGCGCGGACACGCGCGGGAGGAGCACACCATGAACCTCGACGGCTTCGAACCGGCCCAGCTGATCGTCTTCGTCATCGCGGTGGTGCTGGTCTTCGGCGGACTGATCGCGAGCAGGCGCCGCCGCTGACGCGGCATCCCCCACCGGCCAGGAGGCACGGGGCCCGGCGCGGACGTCGGCCCGTCAGACGGTCAGGTCGGTGACGACGTCGTGCGCGACGCGCGCCGCACGCGCGGACGCGTCGTCGAGGTGCTCCTTGAACTCGTCGCCGTCCGGCGCACAGAGGTCGCTGATCCCGCGGATCGACACGAACGGCATGTCGTGCACGTGGGCGAACTGGGCGATCGCCGCGGACTCCATGTCGACGGCCGCGACCTGGGGGAACGCCTCGCGCAGGACGCGCGCCCGTCCCTCGGTCACGAAGACCTCGCTCGAGCCGATCGTGGCCGATCGCACCCGGTACGGTGTCTCGGCGGCAGCGGCGACGTCGGCCATCCGTGCGTCCGGCGCGTAGCCCGGCGGCATGCCCGGCACCTGGCCGAGCGCGTACCCGAAGGCGGTCGCGTCCGCGTTCACGTTGACGTAGTGGTCGCCGACGACGACGTCGCCGATGGCGATCCCGCGCATCAGCCCACCGGCGGTGCCGACGCTGATCACGGGGACGGCGCCGAAGTCGTGGAAGCAGTGGGCGACGGCGGCGGTGGCGTTCGTGAAGCCGATGCCGCTGCGGCGGAGGGCGACCGTCCGGCCGCCGACGTCGAGCAGGTGGTGCTCGTCGTGTCCGCCGACGGGGCCGTCCTGCAGGACCACACCGCCGAACAGGTCGGCGACGGCGGCGAGCTCCTCGCTCATGGCCGCGATGACGACGGCGACGGGTCGGGACTCCTGGTGCACCGGACGATCCTCCCACGCCGCGCGCGTGCCAGCATGTCCACATGGGGACGCGCACGGACCGGGACGAGCGGGCTGGCCTGCGGGCGTTCCGCAACCAGCTCGCCGTGGTGGCCGGGATCATGCCGGTCGTCGCCTTCGTGCTCGTCGTCGACCGCGAGTCGGTCGGGGTGCTCGCCGCCCTGGGGACCGCGCTGCCGCTGGCGGCCCTCGCGGTCGCGGCCGCGGTCCCCACGACCGTCGACCCGCGGTGGTTCGCGGCCGTGCTCGCCGTCGACGTCGCCGCGATCGCCCTGATCCGCGGGGACGTGCCGTCGGTCGGGATCAGCGCGCTGTTCACACTCCCCGCGCTGTGGGCCGGGTACGCGTTCGGCTTCCCCGGTGCGGCGACCACCACGGCGTTCACGGTCGGCCTGCTCTGGGTCGGCGCGCCCGGCGAGTGGGTGACGATCGACTCCGGCGACACCGCCCGGCTGGTGTCACTCCCCCTCGTGATCGCCGCGGTCAGCGGGACCGCGGCCGCCCTGGCTCGCCGTGCCCGAGCCCGGCAGGCGCTCCTGCACGACCAGGCCGAACTGCTCCGTCGGCGCCTCGGCGAGGTCACCGCGCGCGAGGAACTCGTCCGCGCGGTGCTCGACTCGGTGGACTTCGACGTGCTCGCCTTCGACGCCGAGGGGAACACCACGGTCACGAACGCCGGGCGCAGCGGCGCGGCCGCCCGGGACCTCGCCGCCCGCACCACGGCGGACGGGGTCGGGTCGCTCGTGCGGCGGACCCTGGACGGCGCCGAGCTCGAGGAGGAGCTCGTGCCGGTCCGGCGCGAGGACGGTCGAGCCAGGACGTACACGGTCAGCACGCGCCT